>NZ_WBYT01000002.1:0-396372 GCF_013283255.1 Marinobacterium sp. xm-m-383 | reverse complement strand
GCTCGTCAGCAAAGAAGCAAGCTTCTCTCTGTTACCGCTCGACTTGCATGTGTTAGGCCTGCCGCCAGCGTTCAATCTGAGCCATGATCAAACTCTTCAGTTAAAAAGTTCGACAGTCATAAATGACTATCTAAATCTTGCTCAAGAAAAACATTACGCTAAATGAATTCACATATAGGTTGCTTGTCTTGTTAAGCTTTTGTGCTCAACCTCAACAAGCGCCCACACGCATTACCTGATTAATTGTTAAAGAGCGTGCCACCGATCTTTTGGTGGCTGCTTGAGTACTCGTCTCAAGCGAGGTGCGTATATTACCGACACCCGATTTTTATTCAACCCCTTTTTTGTAAAAAAACTAACTTTTTTACAAATAAAACAGGTGGTGTTTCTTTTTACCCAGTTTGACTAGGAAATATTTACCAAATAGGCCTGCTTCAGAGCTGAAAATTTCGTTGCCTGACATATTATCGGCCATACCACAGGCACGATCATTTACGATGACAGCGTCACGCTGCAGTGCATCTTTGATCTGCTTACCGGAATTCGCCATACCCGCATCAACCAACAGTGTCGTCAACGGTGTATCCGAAAGATCGGTTGGAACCTGTGTCGCCGGAAGACCATCTTGCTTAAGCTGCTCAAAGTCAGCTTCACTTAACTGGCTAATATCACCTGAGAAGAGTGACTCTGTAATTCGCTTAGCCGCTTCTACTGCATCATTACCATGCACCAAGCGTGTCACCTCTTCCGCGAGAATCGCTTGCGCTTGAGGACGACCAGTCGCTGCTTTATCTTCCTCTTCAATGTCAGCAATTCTCTCAACATCTAAGAAGGTGAAGTAACGAAGGAACTTGTAAACATCTGCATCAGCCGTCGACATCCAGAATTGGTAGAAGGCGTAGGGCGATGTTTTAGTCGCATCTAACCAGATAGTACCTGACTCGGTTTTACCAAATTTTGTTCCATCTGACTTGGTTACCAGTGGCAGCGTAATACCGAACACCTGGTTGCCATTCATACGGCGTGATAGTTCGATACCACCAGTAATGTTGCCCCACTGATCAGAACCACCGATCTGTAAAGTACAACCGTGCGACTTATTAAGCTGCTGGAAGTCAAAAGACTGAAGAATCATGTAGGTAAACTCTGTAAAAGAGATACCAGATCCCTCACGATCAATACGCTGTTTTACAGACTCTTTTGCAATCATCGAGTTTACAGAGAAGTGCTTGCCCACATCGCGCAGGAAGGTCAGTACATCCATGCCTCGAGTCCAGTCGAGGTTATTTACAACCTCGGCACTGTTATCGCAGTTATCAAAGCTGATGAACTGACTCACTTGTGCTTTGAGTTTATCCACCCAACCAGCAACCGTTGAATCATCGTTTAACTTTCGCTCCTGTGCTTTAAAGCTCGGATCACCGATCAAACCGGTTGCTCCACCCACAAGAGCCAAAGGCTTATGGCCATACTCTTGAAAACGACGCAATGTTAACAGCGGCACTAGGCTACCAATGTGCAGACTATCTGCCGTCGGATCGAAACCACAATAGAGCGTTACAGAACCCTTCTCTAGGTGTTCCATTAACTCATCTTCACTACTCATTTGCGCGACAAGTCCACGCGACTGAAGTTCAGCGATTAAATTGATATTTGCCATGGTTTGTTTCAATCCGATGTTTGCGGTCTTAATTTGAGAGGCGAGATTCTACCGATTGATCATCTGTTAGACAAATTTGATAAGGGATCCATTTGATTAAAATCATCGCTAAATCGCTTTATCTATCGGAATCTAGATGGAACTTTTATACAATTAACTGTCTAAGGGACAAACACTCTGTTTCAACTAATATCTGGCTGTAGGTTTGGCTAAAAATATTTTCAGAAAAGCGAAGCGATTTCCTAAGATGCACCTTGCCGTTGTTGGGTCTCTGTCGTTTATCGCCTTGATGCTCTCGATACTTCCTTCATCGGAGGTAGAAGCCACTCGATCTCAGATCGAACTTATTTCACCCAAAGCCCTTCCAGAAGCACAACTACCGGTGGCTGAAACCACCTCTTCAACCCTTATAGAACACAATGAGCAAACCTCAGCCACCACTGAAGTGGCAGAACAGCCACCCGCTATTGAGTGGCAACGCTTTAAAGTCAAAAGCGGTGACAACCTAAGCAAAATCTTCAAGCGTGCCGGCCTAGGTGCTAAAGATGTTCATAAGATTGCCCAGGCTGATAAAAAAACCAAGCACTTCAATGCGCTCCGTCCTGGCCAGACGCTCAGTCTTCACATTGAAGATAACCAACTCATCACACTGCGCATTGAAAAGAGCCTGTTAGAGTCAGTTGAGTTTTCGCTGACGGATACGGGTTATCAGCAAGAGACCCTAGTACTTGAACCCGAGATGCGCCAGCGGTTCGTCACTGGAGAGATCTCCAGCTCGCTCTACCTTGCAGCCAAAAGCGCCGGTCTATCTGAGAACATCACCATGAAACTGGCCGAGGTATTTGGCTGGGACATCGATTTTGCTCTGGATATTCGCAAAGGCGACCAGTTTAGAGTGCTGTTTGAAGAGAAGTATTTAGATGGAAAAAGAATTGGCGATGGCGACATTCTTGCCGCGGAGTTCACCAATAACGGTGATACTTTCGCCGCCGTTCGCTATGAAGACTCCAACGGTGACGTAAACTACTTCACTCCGGAAGGCCGCAGTATGCGTAAAGCTTTCCTACGCTCCCCTGTCGACTTCCGCCGAATCAGCTCAGGCTTCACACGCGAGCGCTACCATCCAGTGCTTGGCGTAAAACGTCCTCACCGAGGAACTGATTACGCTGCTAAAACAGGCACACCCATCAAGGCAGCCGGGGATGGCAAAGTTATTTGGCGCGGTACAAAAGGCGGATACGGTCGTACGGTCATTATCCAACACGGTGGCAACATCACTACGCTCTATGGCCACATGAGCAAATACAACAGCAAGGTTAAAAAGGGTTCACGCGTTAAGCAAGGCCAGACCATTGGCTACGTAGGTATGAGCGGCACTGCAACCGGCCCCCACCTGCACTATGAGTTCCGAGTTGCGGGGGTCCATAAGAACCCACAGACGGTGAAACTTCCTGCCGCACAACCGATTGCTAAGAAAGAGCGTGCCAACTTCAATAAAGTGGCTAACGATATGATTGCTTCACTTCAGCAGAAGGCTATTGAGCAACTGATTGCCAGTGAGAGTCGTGCAGCAGAGTAAAATGTTTCTGGGCCTCATGTCCGGCACCAGCTTAGATGGGCTCGACATCGCTCTTTGCTACTTCGAACCTGAGTATCAACTACTGCACTCTCGCTGTTTCGAATTCTCTGACGAACTTAAGCAGCGCATTCTTCCCTTTATGACTGGCCAGCCCCAATCGATTGATCAGCTGATGATCCTAGATAGGGACCTGGCCACTTTTGCTGCGGAAGCCATTCTGATCTTCCTGCATGACCACCGCATTGATCCTAAAGAGGTCAACGCTATTGGCTACCACGGTCAAACCCTACGACATAGACCAGACGAAGGCTGCACTCTGCAGGCAGGTAACCCTCATATTCTGGCCGAGATGACCGGAATCGATGTCATTGCCGACTTCAGACGACGCGACCTTGCAGCAGGTGGTGAAGGAGCGCCTTTGGTACCTGCCTTCCATCATTTCCTAACCGAGAAGATGCGCCGACCCTTTGCCCTTTTGAACCTTGGCGGCATTGCCAACCTCTCTCTGTTTACATCAAACGGAGATATTCAAGGTTTTGATACCGGACCTGCCAACACACTGATCGATCAGTGGATCTACCAACATAAGGGGGTTCACTTTGATGCAGAGGGTGCATGGGCGGCGAGCGGTGATATAAACCAACCCTTGCTTGACGCTCTATTAGACGAGCCCTATTTCCATCGAGCCGCCCCAAAAAGCACCGGTCGGGAAACTTTCAATCTAGAGTGGCTCAATCATAAACTCGCAGACTTTGATCAGCTACCGCCTGAAGATGTTCAAGCGACGCTGACAGAGCTAACCGCAGTGACCATTGCTGACGCTCTAAAACAGGCCAAGCTGACCCACTGTCAACTGATTCTATGTGGCGGAGGCGCGCGAAACGATCATTTGATTGAACGCCTAACAGCACACCTACCTGACTTCACCATTATATCCAGCGACCTATTAGGCTGGTCAGCCGATGCCATGGAAGCCGCTGCCTTTGCTTGGCTAGCTTGGGCTTTTAAAAACAAAAAAGCTGGGAATATCCCAGCTGTGACAGGCGCCTTCGGTGAGCGTCGCCTTGGCGCGCTCTTTCCCGCTTAAGGCTGAAGGACGTAGCGCAACGTCTCCACTACCTGCTCATTCGTCTTGGCCCAGGCTAGAGATTGAGCATCAACCTCTTTAAGTGGGTGAATCAAATCTTCTGCATGCAGAGTAATGTAAGGCTTACCCAAAGCAGCACAGTAGCCTGCATCGAATGCAGCATTCCACTGCTTATACTTGTCACCAAAACAAATCACAACCAGATCAGCTTGTTCGATCATCCCTTTGGTTCTAATTAGGTTCACTTTGGATGACTGGTGATCACGCCAGAAATTATCTGACTGCTCTCCCAAGTGGTCGCCGGCAGCATCACTGGCAGGGTGATCAGTGACCGGAGCCAAATAGGTAATATCCAGACCCAATGCTTCAGTACCTTGGCGAATCACATCACGCCAATCGGTATGAATTTCACCCGACATATACACTTTGTAACTCATGATAGCCCCCTAATAAAAAAGCCAGCCACTCTTGCTAGGAGCCGCTGGCCTATAGCATTCATTTAAATTGAGAAAGATGAACCACAACCACAGGTCGTTGTTGCATTAGGATTGTTGATCACGAACTGGGAACCCTGTAGACCCTCTTTGTAATCCACCTCTGCACCCACAAGATATTGAAAGCTCATCGGATCAACCACCATGGTCACTCCCGCATTCTCAACCACAGTATCATCTTCAGCCACAGACTCATCGAAAGTGAAGCCGTACGAAAAACCTGCACAGCCACCACCAGTAATGAAGACGCGCAACTTTAGGTTATCGTTCTGCTCCTCTTCAATCAGAGTACGTACCTTATTTGCAGCAGAGTCAGTAAAGATCATATCGGCATCAGCGGACATGAATACACACCTCAAAATTCATTGGAATGGGTGAATTCTCACAAAACCAAGTAAAACAGTCAAGAATTATGGCATCAACGCTACGTTAGTGAGGCCTGCATTCTCTTTTAGGCCAAACATAATGTTCATGATCTGAATTGCCTGACCAGAAGCACCTTTCACTAAGTTATCGATGACTGAGAGAACCACGACCGTATCATCATCTTGTGGACGGTGAACGCTGATACGACAGAAGTTAGACCCTTTTACACTGCGAGTCTCAGGGTGAGAACCTGCAGGCAACACATCGACAAAAGGCTCGTTGGCATAACGTGCTTCAAAGAGCTCTTGCAGACCCGAATCAACAGGGTCTTTCAACGTAGAGTAGAGCGTCGCGTGAATACCACGAATCATCGGCGTCAAATGAGGTACAAAGGTTAAACCGACCGGCTTACCCGCCGCCCAAGTGAGTCCTTGGCGAATTTCAGGGAGGTGGCGGTGGCCAGGCACACCATAGGCTTTAAAACTCTCGCTCGACTCACACAGCAATGTACCAACACTGGCGCCACGACCGGCACCGGATACACCCGACTTACAGTCGGCAATCAAACGGCGTGTATCAACCAAACCCGCTTCTAGCAGCGGCAAAAAGCCCAGCTGAGTCGCGGTGGGGTAACAGCCAGCACAAGCAATTAACTGCGCATCTTTAATCTGCTCCCGATTCAACTCAGGTAAACCGTAGACCGCTTTCTCAACCAGGTCTGGGCAGCTGTGGTCCAGCTTGTACCACTTCTCCCAAAGCGGTACATCCTTGATTCGGAAGTCAGCACCCAGATCGATCACGCGCACACCACGGTCAACTAACGCCGGCGCCATCGACATGGCAACACCGTGCGGCGTTGCAAAGAAGACAACATCACAGGCGGCCAAGCGGTCAACATCTGGCACGGTAAACTCTAGATCGTAATGACCACGAAGATTGGGGAACATATCAGCAACTGGCATACCCTCTTCAGAGCGGGAGGTAATCACCTCGACAGAGACTTCTGAATGGTTGGCCAACAGTCTAAGCAGTTCAACGCCGGTATAACCCGTGCCACCCACAATACCTACTTTAATCACGATAGTTCCACGCTCCATGTTAGCCATACTGACTGAGTCTTAAGAATTCAGGTGCTGTATAATACGCCACAGTGATTTCCAACTCCAGATTCACGATCCAAGGGATTTGTTCAGGCGTACTACTGACACTCCCTTGCTGGCTGTGGATAATGGTCAAAAATGTTTACCGAGGTTAAGTTGATGTCTAAGTCAGAACAGTTATTTGAAGCCGCCCAGAAACACATCCCAGGCGGTGTTAACTCGCCCGTTCGTGCGTTCAAAGGTGTCGGTGGCACACCGGTCTTTGTTAAACGTGCCGAAGGCGCTTACATCTTCGACGAAGATGACAAACAGTACATCGACTACATCGGCTCTTGGGGCCCTATGCTGTTTGGCCACAACTACCCTCCTGTGATCGATGCGGTGCGTGATGCCCTAAACCACGGCATCTCTTTCGGTGCACCAACAGCAATCGAAACAGAGATGGCAGACAAAATTTGTGAGCTTGTACCCTCAATGGAGATGGTTCGCATGACCAGCTCGGGTACTGAAGCGACCATGAGTGCCATCCGATTAGCGCGAGGTTACACCGGTCGCGATAAGATCGTTAAATTTGAAGGCTGCTACCACGGTCATTCCGATTCACTGCTGGTCAAAGCGGGCTCAGGAGCACTGACACTGGGCGAACCAAACTCACCTGGAGTGCCTGCTGCACTGGCGGAGCACACCATCACACTGCAGTTTAACAACCTAGAGAGTGTCAAACAGGCCTTCGCTGAAGTGGGTAAAGAGATTGCGTGTATCATCGTTGAGCCAGTCGCTGGCAACATGAACTGTATCCCTCCAGTAGAAGGATTCTTGGAAGGCTTGCGTGCCATCTGTGATGAATACGAAACCGTTTTGATCTTTGACGAGGTGATGAGTGGCTTCCGCGTAGCGCGCGGCGGTGCACAAGAGCTTTATGGTGTCACACCTGATCTTACCACTCTAGGCAAGATCATTGGCGGCGGCATGCCCGTTGGCGCCTTTGGTGGCAAACTGGAGATCATGCATCAGATCGCGCCACTGGGCCCTGTTTACCAAGCGGGCACCCTATCAGGCAACCCTCTAGCCATGCGTGCCGGCCTTGCTATGCTAACCGCGATGGAGCGTGAAGGCTTGTACGAAGAGTTAAGCGCGAAGACAGAATACCTCACCGAAGGGTTGAAGGCAGTAGCGGCTAAAAACGGCATCTCTGTGACCACGACCACAGTAGGTGGTATGTTTGGTCTGTTCTTCACCGATCGTGAGAACATCACTGGGTTTAGTGATGCAACCGCCTGTGATGTTGAAGCGTTCGGAAAGTTCTTCCACCACATGCTCGACGAAGGAGTCTATCTGGCACCTTCAGCGTATGAAGCGGGCTTCCTTTCCGCCGCTCATACAGAGGCTGACCTAGACGCAACCATTGCAGCGGCTGACCGCGCCTTTGCGAAACTAGGGTAATCTGCGATGACTCTGTTGGGGCAAATACTCCTGTTGCTAGCGGCCATCGCTAGCACGCTCTACCTCTTCAGAGGGACGCAAGATAACCTCGATAGCAGCAGTGAGATCAAAGTCACTCGACTCTCACTGCTGAGCATGATCATAGCCCTCATTGGCAGCTTCACCCTGACCAGTGACTCCATGGACAGTTCGACACTGCTTCGGATGCTGAACAATTTGGCCCTCTATGCAGGGGCCCCCATGATGGCTAGCGCACTGCTGGCACGAGCGGTGCAGCGCAGCTTCACCATGCAAACCTGGGGGCGTTACCTACTGGCACTGATTGCCCTGTTTGAGCTCTGCCGTAGAATGGATGCCGGAGCAGGTTACGCTATGGTGTTGGCTATTGTTCTAATAGGTGCATTAGGAGCAGCTGCCTTTCTTAGCAAAATCAGATCCCAACGAGCTTCGTTTTTGAGTGCGGCAATTCTACTGGCAATCGCTATTTTCAGCTGGAAAGCCAACACCTCTGATCTACTACTCTACTTAGCCCTTAGTTTGACGCTTCTGTTTGCCTCCAAAGGATTGAAGGCCAAAGCTTCACAGGCATAAAAAAGCAGAGGCGGTAAACCGGCTCTGCTTTTTAATCACTGATATCAATTAGTAGCGGTTCAACATGCCATCAAGGATGTTTTTCGGCGCTTCTGCGTAGTTTTCAAACTCCATTGAGTAGGTCGCACGACCCTGGGATGCTGAACGAAGATCGGTCGCATAACCGAACATCTCACCCAGTGGCACTGCAGCACGAATCACCTTGCCTGATGTCGTATCTTCCATACCCTGAACCAGACCACGACGGCGGTTAAGGTCACCCATCACGTCACCCATGTACTCTTCAGGTGTTACGACTTCCACTTTCATCATCGGCTCTAGAAGACAAGGATCGGCTTCCATAGCGTACTTTTTAAGTGCTTGAGATGCGGCGATCTTAAAGGCCATCTCATTAGAGTCGACATCGTGGAAAGAGCCGTCGTAAAGACGCGCTTTCAGACCGATCAATGGGTAGCCCGCAAGAACACCGTTCTTCATCTGCTCAGAGATACCTTTCTCGATCGCAGGAATGTACTCTTTTGGAATCGCACCACCGACGATCTCATTGATAAACTCCAACCCTTCGTCATCACTTGGCGAGAACTCAACGACAACGTGACCATACTGACCACGACCACCTGACTGGCGGGCAAACTTGTGGTTTGCAACAACACTGCTGCGGATCTTCTCACGGTAAGCCACCTGAGGTTTACCGATGTTCGCTTCAACCTTGAACTCACGTTTCATACGGTCAACGATGATGTCTAGGTGAAGCTCGCCCATACCCGAAATGATGGTCTGGCCTGTCTCTTGATCGGTCTCAACACGGAAGGATGGATCCTCTTGCGCCAATTTGCCCAGTGCCAAGCCCATCTTCTCTTGATCCGCTTGTGATTTAGGCTCAACCGCAACCGAGATCACTGGCTCAGGGAACTCCATACGCTCTAGAACGATCTTCTTGTCAGCATCACACAGCGTATCACCTGTGGTCACATCTTTAAGACCGATCATCGCAGCGATGTCGCCTGCGCGAACCTCTTTAATCTCTTCACGGCTGTTAGCGTGCATCTGCACCATACGACCGATGCGCTCTTTCTTCTGTTTAACCGAGTTATAAACGCTGTCACCAGATGCCAACACACCTGAATAGACACGAACGAAGGTCAAGGTTCCCACAAAGGGATCGGTAGCGATCTTGAATGCCAGTGAGGCGAACGGCGCGCTGTCATCCGCTTCACGCGTTTCAACGGTTTCAGCAGCATCATCCAATGTACCTTCGATCGCTTTGACCTCAGTCGGCGATGGTAGGTACTCAATAACCGCATCGAGTACTGCTTGAACGCCTTTGTTCTTGAACGCAGAACCGGCTAGCATCAAAACAATCTCGTTATTCAGAGTACGCTGACGCAGACCCGCTTTAATCTCATCAATAGATAGCTCACCCTCTTCAAGGTACTTATCCATCAACTCTTCATTGGCTTCGGCCGCCGCTTCTAGCAGCTCTTCACGAAGCTCTTCGGCACGGTCCTGTAGATCAGCTGGAATCTCTTCCAGATCATAGGTCATACCTTGATCGGCTTCGTTCCACATGATCGCTTTCATGCTGATCAGGTCAACGACGCCTTTGAATTCATCTTCAGCACCAATCGGAATATTAATAGGTACTGGTACAGCACCCAGGCGCTGTTTAAGCTGATCAACCACCATGTAGAAATCTGCACCGGCACGGTCCATCTTGTTCACAAACACCATACGAGGTACTTCGTACTTGTTTGCTTGACGCCATACCGTTTCAGTCTGCGGCTGAACACCCGAAGAGGCACAGAGCACAACAACGGCACCATCCAGTACACGCAGTGAACGCTCTACCTCAATGGTAAAGTCAACGTGCCCAGGAGTATCAATGATGTTAACGCGGTGCTCATCGAACTGCTGATTCATCCCTTTCCAGAAACAGGTTGTCGCAGCCGAGGTAATGGTGATACCACGCTCCTGCTCTTGCTCCATCCAGTCCATGGTTGCAGCGCCATCGTGCACTTCACCGATCTTGTGTGACATGCCTGTGTAGAACAGAACGCGTTCGGTTGTTGTCGTTTTACCAGCATCTACGTGAGCACAGATACCAATGTTACGGTAACGATTAATTGGGGTAGTACGAGCCATTGATCAAACTCCTGAAACGTAAAAAGCCCTCGTCATAAACGAAGGCTTTAAAAAAGCGAATTTAAAGCTGGCGAAATGATAACACCATTTCGCCAGATAAAAACGCTTAGAAGCGGAAGTGTGCGAACGCTTTGTTAGCGTCAGCCATGCGGTGAACGTCTTCACGTTTCTTAACCGCAGCGCCACGGCCTTCAGCCGCGTCTAGTAGCTCGCCCGCTAGACGAAGAGACATGTCTTTTTCGCCACGCTTACGCGATGCGTCAACCAGCCAACGCATTGCAAGCGCCATACGACGTGATGGACGAACTTCAACAGGTACTTGGTAAGTTGCACCACCAACGCGGCGAGACTTAACTTCGACCATAGGCTGAACAGTTTCCAACGCTTTATCAAACAGTTCCAAAGGATCTGCTTTAGTACGCTCTTCAACTTTCGCTAGAGCGCCGTAAACGATGCTCTCTGCTACAGATTTTTTACCGCTAATCATCAAGTGGTTGATGAATTTAGCCAGTGTGATGTTTCCGAATTTAGGATCCGGTAGAATTTCGCGCTTTGCAGCGACGCGTCTTCTTGGCATGGATAAGCCCTCAATAAATCGTTTAAAAGGTCTTCAGGTTACTCAGGCAATTAAGCCTGCCCTTACTCTTATCGTCTCGGTCTAGCTACCAGCGCGGACTAGGTCCTGCTTAACAGCTTCGCCGACTCTCATAGAGAGTAGACGAACTTAAGACTTAGGACGCTTAGCACCGTACTTAGAGCGGCCCTGTTTACGGTCGTTAACGCCCGCACAGTCAAGCGCACCACGTACAGTGTGGTAACGTACACCAGGTAGGTCTTTAACACGGCCACCACGGATAAGAACAACACTGTGCTCCTGTAGGTTGTGACCTTCACCACCGATGTATGAAGAAACTTCGAAACCGTTAGTAAGACGAACACGACAAACTTTACGTAGTGCTGAGTTCGGTTTCTTAGGTGTAGTAGTGTAAACGCGGGTACATACGCCACGACGTTGAGGACAAGCTTCTAATGCACGAACATCAGACTTCTCTACAACGCGTTTACGTGGTTTGCGCACCAGCTGGTTGATAGTTGCCATTAAGCAAACTCCACGTTTAGTTAAACAACAAAAAGACTAGGACCGAAGCCCTAGTCATTCAGGGGGCGAAATTTTAATCAATTCCACCCCTTCTCGTCAACGTCTTCTGAAATTATTCAGAATCTTCCACTGAAGCGTTCAATGCTTCAGTCAAAGCTGCTTGTACTTCTTCAGCACTTACAGTGACGCTAGATTCTGTATCCTGCATACGTTTGCGTTTGCGTTCGCTGTGGTATGCAAGACCAGTACCGGCTGGGATCAGACGACCCACAACCACGTTCTCTTTCAGACCGCGCAAGTAATCTTTCTTGCCGGTTACTGCACCTTCCGTTAGGACACGAGTTGTCTCCTGGAACGACGCTGCAGAGATGAACGACTCTGTTGCCAGAGAGGCTTTAGTAATACCTAGAAGCACACGTTCAAACTTAGCTGGCTGCTTACCTTCAGCAACCAATTTTTCGTTTGCGATTGTCACATCTACGAATTCAGCCTGTTCACCCTGAATGAATTCAGAATCACCGCTATCTAGGATCTCTACCTTGCGAAGCATCTGACGCACAATCACTTCGATGTGCTTGTCGTTGATGCCTACACCCTGTAGACGGTAAACGTCTTGGATCTCAGAAACGATGTATTTAGCTAGCTCTTCTACGCCCAATACGTGCAGGATATCGTGTGCACTTGATGGACCATCTGAGATCACCTCACCCTTCTCAACTGTCTCACCTTCGAAGACGTTAAGCGAGCGCCACTTCTGAATCATCACTTCGATTGGATCCGCACCATCAGTTGGAGTGATCACAATACGACGCTTACCTTTGGTCTCTTTACCAAAGCTGACAGTACCTGAAATCTCAGCAAGCACAGCCGCTTCTTTTGGTTTACGCGCTTCGAATAGATCCGCTACGCGTGGAAGACCACCGGTGATATCTTTGTTGACAGTACCCTCTTGTGGTAGACGTGCTAGGACGTCACCAACACCCACATCTGCACCATCTTGAAGGTTCAAGATCGCATTAGGTGGCAGCATGTACTGTGCAGGCATTGCTGTACCAGCGTGAAGAACGTCTTCACCCTTGGCATCAACAAGCTTGATCATTGGACGGATATCTTTACCTGCCTGTGGGCGGTCTTTGATATCCAATACTTCGATCGTAGTTAGACCTGTTAGCTCATCCGCTTGGCGCTTAACAGTGATGCCGTCTTCAAGACCAGCAAACTGAATGCGACCCGCAACCTCGGTTACGATTGGGTGAGTGTGCGGATCCCAGTTAGCAATGATTGCGCCTGCTTCGACAGTGTCGCCATCTTTCGCTTTGATCACTGCACCGTAAGGTACTTTGTAACGCTCGCGCTCACGACCGTGCTCATCGGTTACACCGATCTCACCAGATCGTGAAGAAGCGACTAGGTTGCCATCTGCACGCTCAACGGTTTTAAGGTTGTGTAGACGAATTTCACCGCCGTTCTTAACCTGGATGTTATCGACAGCAGCTGCTCGTGATGCCGCACCACCGATGTGGAAGGTACGCATGGTAAGCTGTGTACCCGGCTCACCGATTGACTGTGCAGCGATAACGCCGACAGCTTCACCGATGTTAACCTTGTGACCGCGACCTAGGTCACGACCGTAACAGCTTGAACAGATACCGTGGTGTGATTCACAGGTAATAGCAGAACGAACGATCACTTCATCGATCGAGCTGTAAGTATCGTCATTATCTAGACGTGCTACCCAAGCTTCATCCATCAATGTACCCGCAGGGATCAATACATCTTTACCCTGTGGATCAAGAACGTCTTGTGCAATAACACGACCAAGAACACGCTCACCTAGACCAACAACTACGTCGCCGCCTTCGATTAGCGCCTGAATCACTAGACCCTCTTCGGTGCCACAATCCTGCTCTGTGATAACCACATCCTGAGCAACGTCTACTAGACGACGAGTTAGGTAACCCGAGTTCGCAGTCTTAAGTGCCGTATCGGCTAGACCCTTACGAGCACCGTGAGTCGAGATGAAGTACTGAAGTACGTTTAGTCCTTCACGGAAGTTAGCCGTGATCGGTGTCTCGATGATCGAGCCATCTGGCTTAGCCATCAGACCACGCATACCTGCTAGCTGACGAATCTGAGCCGCACTACCACGTGCGCCTGAGTCGGCCATCATGTAGACAGAGTTGAAAGACTCTTGCTCTTCCTGCTCGCCTTCAGCGTTGATCACTGTGTCAGACTTCAGGTTGTCCATCATCTTCTTAGCAAGCAATTCGTTTGCACGAGACCAGATATCGACAACCTTGTTGTATTTCTCACCCTGAGTAACAAGACCGTCTGCGAACTGACGCTCGATCTCTTTCACTTCAGTGTCGGCTTCAGCAACAATGTTCACTTTCTCATCTGGGATAACGAAATCGTTAACACCGATCGATGCACCTGAAAGCGCTGCTTGACGGAAGCCCATGTACATTAGCTGGTCAGCAAAGATAACCGTATCCTTCAGACCACAACGACGGTACGCCTCGTTAAGAAGACGCGAGATCGCTTTCTTCTTCATCGCCTGGTTGATCAGTTCGAACGGAAGACCCGTTGGAACGATATCAAACAGCATTGCACGACCCACTGTCGTATCAACGATTGCAGTGCGAGACTCTTCGTTACCTTCGATGTCGCGGATCGTTTCGTTGATACGAACCTTCACGCGAGCCTGTAGGTGAACCTGTTTAGCACCATACGCACGCTGAACCTCTTTGATATCAGAGAATGCCATGCCTTCGCCCTGCGCATTGATGCGCTCACGAGTCATGTAGTACAGACCCAATACCACGTCCTGTGAAGGAACGATGATCGGCTCACCATTTGATGGCGAAAGAATGTTGTTGGTAGACATCATCAAAGCACGAGCTTCAAGCTGCGCTTCGATCGTCAACGGTACGTGTACCGCCATCTGGTCACCGTCGAAGTCGGCGTTATACGCAGCACACACAAGTGGGTGTAGCTGGATCGCTTTACCTTCGATCAAAACAGGCTCAAATGCCTGGATACCAAGACGGTGAAGTGTCGGTGCACGGTTTAGAAGAACTGGATGCTCACGGATAACCTCATCAAGGATATCCCATACAAGCGGCTCTTCACGCTCAACCATCTTCTTAGCGGCTTTAATCGTAGTTGCGTAACCACGAAGCTCTAGCTTAGAGAAGATAAATGGCTTGAATAACTCAAGAGCCATCTTCTTAGGAAGACCACACTGGTGAAGACGCAGTGATGGGCCAACCACGATTACAGAACGACCAGAGTAGTCAACACGCTTACCTAGAAGGTTCTGACGGAAACGACCCTGCTTACCTTTGATCATGTCAGCAAGCGACTTCAGAGGACGCTTGTTAGAGCCAGTGATGGCACGACCACGACGACCGTTATCAAGCAACGCATCGACAGATTCCTGCAACATACGTTTTTCGTTACGTACGATGATATCTGGAGCGTTAAGGTCTAGAAGACGCTTCAAACGGTTGTTACGGTTGATCACACGACGGTATAGATCGTTAAGATCAGAGGTTGCGAAACGACCACCGTCCAGTGGTACGAGTGGACGTAGATCTGGTGGTAGAACTGGAAGAACTTTTAGGATCATCCACTCTGGGTTGTTACCAGACTTGTAGAACGCTTCAAGTAGCTTAAGACGCTTAGACATCTTTTTAAGCTTAGTTTCTGAGTTAGTCGCAGGAATCTCTTCACGAAGAACTGAGATCTCAGCTTCTAGATCGATCGACTTTAGAAGTTCGCCGATCGCTTCAGCACCCATACGAGCGTCAAAGTCATCACCGAACTCTTCCAGTGCTTCAAAGTACTGCTCGTCGTTCATTAGCTGACCGCGCTGAAGCGTAGTCATGCCTTCATCGATCACAACAAATGATTCGAAGTAGAGAACGCGCTCGATGTCACGAAGGGTCATATCTAGCATCAAGCCGATACGAGACGGTAGTGACTTAAGGAACCAGATGTGTGCAACTGGAGAGGCTAGCTCGATGTGACCCATGCGCTCACGACGCACTTTAGTCATTGTCACTTCAACGCCACACTTCTCACAGATAACACCACGGTGCTTCATGCGCTTGTACTTACCACATAGACATTCGTAATCCTTTACAGGACCGAAAATCTTGGCACAGAACAGACCGTCACGCTCTGGTTTGAATGTACGGTAGTTAATCGTCTCAGGTTTTTTAACCTCACCATATGACCATGAACGAATCATGTCTGGTGAAGCCAGAGAGATACGGATCGAATCGAACTCGTCGCTCTGACTTTGAGTCTTCAACAGATTAAGTAAATCTTTCATTATCTATAGCTCCTCACGGGAGGGGGCTGCAGCACTTGGCATACAGCCCGATGTTCAATTAGGCCCTTACTCGTTCTCTAGCTCGATATCGATACCGAGAGAACGGATCTCTTTGATCAGCACGTTAAATGATTCAGGCATGCCTGGATCCATGCTGTGGTCGCCATCGACGATGTTCTTATACATCTTCGTACGACCATTCACGTCATCGGATTTGACTGTGAGCATCTCTTGAAGCGTGTAAGCTGCGCCGTACGCTTCCAGTGCCCAAACCTCCATCTCACCGAAGCGCTGACCACCGAACTGAGCTTTACCACCCAGCGGCTGCTGAGTAACAAGGCTGTAAGAGCCGGTTGAACGTGCGTGCATCTTGTCATCAACCAAGTGGTTAAGTTTCAGCATGTACATGTAGCCAACAGTCACTGGACGGTCGAACTTGTCGCCTGTGCGACCATCGAACAGATCCACCTGTCCACTATCATTCATGTCTGCAAGACGCAGCAGCGCTTTGATTTCAGATTCTTTAGCACCATCAAAGACTGGAGTCGCTAGTGGAACACCCGCTTTGAGGTTGTCAGCCAGAGCCAAGATCTCGTCATCGCTGAATGACTTAAGATCTTCTTTACGAGCACACTCTAGGCCGCTGTGCTGTGCGTTGTAGACGGCTTCAAGGAATTCACGAACTTCCTTAACTTTTTCAGCCTTCTTACGCTCAACTTCCAGCATGGTGTTGATCTTACGACCAAGACCTTTCGCTGCAGCACCCATGTGAGTCTCAAGGATCTGACCTACGTTCATACGAGACGGTACACCTAGTGGGTTAAGCACCACATCAACTGGCTCACCGTTCTCATCGTAAGGCATGTCTTCGACAGGCATGATAACTGAGATAACACCCTTGTTACCGTGACGACCTGCCATCTTGTCACCAGGCTGTACGCGACGCTTAGTTGCTACGTAAACCTTAACAATCTTAAGTACGCCAGGCGCTAGATCATCACCCGTCTGAAGCTTGCTCTTCTTATCTTCGAAGCGCTTATCCAGCATTTCACGACGCTCTTCAAGCTGCTTCTTAGCCGCTTCAAGCATCTCTGCTGCTGCACTGTCAGATACGCGAATCTTGAACCACTCATCGTGTTTAAGATCAGCAAGGAATTCAAACGTGATCTCTTGACCCTTCTTAAGACCTGCACCACCGTCAGCTTTAAGGCCAACTAGTGTGCGCTCAAGACGCTCGAAAATTGCTACTTCAACAATACGGAACTCGTCATCAAGGTCTTTACGGATGCTTGCAAGTTCAGCTTGCTCGATAGCGATTGCACGCTCATCTTTTTCAACACCGTCACGAGTGAAGACCTGAACGTCGATAACCTTACCAACAGTACCTGTTTTAACACGTAGAGAAGTGTCTTTAACATCAGACGCTTTCTCACCGAAGATCGCACGCAGTAGCTTCTCTTCAGGAGTCAATTGAGTTTCGCCTTTAGGCGTTACTTTACCTACTAGAATATCACCAGGACCTACTTCAGCACCAATGTGCACGATGCCTGATTCGTCTAGTTTAGCGAGTGCAGATTCACCAACATTCGGGATATCCGCAGTAATCTCTTCAGAGCCTAGCTTAGTATCACGAGAGACACAGGTTAGCTCTTGAATGTGGATCGTAGTGAAACGATCTTCTTGAACAACACGCTCAGAGATTAGGATCGAGTCCTCGAAGTTGAAACCGTTCCAAGGCATGAACGCGATACGCATGTTCTGGCCAAGGGCTAGCTCACCAAGGTCAACCGATGGACCATCGGCTAGGATATCACCACGTGATACCTGCTCACCTAGGTTAACGATTGCGCGCTGGTTGATACATGTGTTCTGGTTCGAACGCACGTACTTAGTTAGGTTGTAGATATCTACACCTGCATCGCCAGCAGTAATTTCGTCATCGTTAACGCGAACAACCACACGGCTTGCGTCAACTGATTCAATAACACCGCCACGCTTAGCAACCACACAGACGCCAGAGTCACGAGCGATGTTGCGCTCGATACCGGTACCAACAAGCGGCTTATCAGCCTTCAGTGTTGGAACAGCCTGACGTTGCATGTTCGATCCCATCAATGCACGGTTCGCATCATCGTGTTCAAGGAACGGGATAAGAGCTGCCGCAACCGATACAACCTGACGTGGTGAAACGTCCATGTACTGTACGCGCTCTTTAGGCATTACGGTTGTTTCGTTCAAGTGACGAACAGTGACCAGCTCATCAGTCAGTTTGTTCTTCGCATCCACCGTTGCCGAAGCCTGTGCGATAACGAAGTTAGACTCTTCGATAGCTGATAGGTAATCGATGTCGTCTGTTACCTGACCATCAACAACGCGACGGTAAGGAGTCTCTAGGAAGCCGTAGTTGTTTGTACGAGCAAACACAGCTAACGAGTTGATCAGACCGATGTTTGGACCTTCAGGAGTCTCGATAGGACATACACGACCGTAGTGAGTTGGGTGTACGTCACGAACCTCGAAGCCCGCGCGCTCACGCGTTAGACCACCTGGGCCTAGTGCAGAGACACGACGCTTGTGAGTTACTTCGGAAAGCGGGTTGTTCTGGTCCATGAACTGTGACAGCTGCGACGAGCCAAAGAACTCTTTAATGGCAGCAGCAACTGGCTTAGCGTTGATCAGATCCTGAGGCATCAGGTTGTCTGATTCAGCCATGCTTAGGCGCTCACGTACAGCACGTTCTACACGAACAAGACCGACACGGAATTGGTTCTCAGCCATCTCACCAACTGAACGGATACGACGGTTACCAAGGTGGTCGATATCGTCAACAACGCCTTTACCGTTACGGATCTCGATCAGTGTCTTCATAACATCTAGGATGTCATCTTTAGACAGAATGCCTGAACCTGTCTCCTCTTCACGACCAAGACGGCGGTTGAACTTCATACGACCTACCGCAGAAAGATCGTAGCGCTCTTCAGAGAAGAATAGATTTTCAAATAGTGATTCTGCTGACTCTTTCGTTGGTGGCTCACCAGGACGCATCATGCGGTAGATCTCTACCAATGCTTCTAGCTGGTTACGAGTCGGGTCAATACGAAGAGTGTCAGAAACGAATGGACCACAATCCAATTCGTTAGTGTAAAGCGTTTCGAAACGTTCGATCTTAGCTTCTTGAAGCTTAGCTACCGCCTCTTCAGTCAGCTCGGTGTTACAAGGAAGCAGTACTTCACCTGTAGCAGGATCAACGATATCTTTAGCTAGAGCTTTGCCCACTAGGTACTCTGCAGGAGTCTCTAGTTGAGTCATACCCTCTTTCTGCATCTGACGGATGTGGCGCGGAGTGATACGGCGACCCGCTTCAACAATCACATCACCTTTAGGTGTAAGGATCTCGAAGCTCATTGTTTCACCACGTAGGCGCTCAGGAATAAGATCCATCTGAATCTTATCTTTCGATAGATTCCAGCCAGTCGTGTCAAAGAAGATATCTAGAATCTCTTCTGCTTGGAAACCAAGCGCGCGCATCAAGATAGTCGCAGGCAGTTTACGGCGACGGTCGATACGAACAAATAGAGAGTCTTTTGGATCAAACTCGAAGTCGAGCCAAGAACCACGGTAAGGAATGATTCGAGCAGAGTAAAGCAATTTGCCCGATGAGTGTGTTTTACCCTTGTCGTGATCGAAGAATACACCAGGTGAACGGTGGAGCTGCGATACGATTACGCGCTCAGTACCATTGACAACAAAGGTACCATTCTCAGTCATGAGCGGCATTTCGCCCATGTAAACTTCTTGCTCTTTAATGTCTTTAACCGCTTTCGTAGACGAATCGCGATCGTAGATCACCAGACGCACTTTAACGCGTAGTGGCGCTGCGTAGGTGATACCACGCTGCTGACACTCTTTTACGTCAAAGACAGGCTCACCTAGGCGATAACCAGCGTATTCCAAAGCAGCGTTTCCAGAGTAAGAAACGATTGGGAATACAGAATTGAATGCGGCATGAAGCCCCTCTTCGGTGCGACCTTCAGAAGTAGCGCCCGCCTCTAGAAACTTACGATATGAATCCAGCTGTGTCGCGAGCAGGTAAGGTAGTTCCATTACCTGACCGAGTTTACTGAAATCCTTTCGGATACGTTTCTTCTCAGTGTATGAATAAGCCATCAGTGTTCCCCAGCATGTGCATCTAGGTTGAGAAACCAAACTCGATAAATTATCGAGCAATTCGTTCCGTTAAAAAGTCTATCTACTAATAACGGAAAAAGGCCGGTGGCATTTTTGCCACCAGCCATACGCTTTTTAAGCAGCGTAAAGCTGCTTAATGCGCAGCAAGCTCAAGTTATTACTTAAGCTCGACAGAAGCGCCAGCTGCTTCAAGATCAGCTTTGATCTGCTCAGCTTCTTCTTTAGAAGCGCCTTCTTTAACAGTTGAAGGTGCACCGTCAACCATCTCTTTCGCTTCTTTAAGACCAAGGCCAGTTACTGCACGAACTACCTTGATTACGTTTACTTTCTTATCGCCAGCAGAAGCTAGAACAACGTCGAAGTCAGTCTTCTCTTCTGCAGCACCGCCAGCATCGCCAGCAGGACCAGCAACTACTGCAGCTGCAGCAGATACGCCGAATTTTTCTTCCATTGCAGAAACTAGTTCAACAACGTCCATTACTGACATTTCAGCAATTGCATTTAGGATATCGTCTTTAGACAGAGACATGATTAATTCCTTTATTAAATCGGTTACTTAGCAACCAGCCAATTAAGCTGCTTGCTCTTCTTTCTGAACGCGTACCGCATCGATAGCACGTACGAGCTTGCCAGCAGCTGCTTCTTTCATGCAGCTCATTAGCTTCGCTAGTGCTTCGTCGTATGTCGGTAGGCTTGCTAGCATTGCGATATCAACGATCTCGCCTTCGAAGGCAGCTGTTTTCAGCTCAAACTTGTCATTGCCTTTTGCAAAGTCTTTCAAGATACGGGCGCCAGCGCCTGGGTGCTCTTGAGAGAAAGCAATGATAGTTGGACCTACGAACGAGTCCGCTAGACATTCATAAGCTGTGCCCTCTACTGCACGACGTGCTAGCGTGTTACGTACGACTTTAAGCCATACACCCGCTTCACGTGCCTGCTTACGCAGTGCAGTCATATCGCCTACTTCAACGCCGCGGGAATCCGCAACGACAGCAGACAATGCAGAGCCAGCAGCTTCCTGAACCTCAGCGACGATCGCTTTTTTCTGTTCAAGTCCTATTGCCACAATTTACTCCTGGTTGTCTTTCGACATATTTACCAACCACCCCGCTTACGCGAGGCATGAGTACGGCTAAAATGATTCCGAGGAATCTCACCGTCTGCGCAGGCTGGTTGGCCCATTAAGATGCCACTGAATAATCAATAGCATCACCTGCGGTCTTTGACGGTCTTCGTCTCTGTCAGACAGGTCTGAAGACCCTCAAATACCTTTGCTGGAGGATTAAGCGTCTAGTGACGCAACATCCACCTGTAGACCCGGTCCCATAGTTGTAGACAGGGTTACTTTCTTAACGTAAACGCCTTTAGCAGACGCTGGCTTAAGTTTCTTAAGCTCAGCGAGTAGAGCCGCTACGTTTTCAGCGATTTGGTTTGGCTCGAAGCTTACTTTACCAACTGACGCGTGAATGATGCCGTTCTTGTCTGTACGGAAACGTACCTGACCAGATTTAGCATTCTTAACTGCACCAGCAACATCTGGAGTTACAGTACCAACTTTAGGGTTTGGCATTAGGCCACGTGGACCAAGTACTGTACCTAGCGCACCAACAACGCGCATAGCGTCTGGGCTTGCAATTACTACGTCGAAGTCTAGGTTGCCAGCTTTAACTGACTCAGCAAGATCCTCAAAACCAACAACGTCCGCGCCCGCTTCTTTTGCTTTCTCAGCATTCTCGCCTTGAGCAAATACAGCAACACGAACTTCTTTACCTGTACCGTTTGGAAGAACACTTGAACCACGTACAACCTGGTCAGATTTCTTCGGATCAACACCTAGGTTGATCGCAACATCTACAGACTCAGCGAATTTAACAGCAGAAACTTCTGAAAGAATCTGAGCAGCATCAGCAGCAGCGTACAATTTACCCGCTTCTACTTTTTCAGCGATCGCCTTTTGACGTTTAGTCAACTTAGCCATTACTCATCACCCTCCACAACTAGACCCATGCGACGTGCAGAACCTGCAATCGTACGTACCGCTGCATCCATGTCCGCAGCAGTAAGGTCAGCCATTTTAATTGTTGCAATCTCTTCAAGCTGAGCGCGAGTAACAGTACCCACTTTCTCAGTGTTTGGACGAGATGAACCAGATTTAAGACCAACCGCTTTCTTCAATAGGATTGAAGCTGGTGGAGTCTTAGTGATGAACGTAAAGCTACGATCAGCGTATACAGTGATAACCACTGGAATTGGCATACCAGGTTCCATCGATTGAGTCTGTGCGTTGAACGCTTTACAGAACTCCATGATGTTCACACCGTGTTGACCTAGCGCAGGACCTACTGGCGGACTTGGGTTCGCCTGACCTGCTTTAACCTGCAACTTAATGTAGGCTTCTATCTTCTTAGCCATTGAGCTACTCCTTTGGGTACAAGCGCCTCTCGGCTCCCCTTTACACAACAAAAACCGAGCAGCCTTTCAGCCACTCAGTTCGTTAAAAACCTTCGTTAAACTTTTTCGACCTGACGGAACTCAAGTTCAACCGGTGTTGAGCGACCGAAGATCAATACAGCCACTTTCAGACGTGACTTCTCGTAATCAACCTCTTCAACAACACCATTGAAGTCAGCGAATGGGCCATCATTAACACGCACCATCTCACCCGCTTCAAACATCGTCTTAGGACGTGGCTTATCAACACCACTCTCTACACGACGTAGAATCTCATCAGCTTCACGCTGAGTAATTGGTGCAGGCTTATCTGCCGTACCACCTATGAAACCTAGAACACGTGGCGTACTCTTAACCATGTGCCAAGTTTCGTCGTTCATCACCATGTTAACGAGCACATAACCTGGGTAGAACTTGCGCTCAGACTTACGCTTCTTACCATCACGGATCTCTACAACCTCTTCTGTTGGCACAAGGATATCGCCAAACAGATCTTCCATACCGTGACGCTCGATCGCTTCTAGCAGACCAGCCTGAACACGCTTCTCATAACCAGAGTAAGCGTGAACAACGTACCAGCGCATCTTTTCTGAACTCATAGAAACCTCTTAACCAATAAAGCCAGACACTACCCAGCCGAGTAGCGAGTCCAGACCCCAAAGCAAAAGACCAACAATCAATACAGCCACAACAACGATCAAGGTCGTCTGCAACGTCTCTTGACGAGTTGGCCATACCACTTTGCGAATCTCATTCTTCGCCTCTTTGAATAGACGGAAGAACGCTTTACCTTTTGCCGTTTGAAGTGCAACAAAGCCAGCTACAATTGCGAGCGCAACTAACGCAAGCACACGATAGAGCAGTGACTCGTTAGCGTAGACAGAGTTACCGACCACACCAACAGCAACGATCGCAATAACAACAAGCCACTTCAGGCTGTCAAATTTAGACACGTCGTCAGAAACTTTTGAGTTCACCAGAACCTCTACTAATCAAACACTTAAGCTAGATTTGCTGCATATAAACCACCTGCAAAAGGTGGCAGGGTAGGAGGGACTCGAACCCCCAACCTGCGGTTTTGGAGACCGCTGCTCTGCCAATTGAGCCACTACCCTATACAACAAGGGACGCGCATTATACCCGCCTAAAATCTCAGTTTCAACTGATAAAACCAAGAAATTCAGCAGCCTATGCGGTATTGAAAACCCACTTCGAAACGCTCTGACACCTACCCCAAGACGTAAAAAAAGGCAGACAATTAATCTACCTTACATGTGTCATGGAGCTCATGGGCGGATTTGAACCGCCGACCTCACCCTTACCAAGGGTGTGCTCTACCCCTGAGCTACATGAGCGAATATCGTCGATTGGAGCGGGTAGCGGGAATCGAACCCGCCTCTTCAGCTTGGAAGGCTGAGGTAATAGCCACTATACCATACCCGCCGAAGGAGCTATCGAAATGGTGGTGGGAGATGGATTCGAACCATCGAAGCTTTCGCGTCGGATTTACAATCCGATCCCTTTGGCCACTCGGGAATCCCACCAGTACTTATTGCTGAAATGGTGCCGGCACCAAGAGTCGAACTCGGGACCTACTGATTACAAGTCAGTTGCTCTACCAACTGAGCTATACCGGCTCAGCAATGAAGTGGGGCGTATCTTACTGATCAGGTTTCAGCGTTGCAACCCCTTCGCAGGGTTTTTTTTCAAATTGAGCGCCAGGCCACTGTGTCGCGACCATTTCGATCAATTCTTGATCAAATTCAAACCCTTGTAGGTAGCTTACAGTCACACGAAAAGCATCACTTTGAATGGTGTTAACCTTTTTACGCAATTTGCTCTGTAAATCATCTGGGAACTGCTTTCGCAACTCATCGACGGCAGCATCATCAGGATAGACGCCCATCACTAGTGCACCATCGCGACTCTCGGGAACCCAACCCAGTGACGCCAGCTGATCGAGCAAGGCAACACGACGATCGGCATCTGCTGGCAGGGGCAATTCAACTTTCCAACCTTGCGCAACAGGAGGAATCTTTTCGTAAGCGAGATCTACTCCATAGCCTTCAAGCTGAATAAGCAACCTCTCTGCCTCATAGTCACTCTCTAAAGGCTGAAAATAACCACACTCCCTTGGACGCAATACTAACTGCTCGCTTGCATCAAGTTCATTGGGAAGTCGAAGCGCGGCAGGCCTGATGTCTGGCTGCCTGACGGTGTCTGCAAATCGGTATTCTTGCGCGTACCACAAAAACAGCAGCGCATTCCCTAAAAGCACTAACAACACCAACCAACGTAACATTAAAGTGTCACCCTCTCCGCCAAACTCAATCCATCTAACACCAGGTTTGGCAGACACTCAACCCTAGGTTCTGACTTAATATATTCAAAAAGCTTAAGAGCATCACCACCGGTTAACAGAACACTCGCCTGCTCATTGAAATCTGCTCTTAGAGCCAAAATAGAGTGAGCCAGACCGGCAAATACTAACTCCGCACCTGATGAAACACAGCTAGCAGTATCGACTCCACCAAAGGGTTGAGCACTAGCCTCTTGCTCAAAACGGATGTTTGCCGTTTGCCCCAGCAGCGCACTCTGCAGCATTTGGTAACCTGGGGTGATAAATCCACCTGTATGCTGCCCATTTGCCGTCAATAGATCGATGGTCACCGCACTGCCGGCATCAACCAGTATCGCGGGCACTCCCTTCCCTCTCTGAAAAGCAGCCAACAAAACCAACCAACGGTCGACACCTAATCGAGAGACCTCCTCATATCCACAGCGCACACCCGCGCACTCTTTCGAAACACGAGCAAACTCTGGAGTACAGCCATAGCGCTGTTCCAGTTCCGAGGAGAGCCTTTCATTAACCTCTGACGCCGCAACTGAGCTAATCCAAAGAGCATCCACCGATGCATCAGGCCATTGAGGATCAACCAGTCTGGTCACACCCTCGCGTTCAACCCGATCTGATACCAGGCGCCACTTAACTCGACTGTTGCCTATATCCAGTTCAAGACGCACTGTTAACTCCTCGTAAACTAATCTCACCAGCAGAGTAACGGTTTAGCTTACCCTCAACCTCCACTAGCACCTCACCCTGCGCATCCACACCTCGGCAAATACCCTCCACTTCAGCGTGACCCATTAAGAGCCTAACAGGATAATCTTGGAATGCATGGACCGCCTGCCACTGCTGAGCGTATGCCGAGAAACCTTTTGTTTCAAACTCATTTAACAGTTGAGTTAATGATCGGACAATCTCAATCAAAAGCTGAGAACGAGTTAGCGTACCTGACATGTAGTTGCCCAAATCCGACCACTCTTGGTCAATGCTCGAATTGACACTGTCCGGCATCTTCACATTGATCCCAACACCAATCACAGCAGAACACTCACCCGTCAGATCGCCGGCCAGCTCGATCAATACCCCACCCAGCTTACGCTTCTCTAATAGGAGATCATTCGGCCACTTCAACTGCACCCCTGTCACAGCAAGCGAACTCAATGCCTGCTGAACAGCCAACCCAACCGCCAAACTTAGACCTTGGAGTGCTGCCGCGCCCCCTTTAAATTGGCAGCCCAGTGAAAGATACAAATTGGCCGCAAAAGGGCTCACCCACTGACGTCCGCGTCTACCTCGACCCTGCCCCTGATACTCAGCTGCCACTAACACTTTGCGACAGCCATCAGACATATGGGTTTGCGCAACACGATTGGTCGAGTCGACCGAATCTAAAACGTCGATGCGGTCATAGTTAAGAGAGGACAACTCATTTGCGATAAACTGTTCATCAAGCAGATCTAGACCGCCATTGATGCGATAACCCCGCCCTCTCGATGATTGAATAGCGATTCCCAGAGCACTGAGTTTATCTAACTCTTTTCGAAGTGCGGATGAGGATATGTCCAGAATCGCAGCCAGACTGTTACCACTGCGATACTGGCCATCTGCCAGCAGCGATAACAGTCGTTGCACGGTTACGCCTCGCTGCGGTCGTAGACGATGAATGCGTAGGGGTAGCGGTTCGGCTGGTCGCCGGCAGGAAAAGATTGACGACCCAACTCTTGCCACTGGCCGTAGTCAATTTCAGGGAAGTGAGCATCTCCCTCAGGCTCAGCCTCAACCTGTGTCAGGTAGAGACGATCAACAAGAGGTAGCGATTGTGCATAGATCTGAGCACCACCAATAATGACAGCCTCCTCTACCCCATCGATCATAGCCTGTGCCTCACCGACCTCGATAGCCTCTTCTAGGCTTGCCACGATTTTGACACCTTCAGCACTCCAATTCGAATCTCGTGTAATGACGATATTCAAACGACCTGGCAGAGGCTTGCCAATCGACTCAAAGGTTTTGCGACCCATAATAATGGGCTTACCCATGGTCACCTCTTTGAAATAACGCAGATCTTCAGGTAGGTACCAAGGCAGTTTATTGTCATTACCAATAACGCGATTTAAACCCTGAGCGACGATTAAAGCTAATCTCATAACCTCTCCTACTTATACAGAAAATGGGTATTGAATGGCGTCATGGTACTGATAGCCAACCACTTCAAAGTCATCCGTTGTCACCCAGGTTTCGATATCCTCAAGCGATTTAATATCGGGATTGATCTTTAACTGCGGGCTAGGGAAAGGTTCGCGCTTAAGCTGCACGTCACGCATCAACTCCAACTGATCTTCATAGATGTGCGCATTGACGATCTTATGATACGCCTTACCTGGTTTATGACCGGTTATCTGGGCCATCAACGCCAACAACACATAGACCTGAACCTGATTAAAATTGAGGCCCAGCGGCACATCACAACTGCGCTGATAGGATGTTAAAAAGAGCTGATCACCCAATAGCGAAAAGGTGTGGGTATGCATACAAGGACGCAGACAACCAAGATGAAACTCACCCGGGTTGTAGAAGGTCAGGATTTCGCCGCGATCATCGATCCCTTTAGAGAGGTTATCAACAATCTTCTTAAGCTGATCGGTGACGCTGCCATCGGACGCCATCCACTGACGACCCTGCACTCCGTAAACACGCCCCATGTCATCCTCACCTTTACGAGCAGGATTATTCAACCAAGCACCATTCTCGTTTGCGTTAGCATTCCACGTATTACAGCCAATATCACGAAACTGAGCCGCACTATCGTATCCACGTAGGTAACCCAAAAGCTCAGCAATGGCCGCTTTGTAAAAACTCTTGCGCGTTGTGACGAGCGGGAACTGATTGCCAGCGACATCATATTCAAGATTGGCATCAATCACTGTTAAACAACGCTTACCGGTGCGCTCATTACCCACCCAGACGCCTTCATCAATGATGCGTTGGCACAACTCTAAATACTGTTTCATCCAATAACCTTAGATTAATTTTTCGAAGCAACTGGGCGCATAAGCAGATAAAGCCCAATCAAAATCATGGGTAGAGAGAGTAACTGACCCATTGTTAAAACATCAAATCCAATAAAGCCAAGATGCGCATCCGGCTCCCTGAAGAACTCTACAGCACTACGAGCAAGGCCGTAACCTAACAAAAAGAGCCCTGAAACCGACCCCAACTTGCGCGGTTTCATTGAGTAGATCCAGACAATTGAGAACAGAACAATACCTTCGAGCAGCGCTTCATAAAGCTGCGAAGGGTGTCTAGCTAACAGGTCGCTGGCACGTGGAAAGATCACACCCCAGGCCTGATCAGTGGCACGCCCCCACAACTCACCACCGATGAAGTTACCCATCCTGCCAGCAGCCAAACCTAAAGGCACGAGCGGGGCGACAAAATCACCGATCTCAAACAGTGATTTACCCTGACTTTTTGAGAACCAGAGAATGACTGCAACCACCCCTAACAGACCACCATGGAAGGACATCCCGCCCTCCCAAACATGGAATAACCAGAGCGGATTTTCTAAGAAGTAGTCAAAGTGGTAGAAAAGGACATAACCGACTCGGCCACCAAGAATGACACCTAGAGCACCATAAAAAATCAGATCAGAAAGCTGCTTTTCGCTCCATAGACCGGTTCGCTTTGCTTGAACAGTACCCAACCAATAGGCCGAACCGAATGCGAGCAGGTACATGATGCCGTACCAATGAATCTGTATAGCACCAAAGCCGACCGCAACTGGGTCAATATCATGAGTCCAGATCACGCCAGCCCCATCAAGTTAATCAGCAAGAAACGAACACCAATGACCATTAAGAAGATGGCAAAGATCTTTTTCAGGTGTTTTTGTGGCAGAGAGTGCGCCAATTTCGCACCGACTCGAGCAAACTGTGAACTGGCAATCGCAATGCCCACAAAGGCTGGCAGATAGATGTAGCCAACACTATAAGCTGGCATACCTGCGGCATCTTGGCCGGCCCAGATATAAGCCAGTGCACTGAACAGCGCGATGGGCAAACCAACTGCGGCTGAAGTACCGACCGCTTCACGCATGTCACTGCCTCGAGCGGTCAAGTAGGGCACCGTCAAGGTACCACCGCCGATACCGAAAATAGAGGAGGCTCCACCAATGACTGACCCCGCAACACCCAACTCTAAGTTTTCAGGCGTGCTATTACCTTGACGCGGCTTCAAATCGAAAGCCATCTGCACTGCGACCATACAGGCAAAAATTCCAAAGATGATTTGAAGATTATCACCACTTAACTGATCAGCGATCCAAACACCGACCATAGCACCAACGGCAACACCGACAGCGAGCGGCTTAAACTGATCAAAGCGAACCGCACCGCGTTTATTATGCGCCAGTACCGAACTGATCGAGGTAACCACAATGGTTGCAAGTGAAGTCGCTACTGCAGCGTGTGTCACAACGGCCTCTGGCATCGCCTGTGCCGTAAAGCTAAAGATAAGAACTGGAACGATCAACAGACCGCCACCAATACCAAAGAGTCCAGCCACAACGCCAGCCACCGAACCTAGAACTAGGTAGGTAATTAATGTCTCTATCATCTAATCGTTTCCTGGAAGAACGGGGCGCGTCAACTGTGTCAGACCCGCGTTTTGAAGCGTTTCACGAAGCAAAAGGTGAATATCTGAAGATTCATCCATCTTCATCACCTGCCCTAAAAGCAACGCTGCATCTTTATATTCAACACTGCGAATCGCCAACTTAACTTTAGGTAAGTTGGTCGAGTTCATTGAAAGCACGTCATAACCCATCGCCATCAACAGCAACGCACCGCCGGGATCGGCCGCCATCTCACCACAGATAGAGACCTGTTTCTGGTATTTGTGCGCCTCATTAGCAATCAACTGCAGTGCCTGCAACACCGATGGGTGATAGGTGGTGTAGAGATCAGCAACACGCGGATTATTGCGATCAACTGCGAGCAGATACTGAGTCAAATCATTAGAACCGACTGAGACAAAATCGATCAAAGGCGCAAAACGGCCAATTTGATAGACCGCAGCGGGCACTTCAATCATGACGCCAATCTCAGGCTTCTGAAGATCCAACCCCTCCTCCAACAACTCGTTGAACGCCTGATTAATCTGCTCCAGCGCCGCTTCCACCTCTTGAACACTGCTGATCATTGGCAGCATGATCCTTAAGTTATTGAGCCCCTCAGATGCCCGCAACATAGCACGCACCTGAACAAGGAAGATCTCGGGATGATCTAAGGTGACACGAATGCCTCGCCAACCAAGGAATGGGTTCTCTTCCTCAATTGGGAAATAGGGCAACGCCTTATCACCACCAATATCTAGGGTGCGCATGGTTACAGGTTTGGGGGCAAAGGCTTCCAGTTGACGACGGTAACTGTCCGCTTGCTCTAGTTCAGAAGGAAAAGTATCCCTAATCATAAACGGAATTTCTGTACGATAGAGTCCGATACCTTCAGCACCGCGTTTAACCGCACGCTCCACATCTGCCGTCAGACCGGTATTAACCCATAACGTCTGATTGAAACCATCTTGTGTCTCAGCGGGAAGGTCGCGAAGTTGATCCAGGTTAGCCTCAATCGCTCGCTCCTCTTTGAGAATAGAGCTGTAGGCTTCTAACAGATCATCTGTCGGGTCAACGTAGATCCTGCCTGAGTAGCCATCGACAATAACCTGACGACCATCAAGCTTGGTATAGGGCAGCTCAACCACACCCATCAGCGTTGGAATACCCATTGAACGAGCCAATATGGCGGCATGTGAGGAGCCAGAGCCGGTCACAGACACCATACCGACCAACTTATCTTCAGGCACCAAACCGAGCATAGCCGGCGAAAGGTCATCGGCAATCAAAACCGTGTTATCTGGGAAATCAGGAACCCGTTCAGCCCCCTCTTGTTGCATTGCCGAGAGCAGACGACGACCTAAGTCACGAATGTCAGTTGCCCGCTCGCGCAAGTAGGGGTCCTCCATATCGGAGAACTGCCTAACATGAGCTTGAATAACTTCCCGAAGCGCACCCTGAGCCCAGTTTCCTGCCTCAATCTTAGTTCGCACTTCACTTGGAATGGCATTGTCATCCAGCATACGGAGGTAGACTTCGAAGAGCGCCTGCTCCTCTGTTCTAAGGCGCGTCGCTAGAGAGTCAGAGACCTTCTGAATATCTTCCCGCACTTGAACCAGGGCGTGTTCGAAATCTTGCAGCTCTGCCTGGATATCATTGGCCGGCTTGTCAGGCACACTGCGTAGATCTGCAGAGAGCGTTGCCACATAGACATTACCGATAGCGACACCGGGTGCGCCAGCGATACCGACAAAACGCTTCGCCGTGACAGGCTCATCATCCTGTTTAGCGGCAGCAAAAACATCAAGAATGGAGCCGGTGGCCTCGGCATGGGCAATCACGCCAGCGAGCTGAGCCGACAGAGTAACCATGAAAGCCTCTTCAGACTCATCAAAGCGTCGAACTTCCCGCTGCTGAACAACCAACACACCGTGCACTTTACGCTGATGGATAATCGGCACACCAAGGAAGGCGTGGAAGCGTTCCTCACCGGTCGATTGTAGATAGACAAACGAAGGGTGAGTGAAGGCATCTTCAAGGTTGATCGGTTCTGCACGAGAACCGACTAAACCCACGATACCCTCAGTCGACGATAGAGAGACCTTACCCACCGCGTCCTGATTCAAACCCTCGGTGGCACGAAGCACATAACGATTCGTTTGCGTATCGGTTAGGTAGATGGAGCACACTTCAGTCGACATTGTCTCACGAATGCGACGCACAGTAAGGGAGAGTACCGACTCAAGATCGGACTCACTGCCTACTTCCTGCACAATCTGACGCAATCGAGCGAGCATGCTCATGTGCGACTCCTTTTAGACATTGTGTGTCTAGCGTTTAACGATACGTGTCAAACGAGGAGATAACTCCCGCATCGCTTTACGATAAACCTCTTTTTTAAATGAGACGACTTGCCCTACTGGGTACCAATAACTCACCCATCGCCAACCATCAAATTCTGGGGTGTCCGAACAGTCGATTTTCACTGCCTCGTCACGACTCAACATGCGCAACATAAACCACTTCTGTTTTTGACCTATACAGAGTGGAAACTGATTACGACGAATCATGCGTTTTGGCAGACGATACCTTAACCAACCACGGGTAACGCCGAGGATCTCCACATCCTTTTTCGTTAGGCCGATCTCTTCATGGAGTTCACGATACATGGCTTGTTCAGCGGTCTCATCCGCATTGATTCCACCTTGTGGAAACTGCCACGCATCTTGACCACAACGACGCGCCCACAGAACTTGACCCAGCGAGTTAACCAGAATGATACCTACATTCGGTCTAAACCCATCTGAATCGATCACTTTGTTTTCCTTAAAAAACTTTAACTTATGGTCCTATTGTTCCACAGTACCAACTTTTAAGAAATAGACTATTCACAGTGTCTTGCCAGTCAGCTCAGACACCCGTATTCTCTGCAGCGAATCCTAAACACGAGAACCTTATGAAACCCTTGGCTATTTTTGATCTGGATAACACCCTACTCAACGGCGACAGTGATCACGCATGGGGGGAGTTTTTGTGTCAAAAAGGCATTGTTGATGAGACCGCCTACCGAGCCGCAAATGATCGTTTTTTTGAACAGTACAAAGCGGGTACGATGGATATCAACGAATTTCTCGAGTTTGCGTTAAAACCACTGACAGAGCACAGCAAAGCTCAACTAGATCAGTGGCACAACGAATTCATGTCCGAGGTTATTGAGCCGATCATCCTGCCTAAGGCTGAAGAGCTCTTAGCAACACACCGCGCCGCGGGAGATAGGCTGATGATCATCACCGCGACCAACAGCTTTGTCACAGGACCCATTGCTAAACGCTTAGAGGTAGATGAGTTTCTTGCCACTGAGCCAGAACAGCTCAATGGTGCATACACAGGAAAAATAGCGGGCACACCCTGCTTCCAATCTGGCAAAGTTACCCGACTCAACGAGTGGCTCAAAGAGCACAACGCCAACCTCTCTGGCAGCCACTTCTACAGCGATTCAATCAACGATCTACCTCTGCTTGAGCAGGTAGAACGCGCCGTAGCCGTTAACCCAGACGAACGACTAACAGCTGAAGCTCAGCAGCGCGGCTGGCCGATCCTTGATCTTCGCCGCTAATCCTACGCAACTGTTTTAAGCGGATTTTTTGGTATTCGCCAGCGTGTCATTAAGTGCACGCATCACATTTTTACGGGTTACTATTCCAAGCAACTTACCCTCTTCACAGACTGGGTAAACCTTAGGCTTACCACCTTCCATGCGCTCAGCCAGCTGCAACAGCGTCTCTTTAGGAGAGACCGTCAGTGGTTGGCGATACATGATATCGCTGACACAGGTGCGATCATCAAGATAGTAGCTACTTGAGATGAGGTAGCGCAGGCAGTCATGCTCTGACAAGAATCCTGAAATTTTGCCCTCAGTGTTAACAACGGGCAGACCCGGGTAGTTAGAATCAACAAGGTGGGCAACCGCCACCTCCAAAGAGGCAGACTCTTGCAGAGGCACGACCGAAGCATCCATTAGATCTGAAACCAGTTTCTGAGAAAACATTACTCTCTCCTATTGATTAGAGTCACACTTTCATTGTGGTTCAAAATCCAATTTTTTCCACACTCAGACTTAAGAGATAATCAATCAAATGATCTGGCACAAAAAAACGGAGCTAGGGCACCGTTTTTCTCTTCCATAAATTCTGATCACTCATTCGCCAATAAGCGCATGAAATAAGCTTTCAGATACTCAGTTTCAGGAATCGCTGGGTGAATAGGGTGATCCGCTCCCTGATAGCCCTGTGCGAAAATTTGCCCCTGACGATCCAGCTCACGACTGTTGGTCCGTAGCATATCGACTAGACGGTCTGTCTGCAGGTGCATTGAGCATGATGCCGATACCAACACACCACCACGCTTCAGCAGACGCATCGCAAAGTTGTTGATACGTGCATAAGCACGCTCACCATTACGAATGTCTTTTTTGCGCATAATAAAGGCAGGTGGATCGACGATCACCACATCAAAGCGCTCTTTATCAGCTACCAGTGTTTTACAGATATCGAAGGCATCGCCTTGCAGAGCTCTAAATTTCGGCAGAGCATTTTGTAGACGCGCATTCTCTTCAGCCACTTCCAGTGCGCCTGCAGACGCATCAACACAGGCCACTTCAGACGCGCCGGCAGCCAGTGCTTGAGCACCCCAGCCACCCACATAACTGAACAGATCAAGGACCTTTTTACCCTTCACCATCGTCTGCATACGTGCTCGGTTTTCACGGTGATCGTAGAACCAACCTGTTTTTTGCCCCGTCAACAGGGGTGCAACTAGGTTAACGCCATTTTCAGACAGTGGTGACAGATCGCCGACTTCACCTTGAACCACCTCAACGTAGGCCTCAAGACCTTCGGTTTCACGGAACTTACCGTCATTACGCAACACAATGGCGGCCGGCATAAAGACCTTGTTCAAGGCATCAATCACATGATGCTGAACCTTCTCCATCCCTGCCGTCGAAATCTGTATCACAAAGATATCGTAGTATCGATCGATCACTAGGCCAGGTAGACCGTCCGAATCGCCATACACTAAGCGGTAGCAGGGCTGATCAAAACTCATCTCGCGCAAAGACAGTGCGATGTTGAGACGGTGCACAATCAGCGAGCGATCGAGCTCTTGCTCTGGATCACGACTAAACAGACGACCACAGATCAAGGTATTGGGGTTGATAATCGCACTGCCTCTTGGGCGACCTTGGGAATCTACAACCTGGACCTGCTCTCCCACCTCAAAATTTTTCAGGGGTGAGGCTTTATTGTCCACCTCATTACTGTAGATCCAGACGTGTCCGCCACGAAGACGGCGATCTGCACCCTGCTGTAGAACTAAAGATTTTGCTTTCATCTAGCGATTACCAAAAATAAAAATACCCCGGTTGGCATTGAAACTTTCAAGCCAACCGGGGTTTTAGTCAGATCAGATTACTCTTCTTCGCAAGCAGCTGAGTATTCGTCAGCGCTTAGAAGGTCATCCAATTCACTCTCATCAGTCAGTTTAAGTTTGAAGAACCAGCCATCACCATAAGGGTCGCTGTTAACCATCTCTGGTGCATCTTCAAGATCATCGTTAACCGCAACGACAACACCGCTAACCGGTGCATAGATATCAGATGCTGCTTTTACAGACTCAACCACACCTGCGTCATCACCAGCAGACACCTCTGCATCGATGTCAGGCAACTCAACAAATACCACATCGCCCAGTGCTTCTTGCGCGTGGTCTGTAACACCAATCGTTACAGTGCCATCACCCTCAACACGGATCCACTCGTGGCTGCTTACATACTTCAATTCGCCAGGAACGTTACTCATCTTTTATCACCTGATCTGATTATTCAAAAACTTTTTTGCCGTTGCGGACGAAAGGCGGACGGACGACTCGAACGTCGATCTCTTTTCCACGCATTTCAACTTTCGCAGCAGCACCAGTACCGGCAGGCACTCGAGCCAGAGCGACCGAGAAGCCTAAGGTTGGGGAGAATGTACCACTGGTAATTTCACCCTCACCAACACCGTCAACAATAACACGCTGATGCCCTCTTAAGACACCTCTTGTTTCAAGCACCAAGCCCACTAACTTATCGTAGCCGCCATTCGCTTTTTGCTGATCAAGAACCTCACGACCGACAAACTGTCGATCAGATGGTTCAAACGCCACCGACCATGCAATGCCGGACTCTAACGGAGTCACAGAATCGGTCATATCGCTGCCGTATAGATTCATACCCGCCTCCAGGCGAAGCGTATCACGCGCACCTAAGCCACAAGGTGCGACACCCGCTTCAGCCAGTGCAGACCAAAACTGAGCAACTTCATCATCAGGCACCATGATCTCAAGGCCATCTTCGCCGGTATAACCGGTGCGGGCAATAAACCACCCTTCCGACTCAAACCCTTGGAAGACCGATAGTTCGTTAATGGCCTGCTCACGCGATCCACCAAGAAGCGCAGCGACTTTTGCACGCGCCTTAGGACCCTGCACAGCGACCATGGCCAACTCAGGTTGCTCATTTAACGTCACATCAAAACCGATCGCTCGATCCGCCATCCAGGCCAAATCTTTCTCACGCGTCGCACAGTTAACCACCAAGCGGTACCACTCGTTAGAAGAGCTCTTATCAGTCATCAAGTAGATAATAAGATCATCGATAATGCCGCCCTGCTCATTGAGCATGGCTGTATAGAGCGCCTTACCTTTAACTTCTAAACGCGCGACATCATTAGCCACAAGATATTGAAGATACTTACGTGATTCCTGACCTGATACGTCAACAATGGTCATGTGCGACACATCGAACATACCTGCATCTTGGCGCACGATATTGTGCTCTTCTAGCTGAGAACCATAGTGCAATGGCATATCCCAACCGCCGAAATCGACAAGCTTACCGCCCATTGATGCGTGCAACTCATAGAGTGGAGTTTTGTGTCCCATTTACAGTCCTGTTATTCAATCAATAAACTCCGCTTCTCTGCGGAGTTTCAAAAAGGGACAAGAAGTTTACCCTAAAATGGGTTTAGTTCAATCTTTGATCAACGCTTGCCGACGCTGCTCGTCGCATCCGAGTCGGTAGATCGCCGGAAAGGCCCATCGCTTCTGACATAATGTGCTGCTTAATTGGCTCAACGTGATTGAAAAGACGCATACCAACACTGCGCGCCCATTCGATCGGAGCTGGTTGTGGAGCAAATAGACGCCTAAACCCTTCCATCACCGCGCTCATGCGCAGGTTACTCATCTGCCTTGAACGCTCATAACGCTTTAACACCTTCGCATCACCGATCGGCTCACGACGCATCTGTGCCTGAGCAATCACGTCGTTGAGCGCAGCGCTGTCCAAAAAACCTAAATTGACACCCTGCCCTGCAAGCGGGTGGATCGTGTGTGCAGCATCGCCGATCAGTACTCCTCCCTCAACAGCATAGTGCTTGGCGTGACGCTGTCTTAACGGAACCTTTTGAATACCAGTTGCCGACGCCACTCGGCCCAACACATCACGCGAACCAAAGCTGACGGCTGCACAAAAGGCATCCTGATCCATCTCTAATAGTTCTGCTGCATGTTTAGGCGAGGTCGACCAGACCAACGAGACATGATGAGCGCTTGCGGTCTTAAGAGGGAGCAGTGCAAGAGGGCCATCCTCTGTAAACCGCTGCCAACAGGTGTGTTGATGAGGCCGAGTCATCTCAAGCGTTGCCACAACGGCATGCTGACCATAGTCCCACTCATGAGTAGCCAGACCCAACTGCTTACGTGTATTTGAGTGGGCACCGTCAGCACCTACCACAAGCTGCGCAGATAAAAGATCACCATCTTCGAGCTTTATGAGTCGACTAGACTCTTGGAATCGCCCCAGTGTTTTAATACGTGAGGCGAAATTGAGCTTAAGATTTGCACGGTCAAGTGCCGCTTTTAATAGACCTAAAACAACCAGGCGATTCTCTACGATAAAGCCCAACTGCTTCTCGTGAATATCAAAACAGTCAAAATCGACCTCGCCACGCGTTTCACCGTCCCAGACATGCATTTTCTCATAGGGTTCTGCTCGCCAGCTAAGAATATGCGACCAAGCTCCCAAGGATTTCAGTAACTCGACTGAGGCCAGTGTGAGTGCACTCACACGAGAATCAAAAGCCCCCTGCATGAGTTGAGCAGCCTGATCATCAATGGTCGACAGATCCATACCAAACTGATCCAACACCTCAACCTTCAAACCAAGATCCGCCAGTTGAATCGCCGCTGCCAAGCCGGTCATACCTGCACCAGCAATGGCAACGTCCATTGAGCGAATAGCATTTTTATCAGTCATTGGACTTTAACCTCGCTGCCGGAGTATCCAAACCCATTGCAGCCCTCGCCAATAGAGTGCGTGCTGACGGAATCAGATCTAAGGTCTGAAGAGCCAAGCTTCGTCCCAAACGCAAAGCAGGGTTAGTAGAGCTGAAGATTTTCAATGCAGAGTCGCCAAACCCGATCGTACGACTTTGATCTTTTCGACGCCCGTCAATGAACTCTTCCAGCATGGCTAATGCACCCATATCTTGGTTAGCTTGCTTGGCCAGAATAATCCGTTCCGCCAACTCACAAACACCGCGCAAGGCTAGGTTAAACCCCTGCCCTGCGATGGGGTGCAGAGCATGGGCGGCATTACCAAGAACCACCAAACCACGGCGAACCTGCTCATCAGCCAAGGTTAAATGCAGTGGGTAGGAGAATCGCTCACCCACTCCAATCAAGCGACCGGCACGATAGCCAAAGGCTTGTTGTAGATCGGTCAAAAACTGCTGGTCGATTTGCTCCATGCGGGTAATGACCTGATCGTCAGACAGCGTCCAAACCAACCCCATTCGATGGCGCCCTTCGTGATCCTCGATCGGAAGCAGTGCAATGGGGCCATTTTCGGTAAAACGTTCATAGGCGATGCCATCATGAGGGCGATCAATCTCTAGGTTGGCAATGAGTGCATGCTGATGATAAGGGGTCTGGCGATACTCAATACCCATACGCTGTCTAAGCTCAGAACGTCCACCATCCGCCATGACCACCAGTGGTGCTGTTAAGGTTATCGACTCACCATCTTGTTCAATCACTACATGACGCTGACCCTCCACCCACTCAACCGATTCAACGGTTGCCGGCGAATAGAGTTCGACCTGATCGCGCGCGGCCAGTACCGAGCTCATTAACACCTGACCTAACCAGTGGTTCTCGACAACATAGCCCAGTGCGTCGACGCGCTCCTGCTCAGCACTCATGGTCGTTTGACCCCAGCGTCCTCTGTCAGAAACATGGATCCGATCGATGGGAGTCAGGTGTTCATGGAGAAGCTCCCACACACCCATAGACTCAAAGGCGGTTCGGGATCCATAAGCCAATGCGGTAGAGCGTGCATCAAAGCTGGGCTGAAACTGAGGATTGGGCTTAGCCTGCATAGGGCTCTGCTCAACAAGAGCGATCTTAAGACCTAAGGATTTGGCAGAAGGTGTTAACGCAGCGACTAAACTGGCGCCCACCATGCCACCACCACAAATGATTAGATCAAACTGCGATTCATGCACGGCGCATCAATGCCTCTATCTCATCTATCTCTTTGGGTACTGCAGAGGTTAAAACTCGCGCACCCTCATCTGTTACCATAACATCATCTTCGATGCGAACACCGATGCCGCGCCAGCGTTCTTCGACGCTGTGATCATCGGGGGCGATGTAGAGACCCGGTTCAATGGTCGTGACAATGCCAGGAGAAAGCTCGCGCCACTCACCCTCTACACGGTAAGAGCCAACATCATGAACATCCATACCTAACCAGTGACCAATGCGGTGCATATAGAATCGACGATAAGCGCCCGATTCAATTAACTGATCCACCTCACCCGACAGCAAACCGAGCTCAACCAACCCTTTAGTCAATATTTCGACAGACAACTGATGCAGAGAGTCCCAATTACAACCCGGTTTGACCGCGTCAATGCAGGCTTTGTTGGCGTCTAAGACCAACTGATAGATGGCACGCTGCTCTTCGCTGAACTGGCCGTTAGCAGGGAAAGTCCGGGTAATGTCACTGGCATAGTTATCCAATTCACAACCTGCATCTATCAGAATGAGATCACCCTCATTAATGGGCTGATCGTTGTCGATGTAGTGAAGAATACAGGCATTTTTCCCTGCCGCCACAATAGGCGTGTAAGCTTGAAAACGAGCACCCTCAGCCATGCAGTGACTCTGAATAATCGCTTCCAGTTGGTACTCATTCATGCCAACCCGGCACTGCTGCATCGCTTTAACATGAGCCTCTGCAGAGATATCGGCCGCTCGCTGCATGATGGCGATCTCAGCATCGGATTTAAACAGACGCATCTCATGCAAAATAGAATCTGAATCACTCAAAGCCTTGGGAACTTCAGCGCCCGCTCGAACACGTTTAGCCAGATCCTGAATCCAACCTTTTACCCGGGAGTCCAATGCAGCATCGCGTGCTAACGGGTAGAACAGCTGATCAACGCCATCGATTAGGCTGGGAAGCTGTTGATCAATCTCTGAAAGATTGTATGCAGCATCCGCGCCAAAGGTCTCAATGCAACCCTCTGGACCTGCTCGGTAACCAGTCCAGATCTCCATTTCAGGATCACGTGGCTGACAGAACAGTACCACCGGCTGATCTGAACTTGGCTTAAGCAGCAACAAACCATCCGGTTCATTAAATCCCGTAAGGTAGTAGAAATCACTCGACTGCCTAAACGGAAACTCAGCGTCGGCGTTGCGGCTGACCAAAGAGGCCGCAGCGATAATCATGACCGAATTGTCAGGTAACTCAGAGAGCAGTTTAGCTCGACGCTCTTTGTAGATTGAGAGATCAATTTTCATCAGTGCATTACCGGTTTATCAGACTCAGTAGACTCCGCTTTATTACATTCACTAAATAGCAGCATGGCAGCCATACGAACGTACTCTTCCACCTCCATCAGGAGATTCTCGTCCTCTTCGGCCTGGCCGTCCGCCTCAATTTGCGCAATTTGCACCAGATCTTTAAGACCATCTTGCGCATCATTAGAGAGATGTTGCCCTTGATCGCCAATCGCCATGCCAAAACCTGCTAGGAACCCAGTCACCCAAAGGCCTAACTGCTCTGCACGCTCAGCCAGAGGTTGCTCATCATCCGGTAGTAAAATGGCCAACTCAAAAGCGGATGATTCCAGCTGTTCTAAAATCTGGGTGTAGAGTGCCATCAACTTTTCGCTGCTGCTCTCAAGAGCGATACGAGTGATATCCATTTGAGTGACACAAAACGCCTCAAGACTCGCTTTATCAAAACGTTTAGCGGCGGTGAGCTGCCCAACGATCGCGCCATGTAACTCAGAGGGTGAAAAGGCGATAGCCCCCTCTTCAATCATTAAATTGGCTAGTTGATCAAAATCTGGCGCGCTCATCGACTCTCACTTATTACGGTAGAAATAAAGGTTCAGATGCTATTCAGAGGGCGTTTAAGACGACCGCTTTCAAGAGCATTTATTGGGGATGATCCTAGCACTTTGCGGCCTTTGGAGCTATGCAGAACATTGACCCAATGCAACTGCCTGCTAATATGGTCGGAATTCAAAACGTTCGAGGCAGTCAATGTCAGAAGTAAACCCATCAACGCTCGCCACCAAAGTTGATCAATTGATCGAGTTGGTACAAAAGTTGGATGAGCAGAATCGTCACTTACAGACACAGAACCTGAAGTTGAAAGAGGAGCGTGCTCAGCTACTCAAAATACATGAGGGCACCCGTAGTCGTGTTGAATCGATGCTAAATCGCCTTCGTGTTTTGGAGAAAAGCTCATGAGTAACACACTGACCGTTGCCCTTCTTGATAAAGAGTACACACTTAGCTGCCCAGCCGGCGCTGAGGCAGGCCTTATTGCTGCAGCAGAAAACTTGAACGAGAAAATGCGTGAGATCTCTAGCAGTGGCAAACTACTGGGCATGGAACGTATCGCAGTGATGGCGGCCCTCAACCTGAGTTATGACAATTTGAACTCATCAAAAGCCGAAGCGAGCTCAAACGATGAATCCAAGCAGTTGATCGATAAGATCGACGCGACGCTTGCAAAATTTTCATAGTTTTTCCGGTCTTAAACCCTTTAATAGCGGCTTCATAGGGTTATAATTAACTCAACCCTGGGATGTTCGACAGTTGTTCAAGTCCCTCGAGCCGATAATCATTTTCCCGGATGCGGGGAATAGGTATTGTGAGCATGTCCGCGTGCGGAAAGCCTAATATATCTATACTCGTATCCACTCTGAACCTTCGGGTTCAGGGCCAAGAACACCACCGGCATCCTGGGGTCTTTTCTCTATGCTCAGTATCGAAGATAGAAAAACCATTCGTCTTGAGAAACGTCGAGCACGTCGTGCGCTCTCCAGTAAACAGCAGAAGCGTGCTGCACTCTCATTAGTTCACCAACTAAGAAAAGCCCCCTACTTTCATCGCGCTAAACGCATTGCCGTTTACCTAGCTAACGATGGTGAAATCGATCTTCAACCGCTCATCAAGTTGTGTTGGAAACTTAAGAAATCGGTCTACCTGCCGGTACTGCATCCGGTTCGACACAATCGACTCTGGTTTACTCAATATCAACCCAACACCTCAATGAACCAAAATCGCTACAAGATTTGGGAGCCAAAATTAAAGCGCTCACACTCTCCTGCCTGGGCAGTGGATCTAGTACTGATGCCGCTGGTTGCATTTGATCAACAGGGTGGACGCATGGGCATGGGGGGCGGTTACTACGATCGAACCTTCGAATTCACACAGAAAAAAGGGTTCATGCACGGCCCTAAACTCATTGGCGTGGCACACGACCTGCAAAAGGTTGAGCAACTACCGATACAACCTTGGGATGTTCCTATGCACGGCATTGCGACTGAAAAGAGACGCTATATTGCTTAAAGAGTGAGTTTAGATCGATTGGATCAACCCGGTCACTGCAACTCCGGTTACTAAGGTAACCGTGAGTAGCAGCAATAGGTCTGGAGATTGTTTCATTTTCATATTTTGAACTGAAACTAGGAGGCTTATTAAGTAAGACCTCAGCATCAGAAAAAAGTTCAAAATAAGTTCAAAAAAATTTCAAAATTAATATCATTTCACAAAATCAGGCCCGGCAAGGATAGCGCCACCGGCAATGTCAGCATCGATAACAGGGTCTGTGCAGAGAGAATATTTGCAACTAAGGGTGCATCTCCATTCAGCTGTTTCGCCAGAATATAGGCCGCTGAAGCCGTCGGGACCGACGCAAACACCATAAAAATCAGCAGTGACACTGATGAGAGTTGAAGCATCGCACCAACTGCCAATGCCAATAGCGGCATAACGATTAATCGAGCAGCAACGCCCATCATCAGTGGCAAACCTGAAGATCGCATCGCCTTTAAATTGATTCCCGCACCCACCGCCAACAGACCCAGCGGTAAGGCAACCTGAGCCAACAGCTCCAACACCAGTGTGACGAGAGAAGGTATTCCCAACTTAGAGAGGTTCAACGCCAAGCCCAGCAGACAGGCGAGAATCAGGGGATTACTCAGTATCTGCTTCAACACAGTGAAAACAGAGGGGCGTTTATCGCTGTAGAGGGCAAAGACCAACACGCAGAGTAGATTGAGTAGAGGAATCATGACAGAGGCGATGATCGCCGCAATCACTAACCCCTTACCGGGAATCAGGCTCGCCGCAATAGCCAGTGTGATGTAGGTGTTAAAACGCAGTCCGCCTTGGTAAACCGAAGTAAATGAAGCCGCACTGAATTTGAAAAGCCTCTGCAACGCGAGTAAGAACAGCGAGCCTAGCGCTAGAAGTAGTAGCACCGCTTCAATCAACACCAGAGATTCACTGCCATTAAAGTCAGCCGCGGCCAGCCGTGTCACTAACAGGGCTGGGAAGCAGAGGTAGTAGATGATCTTCTCTGCGCCGTTCCAAAAGTTGTGATCCACGAACTGGACTCGATTGATCAACACACCTAACAACAGAAGTGCGAAGACAGGCCAAAGGGCCGCAAAAATATCCATCAGTTATGCACTCTTGCCAAACAAAGTGCTAGTCTTTGAGACAAATCTAGTAACGATCATGCTTTAGAGCATCCTATCTGTGGAGCGACGACAATGAAATCTTTAGTGCTCAGCTTTATTGCTGATGATAAACCAGGATTGGTAAACCTTATCTCTGCAGCCATCTCAGAGCACCAAGGCAACTGGTCTGAATCCAGTCTATCGCAACTGGCGGGTAAATTCGCGGGCGTTGTAGTGGTTGATGTACCTACCGCAAACTTAGATGGTTTAACTCGCGCATTAGACGACCTAAAAGAGCAAGGCATTCGCGTCTCTTGTGAAGTCAGCAACAGTCAAGAGAGTGATACCGAGTATGAAACCGTGACGCTTGATCTGGTTGGACATGACAAACAGGGTATCGTTCGTGATATCTCCAATACCTTGTCCCTACTGGGCGTTAACGTCGCCAGTTTAGAAACCGAATTGACACCCGGCTCAATGTCATCTGAGCTTTTGTTTAAAGCCAAAGGTGAACTGCAAGTACCGAAAAGCGTTGATTTAGACAGCGTACAAGCAGCACTTGAAGAGATCGCATCCGATCTGATGGTCGACATCACCTTCGCATAACGATCCCCTAAAACAAAAAAACTGCCCGTAGGCAGTTTTTTTTGCTTAGGATAGCCGAATATTACTCAGTGCGTTGCGCCAACTCGTTTCGACCCGCCGCAACCGCCAATCGAACTTGGTTAGGTGCCGTACCGCCAATATGGTCACGAGCGGCCACCGAGCCCTCGAGGGTTAGCACTTCGAAGACATCTTCATGAATCTGATCTGAGAACTGACGTAGCTCTTCAAGAGTCATATCGGATAGATCTTTGCCTGTTTTAATACCATAAGCCACCGACAGCCCAACGATTTCATGGGCATCACGAAAGGCAACACCTGCACGCACTAGGTAGTCAGCCAAGTCCGTTGCGGTAGAGAAACCACGGCGAGCCGCTTCGCGCATCTCTTCAGGACGAGCCTCAATCGCAGGCACCATATCACCAAACGCGCGCAGACAGCCTTGAACCGTATCGACAGCATCAAACAAAGGCTCTTTATCCTCTTGGTTGTCTTTGTTGTACGCCAGCGGTTGTGACTTCATCAACGTCAGCAACGACATCAGATGTCCGTAAACACGGCCCGATTTACCACGTACCAGCTCAGGCACGTCTGGGTTCTTCTTCTGTGGCATGATTGAAGAGCCGGTGCAGAAGCGATCTGGAAGATTGATAAAGTTGAACTGTGCAGAGGTCCAAAGCACCAACTCTTCTGACATACGAGTCATGTGCATCAGCAACACGCTTGAAGCAGCACAGAATTCAATCGCGAAATCACGATCTGACACAGCATCTAATGAGTTGCGAGCTGGCATCGTAAAATCTAGAAGCTCTGCAGTGTAGTGACGATCGATTGGGTAGGTCGTACCGGCCAAAGCCGCGGCACCGAGTGGCATCACATTGACACGCTTACGACAATCCGCAAAACGCTCGTAATCACGACAAAGCATCTCGTACCAGGCCAACAGGTGGTGACCAAAGGTAACAGGCTGTGCCGTTTGCAGGTGAGTGAAGCCAGGCATGATTGTATCAGCATTGCGCTCAGCCAGATCCAAAAGACCCGCTTGCAGACGAGTGATTTCAGACAGTATCTGGTCAATCTCATCACGCATGTAGAGGCGGATATCGGTCGCTACTTGGTCGTTACGCGAACGTCCCGTATGCAGCTTTTTACCGGTAATGCCAATCTTCTTAGTCAGTGCCGCTTCAATGTTCATGTGCACATCTTCCAGTGCAACAGACCATTCAAACTCACCACGTTCAATCTCAATGCGAATCTCACCCAGACCTTTGATGATTGCATCGCGCTCATCTTCAGTCAGTACGCCCACTTTGGTCAGCATGCGTGCATGCGCAATAGAGCCCTGAATGTCTTGGCGATAGAGACGCTGATCAAAATCAACAGAGGCTGTGAATCGAGCCACAAACGCATCGGTTGCCTCACTAAAACGACCACCCCACTGCTGGTTCGTTTGATCACTCATCTCATTTACCTCTCTTGAAACTGTCTCGGTGGATGACACCGCATAAAATAGTGGCGCGATTATAGCACTCTCAGCCGATCTAATAACCCGTCCGGACGCTCAATTTAGTTGAGACATCTGATACACTTAGAAAATTCGTAAAAAAGATCTCTATTTGGAAGTTTCATGTCACGCACACTCCGCATTGCGACTCGCCAAAGCTTACTCGCTTTATGGCAAGCAGAATTCGTAAAAGCCCGTCTTGAAGAGCTACATCCCGATCTTAACGTTGAGCTAGTTACCATGGTGACCCGCGGCGATAAAATCTTGGATACCCCTCTCGCCAAAATCGGCGGCAAAGGCCTGTTTGTTAAAGAGTTAGAAGTCTCTATGCTGGAAGGACGTGCTGATATCGCCGTGCATTCAATGAAAGATGTGCCGATGGAGTTTCCAGAGGGTCTAGGATTGTCTGTCATCTGTGAGCGCGAAACACCCACCGATGCGTTTGTCAGCAATACTTACAACCACTTTGATGAACTGCCGCAGGGGGCTGTGGTGGGTACCTCATCGCTTCGTCGCGAAGTACAGCTGCGTGAACGCCGTCCTGATTTAGAGATCAAAACCTTGCGTGGCAATGTTCAGACCCGCCTTGGAAAACTCGATGCCGGTGAATATGACGCCATTATCCTAGCATCAGCCGGACTGATTCGCCTTGAGCTGAAAGATCGCATTAAACATCAAATCGACTCTACCGAGAGTCTACCCGCGGGTGGCCAAGGCGCAGTCGGTATCGAGTGTCGAATGGATGATCTAGAGACTCAGGCTCTGTTAGCACCATTGAACCACGACGAAACCGCCGCGCGTGTCATTGCCGAACGCGCTATGAACAAACGCCTAGAGGGCGGCTGTCAGGTTCCAATCGGTTGCTATGCCGAACTGGAAGGCGATCAACTCTGGTTACGTGGTCTTGTAGGTCGCCCTGATGGCACACTGGTATTGCGCGATGAGATTCGTGGTCACAAAGAGAGTGCTGAAGCCTTGGGAATTGAGTTGGCTGAAAAGCTCCTTGCAGCAGGTGCCGGTGAGATTCTAGAGCAGGTGTATGCCGAGCGCGGCTAAACCCAGCGTACTAACCACGCGCCCGGCAGCCATGCAGGGCGCGCTAACGTCTGCCCTGAAAGAGAGAGGCTTTACGCCTATCCCACTGCCTCTTCTCGAGATCATTCCTGAAGATCTAGAGAACCCATCTACCCCTGGTCTGCAAAGCAAACTACTGGATCTCGACCTCTATCAACACGTCATCGTTGTCAGCCGTAATGCGGCCAGTATTGCCATTGATTTACTCGATCAACTCTGGCCTCAACTTCCTATTGGGGTGCAGTGGCACGCCATCGGCAAAGGGACGGCTGATGAATTGGCCAGTTATGAGATTCATGCCAATACTAATGAAGGGCTCGATTCTGAAGCCCTTTTAACACTGCCTGCATTTGCACAACCCTCTGGAGAACGAATCCTAATATTCAAAGGCGTAGGCGGTAGAACACTCCTAGAAGAGACCTTAGCCGAGCGCGGTGCAAAGGTTGAAACGATCAGTCTCTATCAACGTCAAATGCCTGAATACAGTGACGCTGAACTTTCAGAATGTTTTAAACAGGCACCAGGCGCTATACTCATCAGTAGTGGCGAAGCGTTAGAGCATTTAGCGAAGCTTGCCGATGAGTGGGGTATGTTTGCCGATACACCCATTTTCGTTCCCAGTCAGCGAGTTGCCGATCTGGGAAATACCTTAGGTTTTACCGATATCACAGTCGCAGAGGGTGCTGATGACAGTGCCATGATCGCGGCCTTAGAGCAGCGATTTTAATAAAGGAATAGAGCGATGAGTCACTCCGATAAAGAGAATCAAACCGATCAAGTAGAAGATGCCGAGATTCTCGAAGCTGAAGTTGTCGAGTCAAAGGTAGAAGAGACCGTCAGCGAGCAGGCTGCAGATAGCTCCGAATTAAAAGAGGCCTCAGATGTAAAAGAGACTGGCCCAGCCAAAAAAAGCGCGTCAGCGATCTTAGCTACGATCATCAGCCTGGTTGCTCTAGGAGCGGTCGGTGCTGGCGGTTACCTGGCCCAGCAAAAACTTACCCAACTCGAAGAGCGCTTTAATCAGCGCAGTGCCGCTCAACAGCTGGAAGCCACTGCAGCGGTCAATGATGCCAATGCAGCAGTTGCCGAGTTGACTGAGAGCTTTCAACAGATCCAAGCGGAAAAAGTGGCACAAACGGCCGAAATCGCCACTCTACAAGAACGCCTAAGCGATGCCATCAAGCAGGTTGAAGCCGGTCGTGAACGCTCAGAAAGTGACTGGCGTTTGGCTGAGGCTGAGTATCTATTACGCTTAGCGAACCAACGCATCTTAATGGAGAACCGCGCCGAAGGTGCGCTAGCCCTCTTGCGCAGTACCGACACCATTCTAAAAGAGTTGGATGATGTCAGCCTCTACCCACTGCGCCAAAGCCTTGCCAGTGATATCTCAAAACTCGAATCAGTACCCAATTTGGACATAGAGGGCACCTACCTACGAGTTGCAGCACTGATTGAGCGAAGTAAAGACTTACCTACACTCACTTTAGAGCAACAGCGCCAGCTGCCTGAGCTGATCGACAATGTTATTACTGAACAGGTTGATGCCGAGACACAGCAGAACATCACCAGCGGTTTTGCCAAAGCGATCAGCAAACTTGAGTCACTGATCGTTATTCAACGACACGATCAACCAGTAGAGCCGATCCTATCACCGGATCAAGGTCACTACCTTCGCCAAAATATCCAGATGTTGTTAGAACAGGCGCAACTGGCGCTATTACGTCAACAGCAGTCTATATTCACAACCAGCTTGTCACGCGCGCAGTCTCTGTTGATGCAGTACTTTGATAAGGATAACTACACAACCAGTGTTCTAATCCAATCCCTAGCGGAACTGACAACCTTGAATGTGTCGCCAACGATTCCGGACATCTCGGGATCATTGAAGGCTCTGCAGCAGCATCAAAAAGAGATGGCTAACCTGCGCAGGGAGGCACAGTAATGAGACGCTTTTTAATCCTACTCTCACTCCTGCTATTAGTAGGTGCTTGGGTCGGGCAGGCCATGATGAAAGACAGTGGATATGTCTTGATTGCCTACCAACAGGTCTCCATTGAGACCAGTCTGTGGGTGCTTCTGATCGCGGTGGTTCTGCTGTTCACATTGACCCACTGGCTATTCAATCTATTCTCGAATTGGCGCTCACCTGCCGAGAAGCTCCGCCGCTGGAGCGAAGCGCGCGGTGATAGAAAAGCCGGCACAAAATCCAATCAAGCGCTGGAAGCGGAACTGGATGGTGACCTATGGAAAGCTCGCCGCCTGTTTATCCAAGCTGCAGAACTCAGTCGAACTCCTGCCCTATTCTATTTAGAAGCGGCTCGATGCGCGGCAGAGCAAGGGGATGAAAAAGAGGCGCACCGCATTCTTATCAAAGCGGCTAAAGAGTCACCTGAGTCAGAGTTACGCCTTCAACTCGAGCAGGTACGTTTTGACGTTAAATCAGGTCACCATGAGAGGGCTGGCGAACTGCTCAGCAGACTTGCAAAAGAGCGCTCAAACTCAACCGCTGTAGATCGTGAAAAAGCGGCGTTGCTGAGTGCGAAACGCGATTGGAACGCGCTACTGCCAATGCTACCGAGCCTGCAAAAGCGCAAGGTTTTAAACAGCAGCGACATACAAACTTTAAGACGCACAGCCGCTCTCTCTAAATTGAACAATCTAGAAGAGACGTCTCGTACTGCGCTAGATCAGTGTTGGGAAGATCTGAGTTACGAAGCACAACAAGATCCAGAAGTTCGCCGCGCTTACATTGGCCAGCTAACCGCCCTAAACGAAACAGCAGATGCCTGCTCGCAGATCATTAAGTGGTTAGCTAAACACTGGGATAACGATCTAGCGGTTCGCTTCAGCGAACTGTCCTGTGATGATCCAGATTCCATGATCAAAACGGCTAAAGGCTGGTTAAAACAGCAGCCTGACAATGCGGCGGTAGAACTGGTTCTGGCACGTCTATCTCGTCGCGCTCAGTTATGGGGAGCCGCGTTAACGCACTACAGAAAATCACTCGAACTCAACCATCAGGCACAGACGTTGATCGAACTAACCGAGCTCTACCTACAGCTGGGTGAACAGCGCGAAGCGGCTCAACTGTTGAGTTCCAAGAACGCACCGCTTCAACTGCCAACTCCGTCGGAAGCGGATCGCACGACACGACACCATTTAACTCATTAAGGATTGCACCGTGGCTGAACGTTTTATTGAGCGCTTGATGTATTCAACTCGCTGGATTTTAGCGCCCATTTACTTAGGACTTAGCTTAGCCCTGGTCGCATTGGCCATTAAGTTTTTCCAAGAAGTGATACACGTCCTGACCGATGTGACGGTTCTACCAGAGGCTGATCTCATTTTGATCATTCTCTCTCTTATTGATATCGCGTTAGTCTCGGGATTGATCGTCATGGTCATGTTTACCAGCTATGAAAACTTTGTCTCGCGCCTCGATATTCGTGAATCGACAGAAAAGCTCGAATGGCTTGGCACACTCGATACCAACTCTCTGAAGAACAAAGTCGCCGCCTCCATTGTTGCCATCTCTTCAATCCACTTACTTAAGGTCTTTATGAATGCGAGCAACATCGATAACGATAAACTGCTCTGGTACGTTGTCATTCATCTAACCTTTGTTATCTCAGCAGTGGCAATGGGCATGCTTGATAAGATCACCCGCAAAAGCCCTAAATGAGAGAGCTGATCGAGCAAAATTCGATCAGTAGTGATAGAATCCGCACAATTCAATTAGCTAGACCCCAACCACAGGAAAACCATGACCACACTGATTCTTGATGGCAGCGCCGTTGCTAAAAAAACCGAAGCTGAACTCGCTACACGCGTTGAAAACCTTAAAGCGAAAAGCGGCGGTCAAACGCCTGCATTAGCCACTATTTTGGTAGGCGCTGACCCAGCGTCAGCAACCTACGTGCGCATGAAGCAGAATGCCTGCAAACGTATCGGCATGGAATCAATCACGGTTGAGATGGGTGCAGAGACCTCCACCGAAGAGCTGTTAGAGAAAATCCAAGAGCTGAACAGTAATCCAAACTGTCACGGCATCCTGCTGCAGCACCCAGTTCCAGAACAGATTGATGAGCGTGCCTGTTTCGATGCCATCGCGCTAGAGAAAGACGTAGACGGTGTCACCTGTCTTGGCTTTGGTCGCATGGCGATGCAAGAAGAGGCATACGGCTCCGCAACTCCACAAGGCATTATGCGTCTTCTAGACGCTTATGACATTCCGCTTTCAGGCAAGAACGCTGTCGTAGTTGGTCGCAGCCCTATTCTAGGCAAGCCGATGGGTATGATGCTGTTAAACGCAGATGCGACTGTGACCATCTGTCACTCACGCACCCAAGGACTAGCCGACATCATCAAACAGGCTGATATCGTTGTTGGTGCGGTTGGCCGCCCAGAATTCATTAAAGCAGAGTGGATCAAAGATGGTGCCATCGTTGTCGATGCTGGCTACCACCCAGGCGGTGTAGGTGATATCGAACTGGCACCACTAGAAGGTCGTGTTGCTGCTTTGACTCCAGTACCTGGTGGCGTTGGCCCTATGACCATCAACACACTGATCTTCCAGTGTGTCGCAGCAGGTGAGAAGAAGATCTCCAGCTAGAGCTTAACGCCAACTCATAGCATTTATTAACCAACGAAAACAAGGAGAGCAATAGCTCTCCTTTTTGTTACTTATCGGCACCACGCAGACGGCTGCTCACGACCCATTTGAGACACTCAAGTTAAATTTACACCCCACGTTTCAAAGGTCATTTCAGCATTATCGTGACATGTTTTCAGTGAATAAAATTTTGGTATAGGCAAACACAAAAATCAAAAAGCCTATACTCCAAAGTAGAGCTGATGACGCTATAACTATTGAATATTCCATGCCGAATAATGACCCTGTAACGCGGTCAATCGCAGCTAAACTAAGGGCTAATAAGGAACAAATAACCCAAATATTAGCCTTAATTAGTAGTCCAGTATGGCCTAATGAAACTCTCGATATCATCGATAAGATCATAAGCCCCATCCCGCCAACCGTGATCGAATGAAAACCAATTGAAACACTTGGAATTAAATGCATTTTTGCTAAGGCGAGTAGAATAAAACCTAGACTCATAGCTAAGTAACTAAGATGTAAAGACCATACTAGTGGGACCTTAAACGTCACCCATAGTCTCCATCGCAAAGCCCTAACTAGATTTGAAATCCCCGCCACGAATAGAACGGCAATGCTAAGAGTGTTCGGTACAAAGTTTTGAGCCAAAGTTGTAATAAACACAATCACAATGCTTAGAATCGAAAGCTGCTCTAACCACCTAATCGAGTTAACCCGAGGTGTCTTTGTTCCGTTGGCTGTGAACATGGGAAAGACTCGCCCCCCCATTATGCTCATTACTAGCGCTGCAAGGATGACCATGGCGTGCGAAATAGTGGTGATATCAACGATAGAGTCACTCGACAATGAAAAATGAAAGACAGTATTCATCATCGCCATCACAAGTAGGATAGGTACAAAAAAGAGATTCCTCCACATCTTGGCTTGCAGGATCGGGCGCGCTAAAAAGACCGCGCAGGCTGGCAAGAAGAGAAGATCTATGACGATAGTGTAATCACGAAAAAAGACGGGTTGAAAGGCAAGTGTTATACGACCTAGAAGCCATGTCAGTACAAGGGCAGCTAACCACCATCCTTCAATGCATTTACGTTTTGTCCAGGTTTGAACTGCTGTTAGAAGAAACCCAACCATGATTGCTGGAAAAAAACCGAATAGCATTTCATGTAGGTGCCACGCATAGGCACCGCCATAGAATTTAAACTCAATTAAGCCCAGAAAACTGAGTGCCCAAGCAGGTATGCTTAAGGCAGCAAACGCAGCTCCAAGCAAAAAGAATGGCCTGAATGCTGCATTTAGAAAAGCTGGGTGATGCTTTTTCGTGTTGTTTTCTTCAGTAATGGATCCATCAATTTGTAATAGCGCCACAAATAGCCTCTTAGTTTGTCGATGACTTAGATTTTAGGTCATTAACAATTGCATACAGTGAAGGAACAACAATCATGACCAATACTGTCGAAGCAAGTAAACCGAACACAACAGAAATCACCAATGGTTTAAGGGTTTGTGCTTGAGTCGATGTTTCCGTGAGTAATGGCGCCATTCCCATTATGGTAGTTGAAACTGAAACAAAAATAGGGCGAAATCTAGAGCGAACAGCTTCACTAGCGGCATCTATTACCGTCTTGGTATCAGATGCTCTCTCCTTTATGACGCCGATTAACAATATAGCGTTGTTTACAACGATACCCGAGAGCGATGCAGCACCAACAAGGGATGGCATGGATATGTTGTAACCCATCAAATAGTGACCCCATACGACGCCAAGAAATGCCATCGGGATAGTTAGAAGCACTATTAAGGGTTCAACATAGCTTCTAAATTGGAATGAAAGAATGAGATATACCCCTACTATTCCAATCAAGAAGCCACGAAGAATAGAGGCAACAGTTTCAGCCGAATTCGCTGCTTGTCCAGCAATCTCAAAAGTAATACCCGAGTAATTTGATTGGATATTTGGAAGCAAGGTTTTCTTTACGTCAGCTGTAATGGCATCTGCATTGGCTATGCGGCCATCCACATCTGCTTGAATTGTTACAGATCTTTTGCCATTTCGTTGCGTAACTGAACTCCACTCTCTAGTTTCATAAAGCTTTACAACATTAGGTAAGAGAACAGTTGAACCATCATTCAATAGTAGTTCAAACGCCAACAGATCGTCGATGTCTTGTGTGCTGTTATCTGCAAACTTCACTTCAATCGCGTATTGGAGTTCACCAACGCGAATATCATCAAGGGTTTCGCCAAGAAACGCTCCGCGCAACTGATTAGCAATAGCTAATGGCGTTAATCCTAATGCTTGTCCGTCAGAGGTTATCTGCATACCAAGTTGAGGCTTGCCAACATTTAAATCATGTTTGGCGTTTAATACACCATTGTACTTCTCTACTTCACTTAATAGCTCTTGCGAAGCCTTCGAAAGCAAATTCAAATCCTCATGGAAAAGTCTTAGCTCTACGGCTATACCCTGCGGACCAATACCAGGCTCTGTAATAATTAGGGATGTGATGCCTGGTAATACCCCAATTTCACGTTTCCATATTTCAATGAGTTCATCGAGCGTTGTAGCTCGAATCTCTGCAGATAATAGATCCGCTGAAACCGTAGCCACATGACTTCCGCTCTCTCCAACAGATAAATTTCTTCCGAATCGAGTTATCACACGTTTCACAAGGTCCTGTTGTTGCGGTTGTTTAGACTTTAGCTCGATATTCACACGCGCAAGGGCTTCTTCCACCTGGCGGACAGCTTCCTCAGTTCTACCGAGCGATACCCCCATGGGTAGTAAAATTCGTGCTTCAATTACATCACCATCAATTTCAGGCATTGCTTCCCGCTTCACTACGCCTGAACCTAGGGCTCCAATAGTAAGGATCAATAATCCAACAGCGACTCCAACAACTAGCCAGCGATGATCAATAGCCCAGTCTGCTAGCCTGCCAACGCCCCGCTCTTTAAATGAATTAAAGATCTCTTCGAAGCGGACTTTGAATTTGTTGGGCGAATAATTCGATTTAGTTAGGCTTTGTTTTAGGTGGTGAGGAAGTATGAAAAAAGCCTCAACTAGGCTTGCTGTTAACGCAGCTAAAAGAACGACTGGAAGTACCTCAAGTACAGCGCCAAGCTCACCTGCTAAAAATGATAACGGCAAAAATACAGAAACAGTTGTAAGGAATGAAGAGACTACACCTGGAGCAACCGCTACAACGCCCTGAACTACTGAATTCAAAGTCACGTTACCATGAGAATGCACTGCTATGGAGTCGGATAATACAATCGAATCATCCATAACAATCCCTATAGCCATAAGTAACGCAACTACGGTGATCATATTTAAACTTTCACCAGTCAATGACATCCATGCAAAGGCGCCTAGAAACGCTACAGGCAATCCCATTGCTGCCCATGCTGCATAAGCTGGTCGGAAGAATAGGCTCATTACGAGTACAACAAGGACTAGACCAACGACGCCGTTTTGAACCAGCATTGTTAATCGATCTCGTATAATTGAAGTTACATCCTGAACGACTTCAAGGTGAATCGAGCCAATACCTCTGCTTTGCTCGGCTTTCACCGTATTTGTTAGGTCGTCGAGAGATCTTAAAGCGTCAGCATCCAGGGGTTTGTGTACTTCAAGTAGGATGACAGGAACGCCATCTAAATAGGCTGCGTTACTCGCTGGCTCATAATGCTCCTCTACGCTAGCGATATCACTCAGATTGATCACAGCACCATTGGTTAAGGTGATAATGGGTAGGTTGAATAGGGCATTCTTAGATAGCGCTTCGGAGTCAAATCTGATGTTGTATTCACCGCTTTCTCCTTCAAGCGTACCAGCTGGAAGATTGATGCTTTGTTGCTTAAGTGCATTAGCAATAGAGGAAGTTGTTAAACCGTACTCTTTTAAAACACGAGGATCAGCCTGTATTGACCAGGTTCTTTCCCCAACACCAGAACGAATAACTTTCGCTACAGTATCGAGTGAAGCTAACTTGTCTTGTAGAATCTTTGAGTAGTGATCAAGTTGTTCCAGTGGTAGCTCACCAGATACAGCGACAGAAGCCACAAGATCTGTGCGATGAAGTTCACGAATAATGGGAGCTTCCGCTAATAATGGAAATGAATCAATTGCCGAGATTTCAGTTCTTAGATTGCTGACAAATCTAACGGCATCCCCACTTGGCTGCATTGTCGCTACAGCGTGGGCTAAATTGTTTTGTGCTGTACAGACAAATTCACTCAGTGATTCAACCGATTGAACGGCATCCCATAGGGGTTCACATATTTTCTTTTCAACATCGGAAGGTGTTGCGCCACGATAAACAACAGATACTTCCGCTTCGACAGGGCGAAAGTCTGGAAATGTCTCTCGTAGAAGTGTCGGTGCTGAAAACGATCCAACGGCTATAAACACTAAAAGAAGTAAGTTGGCTGCAGTGGGATGGGATGTAAACCATCGAATCATTTCGCTACCTCAATCCCAGTAAACTTTTGTCCTGGTATCGCAGTTATCAGAGAGTCGAGTATCAATTTGTCACCCGAATTGAGCCCGCTCATAATTTTCACTTGGTTCTCTTGCATGAGACCAAGCTGGACTTCTCGAAACTCAATTTCATTCTCTTCATTTAGCAATAGAACTTGATCTTGGTGGATCGCAGATAATGGAATCGTAATTACACTTGAGGGCTGAATCGTTCTAAATACCAACTCAATGGGTTGATTTGGTAACAGCGGGAAGTTCTGAGCTGCTGAATGGCTCGAATATGGATCATCTACCCTTACTACGATTTGAAGTGTTCTTGCTCGGTTATCTAACTCAGAGCGAACAGATATCACCTCTGCCTTCCAAGATTCGCTTATGCTTCCAACTGTTCGCACTTCAGCAGAAACCAGTTTGTTTAATGTATCTGTTACAAATTCATTATTAAGTGTGGAAGGTGGCGTATTTATACCGATTAAATCTCTGAACTTATCAATGTTTACTTGTGCAGTAACATCGGCTGATTTAATGCCTATCCCTTCAATTAAAGGCTGTCCAACATTAACAGCTTGATAGTCTTCAACAAGTAGTTTAGAGATCCTAAGTGGGTAAGGCGCAATAATATCTGTTCTAGCTAAATCTCTATGTGCACGGTCTAGTGAGATACTTAACGCCTGCTTTTGAGCTAACAGCTTCTGCTTCTTAGGTTCTACAAGTAACAAGCCATTTTTAATATCTGTAACTATCTTCTCCGAAGTCAGAGTGGCCCTTTGGACATCATCCAATTGCTTACGTGTTGCGGATCCGCTGGCATATAGTTTTTGGATTCGATCTAGATCTGCTTTTGCATAGGTAAGCTGTCGCTGTTCTAAATCTAAGATCCGCTGAGTGTTTTCTGACTCGGCATTCAGAAGTGAAAGCTCATACTCAATTCCAGACAACTCTGCACTAATTTGAGAAATAGCAAGCTCATAGTCCAAAGGATCTATCTTGAGAATGACATCACCAGCGTCAACCCAAAGCCCTTCAACGATTGAGTCATTTGATCGGTAAATTTCCCCTTTAACCTGTGCAACAGCCGACCATTTGTCGCTTGCCTCAATTGTTCCCGAAATCGACATCTCTGAGAATGCTTCCTCGGGCTGAACAACTAGGTATTTAACCGCTTTGAGTTCTATTAACGATGCACTCTTTTCTGGTGGTTTGACACCGTTGAGTAGTAATGCAGTTCCAGCAATTCCCACAACAATAGGAATTCCAAACTTTAAGTAACGAGTCCACTGCATCTTGTTACTTCCTTGCAAGAAACATTCGATTCAATAAACCATCTTTCATTATGAAATGATGGTAAAGGGCAGCTAAAACATGCCCAAGAACTGTTATTAAAAGTAATACTTTGAAAAGGTTATGTGCATAGGCCGCAGCTTCAATATTGAAGAACCATGCCACTCCGCCGCTAAGTACCATCATGAGTAAAATTGCATAGAGAAGCTTATGCGCTATGTTCGATAATCTGTTGCCCAGTAAGTCTTTTGTTTCATGGGTGTTTATTGACCTCAAACGCAATCGTATGAGTACAATCACTGCTATAAAAATACCGCCAGCTACGTGTGATAGCACCAGCGGATCAAATGAAACAGACTTGCCTGATTGGATGAATTCCCAAGCGTTTACAATAGAGTCATGAAGCACGTATTGAGCTATAACTAGGGCTACTGTAATCCAATGGAGTACGATTTGAGTTTTGCTATACCAGCGTAATTGATTGGACATTGTTTGGGTCCTTTAACTATTAATTAGATAGTTCTAATGTTATGTTAGTATTTAATTACTTACAAGAGAAAACGTTTTGCTAAAAAGAATGTCCGCAACAAAGCGCAAAGATGAACTTATCAATGCGCTTCTAGAGTTGGCTTATGAAATCGGTCCAGACCGCCTTACTACCAGTGATATCGCAGCGCGAATTGGAGTCACGCAGGGAACGGTTTTCCGCCATTTCAAAAATAAAGATGAGTTGTGGGTAGCAGCAATTCGCAAAGTTACTGATGGTCTGAAGAGCGCATGGACTGAAAACTTACTCCTGTCCAAAGAGGTGGATGCTAAACAGCGAGTTGCTCGATTAGTCCGTTGCCAGCTTGAACTTATTCAGAATACACCCGCATTGCCCTTGATCCTCTTTTCACGTGAGTTAAACACTGAGAATGAAGAGCTGCGAACGATTATCAGAGAAACACTGTTTGTGTTTGATAGCCATCTCACATCCTTGATTGAAGAGGCACTCATTGGTCGTGACCAATCGGAAATTACAGTGCCTGATATAGCCAAATATTTAACATCGTTAATACAGGGGCAGGCGGTACGATGGGGATTGAGTGATAAAAGCTTCGATTTAGTAACTAGTGGCAATCAATTATCCCTCAAATTGATTGATGTCTTACTGAGCTAGCCCATCAAATGTGAGCGGCGGCTATGTGCCGTTATCGGACCCTCATTAATAGGCTCGAACCGTCAATACTAAGAGACAACCTTTTGCGCCAACTTAATAAAAAGCTCCCGTTCATCGTCGCTTAAATTGGCTACCACTTGATCCTGCAACGCCTTAACCACTGGGGTGATCTCCTCCAGAGCCTTACGCCCTTCTTTGGTTAGCGTCACCAATTTAGCGCGTCGATCTTTGGGGTTTGATTTACGCTCTACCCAACCACGTTTTTCGAGTCGATCAATCACGCCTCCAATCGTCGCTTTGTCGTAGTGAATCGACTGCGCGATCTGTGACTGCTCCATCTCGCCATGCAACTCTATTGCCTGCATTGAGGCAAATTGCACCGACGTGACATCGGCACCGATACGCTTCATCTCATCTTGAAACACCTGATTCGACTGCTGACTTAAGCGACGTATCAGGTGACCAGGCATCTCGTAGTAGGACAACTCGTTCTCCAACACTTTTTACTGTTTGTTCCATCCTATTTGAAAAGAACTAGTTTGTATACTTACTAGTTTACAACCACATAAAACTTTGGTTACACTATGAGCACAAATAGTAAGCATACTTACTAACAAGGTTCTCTGAGCCGCACTAAGAGACAGAAGATAATAAGGAGTCTAGTGATGCAATATTACGAAGATGGTTTCCGTGGTGGTAACCCAGATCGCAAAAATGCTGCACCTAACCGTCGCGAATTCGCACCTAATGCCATTCTTCCTGAAAAAGTCGATGTACTGATTGCAGGTACAGGCCCTGCAGGCCTCTGTCTGGCGGCTCAGCTCTCTCAGTTCCCCGAGATCAGCACGATGATCGTTGAACCAAGCCCAATGAATATCCAAAAAGGTAAAGCCGATGGTATCAACACGCGTACCATGGAGATGTTCCAAGCCTTTGGTTTTGCCGATGCCGTTAAGCGTGAAGCTTACTGGGTAAACCAGACCAACTTCTGGATGCCAGACCCAGAAAATCCAAAGAATATCCAACGCATTGGCCGTGTACAGGATGTTGCTGATGACTCATCTGAAATGCCTCACATCATTGTTAACCAGTCACGCATCCACCAGTGGTTCCTTGAGGTGATGGATAACTCACCGACGCGTATGCAACCAGATTACAACTGGTCGGTAGAGACGTTGGAAGTAAACCCATCTCTTGATGAATACCCAGTGACAGTGACTCTGGTGAACACCGGTGTAAACAAAGGCCAGAAGAAGATTGTTCGCGCTAACTACGTGGTCGGCTGTGACGGTGCACGATCTAACGTTCGTACCGCCATTGGTGGCGAGCTGCACGGCGATGCTGCTCACCAGGCTTGGGGTGTAATGGACATCCTAGCTAACACAGATTTCCCTGATGTTCGCCAGAAATGTTTGATCACCTCTGCCACTGAGGGCAACGTACTGATCCTTCCTCGTGAAGGTGGTTACATGTTCCGTATGTACGTGGAGCTGGATAAACTAAAAGAAGATGAGCGCGTTGCCAACCGCAAGTTCACATCGGATGACACGATCGCAGCGGCTAACCGCATCATGCACCCATACAGCATCGATGTGAAAGAGGTTGTTTGGTGGTCTGTTTACGAGATTGGTCACCGCATGACGGACCGTTTCGATGATGTGACTGATGAAGAGCGTGCAACTCGCAACCCTCGCGTATTCACTGCGGGCGATGCCTGTCACACGCACAGCCCGAAAGCGGGTCAGGGTATGAACGTATCAATGCAAGATACCTTCAACCTAGGCTGGAAGTTAGTCCACGTACTGACTGGTCAATCAGACGCATCTCTACTACACACTTACTCTAAAGAGCGTTGGACAGAAGCGAAACGTCTTGTTGAGACCGACCACGAGTGGGCGCGCATCATGTCGGCACCTCCTGGTACGTCTGAACTGGATAAAGGCGATGAGCCTCGTTTCGTTCGTGCCTTCAAAGAGAATCTGGAGTTCACCGGCGGTCTGGCCGTTAAATATGATGAATCAATTCTAACCGGTGCACAAACTTACCAAGCACTAGCAACAGGAGAAGAGATTGGACGTCGTTTCCACTCAGCGCCGGTTCTACGCCTATCAGATGCTAAGCACATGCAACTTGGTCACGCAGCTCAGGCCGATGCTCGTTGGAGAATCTACGCATTTGCAGGCAAAAACGACACCAGCTCAAGCTCTGCCATTCATACGCTAGCGGACTGGTTAGAGAACGACAGCAACTCACCGGTTGTTAAGTACACCAAGTCAGGTGCTGACATCGATTCAGTCATTGATGTTCGCGCTGTATTCCAGCAGACATTCTACGACTTGGATTACGATAAAATGCCTTCTCTACTGATTCCTAAGAAGGGCAAGCTGGGTATCCAGGATCATGAGAAAGTCTTCTGTGTTGATCATAAAGGTAATGGCGACATCTTCGATATGCGCGGTATCGATCGTGAGCAAGGCTGTATGATCGTCGTTCGTCCAGACCAGTACATCGCACACGTACTGCCACTATCGGCAACCGACGAATTGGCCGACTTCTTCTCCAACATCTTTGTTGAGCAGAACTAAGTTCAGATCCAAGGATCAAAGGCACCTCAGGGTGCCTTTTTTATTGCGCACATCAACGGTTTCGCGAAGTGAATTCCGCTGTTTTTCCGCTTGAGTGAATGAACGCCTTAACTTAAGGTTCTTATAGTGTCTTAACCCTAGGTAACCTCATGTCTAAACTGCTATGGCAGCCAAGTAATCAACGCATTGCAGCTGCACGCTTAACCGAATTCCAAAACCGCGTGAACGACCATTGCTCACTGGCACTGTCGACTTATGATGATCTGTGGCAGTGGAGTATCGATCAGCCCGATCAGTTTTGGGGCTCGGTGTGCCAGTTTCTCGATATTGAGTTCAGTCAGCCAGCACAAGAGGTTCTACAAACCGGGATTGGAATTCGTGACGCCCGTTGGTTTGAAGGGGCCAAGCTCAACTTTGCCAAGCATCTATTAAAACGTCGCGATGACAGCATTGCGATCATTTTTCGGGGTGAGAATGGCAAACGCAGAACGCTGACCTATGCAGAGCTCTTTCAGCAGGTTGCATCGGTACAGGGCTACCTGAAAAAGATGAATATCGGCGCCGGCGATCGTGTTGCAGGTTACCTACCCAATGCGCCAGAGGCGATCATTGCGATGTTGGCCACCACAGCACTGGGAGCGGTTTGGACCTCCTGCTCACCTGACTTTGGTGTCAATGGCATCGTCGACCGGTTTGGGCAAGTTGAACCGAAACTGATCTTTACGGTAGATGGCTACCACTACGCAGGCAAACAGATTAACAACCTCGACAAACTACCGGAGATCGTTGATCGCATTCCCAGTGTAGAAGGGGTCGTGGTCTACCCGTTTCTGAATGATTCACCCGATCTAACGGGGATCAAGGGAGCACAGCCTTGGTCAGAGGCACTGGACGACCAAGCCGGCGACATCGATTTTGTTGAACTCCCTTTTGATCACCCGCTCTACATCCTCTACTCATCGGGCACGACAGGAGTTCCTAAATGCATCGTGCATGGCGCTGGCGGAACACTGCTCCAGCACATGAAAGAGCTAGCCCTACATACAGACTTAGGCCCTGACAGCCGGTTAATGTACTTCACAACCTGCGGTTGGATGATGTGGAACTGGATGGCATCTGGTTTAGCAGTTGGTGCTTCACTCGTTCTGTTTGATGGCTCCCCTTTCCACCCGACTGCCTCGGCACTGTGGGACATCGTGGAGCAAGAGGAGATCACTGCCTTCGGCACCAGCGCCAAGTACATAGCCGCGATTCAGAATGCCGGTTACTTACCCAATCAGCACCACAGCTTTGCTCAGCTTAGATCGATACTCTCGACCGGATCGCCACTCTCACCGGAAAGTTTCGAGTTTATCTATGACTCAGTTAAACAAGACCTTCATCTGGCCTCTATCTCAGGCGGAACCGACATCGTCTCATGCTTTGCGTTGGGTGTGCCGACCCTCCCCGTCTACTCAGGCGAGTTACAGGCCAGAGGCTTAGGTATGGCCGTTGATATTTATGACGATGAAGGCAACTCTTTGCTCGAGGAGAAGGGTGAATTGGTGTGTACAGCCCCCTTCCCTAGCCGCCCCATCGGTTTTTGGAATGATCCGCAGGGTGAACGTTACAAAGCAGCCTACTTTGAACGCTTCGATAACATCTGGGCGCACGGTGATTACGCTGAACTGACAAAACGAAAGGGCGTGATCATCCACGGTCGCTCTGACGCGGTATTGAATCCAGGCGGTGTCCGAATCGGTACAGCCGAGATCTACCGTCAAGTCGAAAAGGTCGCGGGAATCACCGATAGCATCTGCGTCGGGTTACCCAAAGAGGATGATGTCGTGGTAGCGCTCTATGTCGTGCTCGCAGACGGCCTGGAACTCACCGACGACCTAGTGGCCGAGATAAAACGCACCATCCGCAACAACACCACGCCGAGACATGTACCCGGTATCATCAAAGCGGTTACGGACATCCCGAGAACCAAAAGCGGAAAAATCGTTGAGATAGCAGTACGCAACGTGCTGGTTGGCGAGCCGGTTAAAAATAGAGAGTCACTGGCTAATCCAGAGGCGTTAGAGCTGTTTGAAGGGTTAGGAGTTTAGGAATTAAAACGACCCAAACTAATTAATTTTTAAACTTAGCAATCGCTGCAAACTGACCTTGTGTGACTCTCAACAGGTCAGTTGGTGCCAACTCAATCTCAAGTCCACGTCTGCCAGCGCTGACATACAAAGTCTTCAAAGACTCGGCACTCTGATCAATTAAGGTAGCAAAAACTCGCTTCTGCCCCAGTGGACTGATCCCTCCAACCAAGTAGCCGGTTAAGCGCTGAGCAACCTGAGGATCCGCCATCGATACTTTTTTCTGTTTTAGCGCTTTGGCTGCGGCTTTGAGATCCAACGTTGCTGCTACTGGTATGACTGCGACCGCTAGCGCATTTGGGCCTCGGTCAGTCTCAAGCATCAAAGTTTTAAAAACCTGACCTGGGTCGAGGGCTAACTTATCTGCAGCTTCGAGGCCGTAAGCGGCCCCGGGTGCATGTTCATACTGATGCGTATTGAAGGATATTTTTGCCTTTTTGGCAGCATCAATAGCAGGGGTCATAGGTGAATTTAATGATTAAGGACGCGGAGCGTAGGCAAACACGTCAGATTTCATCTGACTCTGAGTAAAGCCCTGCTCTTCTAAAGCATCCAACAGTGCATACACCATTGCCGGCGATCCGCATGCGAACACCTCTGCTTTTGTCAGGTCGTCAACATCTTCCACAATGGCCGCTGGTAGTAAGCCCGTACGTCCACTCCAACCCGGGCTCTTATCTGGTTCACTAACGACAGGAATAAAGTGAATGTTGGCGTGGTGCTCTGCCCAGCTCTTCGGCAACGCTTCGAGGTACATATCCTCTTCAACCCGGGCACCCCAATAGACATGGATCGGATTTTTGCGCGCTCTGGCGATCAGGTGCTCAACAATGCTTTTCACCTGTGAAAAACCGGTACTTGCGGCAGCAAAGATGATGGGCTGATCGTCATTGAGCTCATCTAGATTGATGGTGCAGTCGCCCATCGCCAACTCCACTTCAACGCTCGGTTGATGCAGCAGATGTTGGACAATCGAATCGTTAAACTCACTGTCAGGCATATGGCGAATGTGAAGTTCTAATTCACGACCTGCCTCGGGTGCCGAGGCAATAGAGAATGAAGCTTTTTTCCCGTCTGGCAGGCAGATATCTAGATACTGTCCCGCTTTAAATTCAGCGCCCGCTTGCTCAGACTCAGGAAGCAAAAGGCGGATACGGTAAACATCCCTATTTAACAGATCAGCCGATAAAATCGTCGTAACTTTCCTTGCCACGTTCACTCTCCAAATAACAGTCCACGCGATGCGTGAATTAACAATTTACTCTAGTCAGGTAACTAAATAGTGGGGACTTAGTCGTCGATTCCAAGATCAGCCCAGATATCATCTACTCGACGTTTCACCGACTCATCCATGGTAATGGGCTCTCCCCATTCACGATCCGTTTCGCCCTGCCACTTATTGGTCGCATCCAATCCCATTTTGGAACCCAACCCAGACACAGGGGATGCAAAGTCCAAATAGTCGATCGGGGTATTCTCAATCATCACCGTATCCCGAGCCGGATCCATACGCGTAGTAATGGCCCAGATGACATCCTGCCAGTCACGAGTGTTCACGTCTTCATCCACAACGACAACAAATTTGGTGTACATGAATTGACGCAAGAAGGACCATACACCCAGCATCACACGCTTAGCATGACCCGGGTACTGCTTCTTCATACTGACGACCGCCATGCGGTAAGAGCATCCTTCTGGTGGCAAGTAAAAATCGACAATTTCTGGGAACTGCTTCTGCAGAATCGGTACAAACACCTCGTTCAATGCAACGCCCAGAACAGCCGGTTCATCCGGTGGACGGCCCGTGTAAGTACTGTGATAGATCGCATCAGCACGTTTCGTGATGCGTTCCACCGTAAAGACGGGAAAACTGTCGACCTCGTTGTAGTAGCCGGTGTGGTCACCAAACGGACCTTCGTCCGCCATTTCGTCAGGGTAGATGTAACCCTCTAATACGATTTCTGCACTAGCAGGCACTTGCAGGTCGCTACCAATACAGGACGTCACTTCCGTTTTCCCACCCCGTAACAGTCCAGCAAAAGCGTACTCGGACAGAGTATCGGGAACCGGTGTCACAGCGCCCAGAATGGTCGCCGGATCCGCACCCAAAGCCACCGCAACCGGGAACGGCTCGCCTGGATGCTGTTGCTTCCACTCAAGAAAATCCAACGCACCACCGCGATGCGACAGCCAGCGCATGATCAGTTTGTTCTTAGCAATTTTCTGCTGACGGTAGATACCTAGGTTTTGACGCTTTTTGTTTGGGCCGCGAGTAATGACCAATGGCCAGGTCACCAAAGGACCAGCATCACCTGGCCAGCAGGTTTGAATCGGAATCAGATCCAAATCGACAGCATCACCCTCAAGTACCACTTCCTGACAGGGCGCCTTTTTGACTACCTTAGGCCCCATATTCAGCACTTGTTTGTAGAGCGGTATTTTGTCCAGTGCATCTTTAAAGCCCTTGGGTGGTTCAGGCTCTTTAAGTTGCGCCAGCAATTTACCGACATCGCGCAGTGCCGAAACGGACTCTTCCCCCATGCCCAGTGCAACGCGATCAGGTGTACCAAACAGGTTGCCTAATACCGGCATGTCATAACCAACCGGGTTTTCAAACAGCAGTGCTGGACCACCGGCTTTTAACGTGCGGTCACAGATTTCTGTCATCTCTAAATTGGGGTCGACAGGATGCGTTATTCGCTTAAGCTCACCACGAGCTTCCAGCTGGCTAATAAAATCACGCAGATCTCTGTACTTAGGTGTCGCCATACAATCCTCGGCAAAAACAAAAAAGGGCGAGTGGTAAATGCTCGCCCTGTTTCAATACTAAGCCAAATAAACGCTCAGATTGATTACTTACGCTTCATCGAAAGGAAGAACTCTTCGTTGGTCTTGAAGTCCTTCAGTTTATCGATGACAAATTCAGTTGCGGCCGCATCTTCCATTGGATCCAACAGCTTACGCAGAATCCACATACGTTGGAGCTCTTCTTCTGTTGTAAGAAGATCTTCACGACGCGTACCTGAACGACGAATGTTGATCGCAGGGAAGACACGCTTCTCAGCAACGCGACGATCCAGGTGAACTTCGGCGTTACCAGTACCTTTGAACTCCTCAAAGATGACTTCATCCATCTTAGAGCCCGTATCAACCAGAGCCGTAGCAATGATCGTCAAGCTACCACCCTCTTCGATGTTACGTGCCGCACCAAAGAAACGCTTAGGACGCTCAAGTGCATGCGCATCGACACCACCGGTCAGTACTTTACCCGAAGAAGGCACAACCGTGTTGTAGGCACGGGCTAGACGGGTAATCGAATCAAGTAGAATGACAACGTCTTTCTTGTGCTCGGTTAGACGCTTCGCTTTCTCTAGCACCATTTCAGCCACTTGTACGTGGCGTGATGGCGGCTCATCAAACGTTGAAGCTACCACTTCACCACGCACCGTACGCTGCATGTCGGTTACCTCTTCCGGACGTTCATCAATCAGAAGAACAATCAGGTAACACTCTGGGTTGTTACGTGTGATGCTATTAGCAATGTTCTGTAGCATCAGTGTCTTACCGGCTTTAGGTGGAGAAACCACCAATGCACGCTGACCTTTACCAACCGGAGTCACTAGGTCTAAGACACGAGCGGTAATATCTTCTGTACTACCGTTACCGATCTCCATACGCAGACGCTTTTGAGCGAAGAGTGGCGTAAGGTTCTCAAACAGAATTTTGTTCTTGGCATTTTCAGGCTTGTCGTAGTTGATCTCAGCCACTTTAAGCAGTGCGAAGTAACGCTCACTGTCTTTCGGTGGGCGGATCTTTCCGGCAATGGTGTCACCCGTGCGCAGATTGAAACGACGAATCTGGCTTGGCGATACATAAATATCATCAGGTCCAGCTAGGTAAGAGGAGTCCGCTGAACGAAGGAAGCCGAAGCCATCCTGTAGGATTTCAAGAACACCGTCACCGTAAATATCTTCACCACTGCGGGCGTGCTTCTTAAGGATCGAGAAGATGACATCTTGTTTACGAGAACGAGCAAGGTTATCTAGGCCCATTTCTGCTGCGATATCGAGCAGTTCAGGCATGCTTTTTAGTTTGAGTTCGGTAAGGTTCATTTTTTCGTTATGAATAGTGTCGTGCACGACGAGAGCCGCGAGACAGGAATGATTGAAATTAGAAGAAGATTATTTGGGTTGGTCAGAAATCAACCAACGGAGTTAATATATAACCAGTTGGTGGTGCTGTCTAGCCAATAGACAAAGAAAAGGCGGGATATCCCGCCTTTTACCTAATATTTAGATGTTTGCGTCAACAAACGCCGTTAGCTGCGACTTAGACAGTGCGCCAACTTTGGTTGCTTCAACGTTGCCGCCTTTGAAGATCATCAGTGTTGGAATACCACGAATACCAAACTTAGGAGCGGTTTCAGCGTTTTCGTCGATGTTCAACTTACACACTTTCAAACGACCCGCGTACTCAGTCGCAACTTCTTCTAGGACCGGTGCAATCATCTTACAAGGGCCACACCACTCTGCCCAGTAATCAACCAGTACTGGACCTTCAGCCTTTAGGACGTCCTCTTCGAAACTTGCGTCAGTTACGTTTAGGATGTTTTCGCTCATCTGTTCTTATCTCCAATGCGTTTTACGCGAAGCGGTTGCAAGACTTGTCTTAACAAGACATCAACCTTAAATTGCAAAATAACTTGCGCAATAATAGCATCTGCTCACCAATAATGGGAATGATGTCGAGAACTGTGATGAATCCACTAATGAAACACCTGCGTGAAGTCACAGAGGACAGTGTTCGCGTTACCCTGACCCTGTTCAAAATACTCATCCCAGCCATCGTCATTGTACGCCTATTGGAGCTAATCGGTGCAGCCGACTTCTTAGCCGACACACTCAGTGCACCTATGGAGTGGCTAGGTCTACCAGCCATTGCCGGCATTGTATGGGCCACCACGCTGCTCACCAACATCTACGCAGGCTTAATTGTCCTATTCACCTACTCACAAGCCTGGACACTTGAGCAGATTACGTTGATGGGCATCCTGATGCTGGGTGCGCACAACTTGATTGTTGAGATCGCCATCACCTATCGAGGGGGTTGCCGATTATTGCCGATGATTCTAATTCGCATCGGCGGCGCACTCGGGCTTGCGATCTGTATGCACTGGGTCTACCAAGATATGCCCAGCATGCAGCAGCTGGTTAGCTTCGATTTTGCCCCAGAGATTGGTGACAACAGTTGGACCGCGTGGCTAAGTGCACAACTCGAGATGCTATTTTGGACCGTTGTCGTCATTTTTGGTTTGGTAGCCGTTCTAAGAATTGCCAAAGTGACGGGTTTAGAGCGCGCCATCGAATATCTACTTAGACCGATTCTCAAACTGATTGGTATTAAACGAGAAGCCCTACCGATGAGCTTAATAGGGATGACACTGGGATTAGCCTATGGTGGCGGATTACTGATTCGTGAAGCAGAGCGAGGCACCATCAGTGGACGCGATATTTTTGCCTCTTTTGCCCTTCTTGGCCTGTGTCACAGCCTGATTGAAGATACCCTACTGATCGCACTAACCGGTGCAGAACTGCACGGCATACTCTGGGCTAGATTGGCTTTTGCACTGATTATCATTGCCCTACTAACGCGGCTACTACCTCTGATATCAGATCAAACCTTCTATCGATTCTTCATGAGAAAGCAGGAGTAATATTAAAAACTGAGAGGCGGCTTTGAGTCGTTGAAGTTTTTACCGCCCCCAATCCTTACCACTCATTTCGACCAACCGAGACGCGGCTCGTCGAAAAGAGAAGGCTAGATCATTGGCGGCCGATAATTTTGCCAGTGACGCGCCATTTAGACCCGTTGCCGACCACTCCATATCTTCACCCTCTTTGGAACGAATCATGGTCGTCGCAAAGGAGCTTGAGTTGCCCCCTTTTTCACTAACAAACAACTCTTCATTGCCATCGCTGCGTTCAATTTGCGCTGAGAAATCGACAAACAGTTCATCGAGTGGGACGTTGGCTGCCAGCACCAAGCGGGTGCGAGATTCATAACACAGGTCAATGAGGGTCAAAAATCGTCGCCCTTCGTCAAGGTGATTGACGTCTAATTGCGGAACACCGTCGATGATGAGGACCGGAAATCGGTCGCAAAGGGAAATATAATCGGACGCGCCAAGCGGCTGGTGACACAACTCGGAAAAATCAAACCAGGCGCACCGGTCATTATGTCGTTTGACCTGGACGGTGCGGCCGAAGCGTACGTCAATGACCTCGTCCTCAGTTCCCGATACAGTGCCACCAAATATATCTTTAAGCTGCGACTGAATGTTGTTATTGCCATGTACATCCTTGTTTGACCAAAAATAGGAATGACCATCTGCTCGAGTTTCGAGTCGATAATCTCTGGCGGAATCCTCCATGGAGATAATGTCGAACCTGTCTTTTAACATGTCTATGAATGGCAAAAAGAGGGATCGGTTAATGCCTCCCTCATACAATGTATCCGGGGAGCGGTTTGAGGTGGCGACCACTACGACATTCCTATCCAATAATAATGAAAACAGTCGCTTCAAAATCATGGCATCGGCAACATCGGTTACTTGAAATTCATCAAAACAGAGGAGTTGAGCTTCCTGTGCCAATTGTTGTGCAACAACAGGCATCACATCATCTAGTGGGTGCTTCTGTTTGAAGACAAATAGGCGATGGTGCACGTCTAGCATGAATTCATGAAAGTGGACGCGGCGCTTGGTAATAGAAGCCTTAACCGACGCGTAAAAGAGGTCCATTAGAAAGCTCTTGCCGACTCCGACCGGACCATGAATATAGATACCGCGCGGTGGTGGACTAAAAGACCACAAATTGAGTTTCTTTCGAAGAGAGAACTGAGCGGAGACCAAAGATCGTCCAAGTGGAAGCGGGCTGTTGCTAGTAGTACTGCTCGCTATCGATTTATCAGAACCCACAGGGACTGGCGGTAGCAAGGCAAGCGAATCATGCAGAGCATCGAGTTTTGCGGCTAGTGTGACTTGTGCCTCATCTCGTTGCACCTCCCCCGCATCCACCATTCGTTCATAGGTCTCAGTCACGGGGCCTATCGATAGGGGTTGCTGGGTGACGAAATGTTGTGCTGCCATATTCTTCCTAACCGTACTCATCATGAATCTGATCAGTAATACGGTATGGTAGGCAATATATGATCAAGTCTTTCATTGAAACCACTCATCGCGTTTCTCCTGTTTGTTAGATAGTTAAAATTTACCCCCAAGCCTCAGTAATATGAAATTAGATCTGTTTATCGGTCTGATAACCTTTTGGCTATAGTTGATAACGAGAGTTATTTGAGCTCAGCTCTGCAAAGGTCTGCAAACTGAGGCAGAACATAAATTGGCTTGTCCCCATCATAGAACTTCAGCTTTACGCCGAATTGGCGAGTCACTTCGTCGAAACTAGTCATCACCCCATGAACTAGAGGGCATGTTTTGGAGACGACAAACGTAAATTTGCTACCCCAACAGTTGTGAGGCTCACACAGACTATAAATTTCAAAAACGAAACCGCCCTCCTCTACGTACTCAACTGGATGCTCCACGGCACCGTTGTCCAGGTATTCAGCCAACCACTGATCTACACCAACCTCGCCTTCAAACAGACCGTTCCATTTCATCCGATAGTCCGGTTTGTCGATCACGTCTGTGAGATAGTCAGGCATTGGTTGTTTTAATACATCGGAGAAATCGTCACGCGTTGGGTTTTCTTCGGCTTGAACTGGAACCGCTAGCATTAACACGCTCAACACAGCTGCTATTTGATTGTTCATAGAAGAGCCCCTCTGTCCTGAGTGGATATCAGTCTCATTTATTTTTTTTGTTTCTGCTGCCCACTTGTTCACCTGCTTTGAAAGCTGCAAGTATTCCTGACAACCCCTTCTTATTTTTTGCCTCGCGAACCGCATCGATTTCAGATTGGTTCAAAGTTATGGCTGGTTTTTTGGACGTGAATTTTATGGAAACAATGAAGCCTACAGCGAAGAAGATGAACAACCCACCAAAGTGCCAAGCTTCAGAAAAACCAAGCCAACGAAGTATTTGGTATACAGGTCCGAGCCAGTCTGCGATTAAGTCCTCATCTAACATCGTTCAGACCCTCCTTTAAACCCTTGATATTTTTTTCTATTGAATCACAGATTAACTTACACCGCCAAAGCCAGGTGTTTCTTACATGGAGTACCCAAGGTTTAAGTTCGAAATTAGTTTTCACAGCAATAAAAAAGGCGACCTTAGGTCGCCTCTCTATACTGCTTGCAGCCTCTTAAATTTGAGGGCCTGCAGCAATGATCTTCTCATCAACACCTTCAAATTTTTCGAAGTTGTTAACGAACTGTGCGGTCAGATCGGCACAAGCAGCATCATAATCGGCGCCGTTTGCCCAAGTATCACGTGGCACAAGTAGGTTGTCATCAACACCCTGAACGGTCACAGGCACTTCTAGGTTTAGACCAGGGATGTGCTTAGTTTCCACATCTTTAAGGTGTCCGTGTTGGATCGCTGAGATAATGCCGCGAGTCGTTGGGATGCTGAAACGCTCACCTGTACCGTAGCTACCGCCGGTCCAACCGGTATTCACTAGGTAAACTTTAGAGCCGTACTCTTCGATACGCTTGATCAGTAGTTCTGCGTACTCGCTTGGTGGACGCGGGAAGAATGGTGCACCAAAACAGGTTGAGAAGGTCGACTTGATGCCGCCGCCTGAACCCATCTCTGTAGAGCCAACCAACGCTGTGTAGCCAGATAGGAAGTGGTACGCCGCTGCCTCTTTGCTCAGGATAGAGACAGGAGGCAGTACGCCGGTTAGGTCACAGGTTAGGAATACGATGTTATCTGGCTCGTCACCCATATTAGTCGCCGAACGCTTCTCAACATGGCTCAACGGGTAGGCACAACGACCGTTCTCTGTCAGGCTGACATCGTTGTAATCCGCTTCACGACACTCGTCTAGAACAACGTTCTCGACGATTGCACCAAAACGGATTGCATCCCAGATGATCGGTTCGTTTTTCTGGCTAAGGTTGATTGTCTTAGCGTAACAACCGCCTTCTAGGTTGAAGACACCGCCTTTCGCCCAACCGTGCTCATCATCACCGATTAGGTAACGGCTTGGGTCTGCAGAAAGGGTTGTTTTACCAGTACCTGAAAGACCGAAGAAGAGCGTCGTTGAGCCATCTTCACCAATGTTCGCTGAACAGTGCATTGGTAGCACGTCTTTTTCAGGTAGAAGGAAGTTCTGTACAGAGAACATCGCTTTCTTCATTTCTCCCGCGTAACGCATACCGGCGATCAACACTTTACGTTGTGCGAAGTTCAGAATGACACAGCCATCAGAGTTGGTGCCATCACGCTCTGGCTCACACTCGAAACCAGCAGCGTTAAGAATTTGCCACTCTTCTTTACCCTTAGGGTTGTAGTCGCTTGGACGGATGAAGAGATTTTGACCAAAAAGATTTTGCCATGCAGTTTCAGTGGTCATACGCACTGCAAGGTAGTGACTTGGATCAGAACCGACATGCACTTCAGAAGTGAAAGACTCTTGCTCAGAAATGTACGCTTCAACACGCGCCCATAATGCATCAAACTTGTCTGCGTCGAATGGACGGTTGATTGGCCCCCAAGAGATGGCATCGGATGTGCTTGGCTCTTGGACGATGAAACGATCCATTGGTGAACGACCTGTACGCTTACCGGTAGTAACGACAAGTGCACCTGTGTTTGCTAGTACGCCTTCATTGCGTGCGATAGCAGCCTCAACCAACGCGGCAGGCGTCAGGTTAAGGTGATTCTCTGCGATTGACTCTTTAGTCATCAACTGATCCCTTGGGCTTTAACCCATTTGTACCTAAAAGTTACCGTCCTCAAAGAGGGCGGAACGCGGAAAATAATTTAAATAATATTATTGGTGGTTGGTTTGAAAGGTCGTGGCCAACTCTTTTTGTAGGTGCGCGATTATCTCATAGCCGGGGGCTCTAACAAACCCCCAGATCGATAACCTTTAGTGTAACGAGTCACTCTCGTTCAATGCCCCATCGTTGTGGAACAGTGCTTTAATGTCTTGCGCATCAAAATCATAGCTGCGATTACAGAAATGACAAGTTGTTGATACGACACCGTTATGCTCTTCAGCAAGGCTCAGAAGCTCCTCTTCGGTCATCGTTTGCAGAGCGGCTGCACTGCGTTGACGTGAACAGTCACACGAGAAGCTTAACGGCTCAGGATCTGTGATACGTGCGCTCTCTTGGTGGAATAGACGATACAACAGTGTCTCGTTATCCAACTCGAGTAGCTCATCGTTTTGCAGGGTTTGCGCCAGAGTAGAGATGTGATTCCAATCCTCATCACCATTGCCAGCAGCCGGTAACACTTGCAGCATCATGCCAGCGGCACGCTGACCATCGGTGGTCAGAATCAGTTGCGTGGGTAGCTGCTCTGATTGGCGGAAATAGCCTTCGATACACTCGGCAACGCTCGCCCCTTCAAGCGGTACAATGCCTTGGTAACGCTGACCCTGTTCAGGCTCCATGGTCAGCGCCATGCGACCATTAACAAAGGAGTGATCGAAACGCTCGCCGTGCTTTAGAGTCTCTTCGTCAAAACGAGCAATCGCACGGACCTGGCCTTTATCGTTGCACTCAGCAAGAAGCAGACGCAGTCCACTGTCGCCCTGTGCTTGAAGTGACAAACGACCTTCGATCTTCAAGTTTGAACTGAGTAGCACAACCGCCGCCAACATCTCGCCCAACAGGTGGCGAATCTCATCCGGGTAGTCACCATAAGCAATCGCTTGCTGGAAACTCTCTTCAAGACCGACAACAACGCCTCGCACGTCGGCATTATCAAACAGGACGCGTTGAATTTGATCAGGTGTGCTCATCAGAAGACCTATAATAATTTAACAATTGGGGCGCGATTTTACGCGGAATTGGTGCAGGTTTCAGCTATCAATCTCGTAAATAACCTTTAACCCGCAACAACTCACGACGGCTCTTTTTATCCGGTCGTGCATCAGGCCCTGAGCCCAACTGCTTACGCATCGCAGCGTTCTCTTCGCGCTTATTGATACTGGCTTGAGTCTCAACGTAGAGTTTTTGAGCTTCTGGCGCGCCACGACGTTGATCAGAGAGTGCAACGATCTCGATCTCTTTCTCGTCGTAGCCCTGACGAATCTTAAGCTTGGCACCAATCTCAACCGCTTTACTGCACTTTGCTCTTTGCCCGTTGTAGTGCACCTTACCGCCTTCAATCATCTCTTTGGCAATGCCTCGGGTCTTGTAGAACCGGGCAGCCCAAAGCCACTTATCTAGACGGATACCGCTACTCATTCGTTTACCATTACCTCATTAAAATCATTGATCGACATAAAGTCACAATCACTCATGTCGCGTGGGGGCATCTGCAGATCAGGCTGATCAATCGTTAGCAGATGCTTGATGCCGAAATCATGTGCGGATTGTAGAACCGGTAGACTGTCATCCACCATCAATGTACGTTCAGGGTCGAAGGGTTCATGCTTCATCAGAGCCTCCCAAAAGGCTTGCGACTCTTTCGGATAGCCATAGTCGTGTGAACTGATCACACCCTGCACCTCATCCGCTAAATTGGTACGAGAGAACTTTAAATCAACCCCTGCCCGATGCGAATTGGTGACAATCAGCACACGTCGACCACTCTGTTTAAGCCAAGCTAGAAACTCGGGCACAGAGTGGCGGTAGCCAATCCTATCGGCCACCTCGTGTTTTAGCTCAGCAATCGGTAGCTGAAAGCGCTCACTCCAGTAGTCAAAGCAGTACCAGTTTAATGTCCCCTGCTCTTCCATAATGTTCGACAGGATATATTTCTTAGCCTCTTCAACATCGATTTGGTGAATCTCTGCGTAACGAGCAGGCAGAAACTCAAGCCAGAAGTGTGAATCGAAGTGAAGATCCAACAGGGTGCCGTCCATATCTAAGAAGACGGTGTCTATCTCTTGCCATTGAAGCATAATCGGGGAACACTCTAGGAAACGTTATTTGGATACCAGTATGCCGATCAAACCGGAAATTTTGAAGGTCACTAAGCCAGAGAAGAGTGCGCTGTTTCATGTCGAGCAGGTCGACCTTCGCTTCAGCAATGGTGAGGAGCGTCGATTTGAACGCCTGGCATCCAAGGGCCGAGGCGCCGTCATGGTGCTTGCCATCGATGCCCAACAGAACATCGTTCTGATTCGAGAGTATGCGACCGGCTTTGATGATTATGTCTTAACACTACCCAAAGGGGTGATCGATCCTGGCGAAGATGCACTACAGGCAGCCAATCGTGAGCTTCAAGAGGAGGCGGGTTTTGCTGCCAATCAACTTCAGGTTATCCGGAATATGAGCGCGGTGCCCAACTACATGGGCAACTCACTGACGCTGGTTGTGGCACAAGATCTTTATGAGAGTCGCTTAGAGGGGGATGAGCCAGAGCCTCTGGAAGTTGTGAAATACCCACTGGCGGATATCGAGACACTGGCGATGCAGAGTGATTTTCATGAAGGGCGAGCCATTGCCGCACTGTTTCTGGTCAAGCAATGGCTTGCCGAGCAGTAGTTACTGATCCGCAGACTTACAGGCCAACGTACCAGCTGCAATAACGCGATCCACGCGCTCAGAAAAACCAGCATCAGACCGATCACTACGCAGAATGCGACCGACTTCCAAGTCGTCAAAGCGCTCGTGGACATAATCGGTTAGACAGCTGCAGCGCGCTTCAGAGGCACCTGACACCAGACAACCGTTCATAAACGGTTCGTAGGTTTTGGATCCAAAGTAGTTAACACGAACAATGTAGATGGCGCCCATAACAACAGCGATCCACAACAGAACCTTTGACATGCTTTAAGCCTTGTAAATGATCAAGATGGCCGCATTGTAATCAGAGGTGAACATAATTTCAGCTATCTTTAGTTGCAGATACGAAACAACCGAGTGATCTAAAGACATTACTTTTTGTGCCATTAATAGTCGGGCGAAAGGTGATATGATCGCATCCACTAACTTACCGCCAGGGTTTTTATGCCCTGACTAACTGAAATGATTGGAGCATAAAATGAGCTTTGAACTTCCAGCACTGCCATACGCAAAAGATGCACTAGAACCACACATCTCTGCTGAAACTCTAGAATTCCACCACGGCAAACACCACAACACTTACGTGGTTAAGCTAAACGGCCTAGTACCAGGTACTGAGTTTGAAGGTAAATCTCTAGAAGAGATCATCAAAACGGCACCAGCTGGCGGCGTATTCAACAACGCAGCACAGGTATGGAACCACACCTTCTACTGGAACTGCCTATCACCAAACGGTGGCGGTGAGCCAACAGGCGCTATTGCTGACGCGATCAACGCTCAGTGGGGCTCTTTCGACAAGTTCAAAGAAGAGCTAAACGACAAAGCGGTTAACAACTTCGGTTCTTCATGGACTTGGTTGGTTAAAAACGCTGACGGTTCTTTAGAGATCGTAAACACTAGCAACGCAGGCACGCCAATGACTAACGGTCAAACAGCGATCCTGACTGTAGACCTTTGGGAACACGCTTACTACATCGATTACCGCAACGTACGTCCAGACTACCTAAACGGTTACTGGTCACTTGTGAACTGGGACTTTGCAAACGCAAACCTAGCGGCTTAATCAGTAGCCCGTCATTGAAAAGAGAGCTTCGGCTCTCTTTTTTATTGTCTACTGCACGCCTATTTCCGGTCCCACAACACTCATCACGGTCTCAAGAATGATCGGCTGAGCGACCGCTTTAGGGTGTAGGCCATCTGACTGCATCAGATCCCAATCGGTCGCCACGCCCTCTAACAGGAATGGCACGAGTGGTGCATCAAATGTTTCAGCCAGCTGGGGGAATAGATTAAAAAAAGCGCGGGTGTATCGTGGACCATAGTTGGGCGGTAGCTGAATACCAATCACAATCAGCTTTGCACCTGACTCAGTAATCTTACTGGCCAAAGCTTCAAGATTGGTTTGAATAATATTCAGAGGAGTACCGCGTAAACCGTCATTGGCTCCTAACTCAAGCAGGACCCATTTAGGTTCGTGTAGCTCTAACAGATCGGGAAGTCGCGCCAGCCCCCCGGCTGTGGTTTCACCACTGACACTGGCATTTAATAACGTCAGACCGGAACTTTCCAAACGCTGTTCCATCAACTCTACCCAACCTTCACCCGGGGTTAATCCATAACCGGCCGAGAGGCTATCTCCCAACACCATAATATCCGCTGCCTTAACCGGCAGCGCTAACCAAAAAGCGATGAATAAGTGCAGTATGAAATTCTTTAACAAAACGACCTCGAACCTTTAAAAGCGACGTAACAAACCCAAAATTAATAATAGTCGTAAGGGTATTAGAAGACTATTGGATCATTAAGAGGACACCATGACTAGCCGCTCCGTTCTACTTGAAGCAAAACAGCTGGGAAAACAGTTTAAGACCGGAAGCGGAACACTGGATCTGTTCGTCAATCTCAACCTAACCATTAATGCCGGGGAGACGATAGCGATCATCGGTAAATCTGGCGCCGGTAAATCGACGCTACTCAGTCTGCTTGCGGGGTTGGATACGGCCACCTCTGGGACAGTCGAATTTGAAGGCAAGCCTTTAGAGTCACTGTCGGATGCAGAACGAGCAAAACTCAGAGCCGATAAAATTGCCTTTATTTTCCAATCCTTTCACCTGCTGCCCGAGCTAACAGCACAGGACAACGTCGCACTACCCCTTGAGATTCGCCAGCAACCCAACGCGGAGTCGACAGCGTCAGAATGGCTACAAAACGTCGGGCTGGGTGATCGAACTGATCACTACCCTTCACAACTGTCCGGTGGCGAACAGCAACGCGTGGCGATAGCGCGTGCTTTTGCAGGCAACCCTGCCCTGCTCTTTGCCGATGAGCCTACCGGCAACCTCGATGAAGCGACAGGTCAACAGATCGTTGAACAACTCTTCTCATTGAACGAACAACAGGGCACAACGCTGATATTGATCACTCACGACCTTGAGCTAGCGAAACGCTGTCAGCGTCGAATTCAACTGAGTAATGGGGCTATCGAGGAGCTATCATGAGTTCTGCCATCCCCCGTATTGCAAGGCGTCAGCTGTGGGTCCAACTGCGGACCATTGAGTGGCGAGTATTAATCCTTGCGGCTCTACTCGCTGTGACACTGACCAGCTTTTTATCGATCGTCAGTGATCGTTTAGAGAGTGGCCTCCTCAGAGAGAGTGCCTCAGTGCTAGGGGCCGATCTAGTCGTTCGATCCAGTCGACCCATTAATGAACAACGCACGGACCTAGCTGAAGAGCTGGGGCTAACCACCACCCGAGTGATTCAATTTCCCACCATGGTCGGTGCTGGTGACAACCTCATCCTAAGCTCAGCCAAAGTAATCTCTGATCCCTACCCGCTCAGGGGAGAGGTGATTACTGATCCACCTATGCAAGTAGCGGTACCTGAGCCGGGAACCGCATGGGCTGAAGAGCGCATTATTGATCAACTAGGCCTGTCGATTGGCGACACTCTGCAGTTCGGTTACGCCGATCTAGTGCTTACCGCCAGGTTAAAGCAGTCCCCCGATAGAGGCAGCGGTTTCAACACACTCAACCCACATCTTCTGGTCAATCAGCAAGATCTTGAGAAGAGCGCGGTACTGGGTCCTGGCTCTAGAGCCGAGTTCCGTCTACTGATCAGTGGTGACAATGATCAGCTTAAAACCTTCGAAGCACGACTAAAACCGACGCTGGAGAACCACGAGCGGATACTGTCACTGATCAATGATCAACCGGTCACCGGTAACGCTCTCGCTAACGGCCTCTCCTATGTTCGTTTGAGTTCACTGACGACCCTACTGCTTGCATCACTGACCATTCTGTTGGCACTGCGTCGTTTCGGACATGCCCAGCAGAGTCGCAGCGCGCTCTTCTTAAGCATGGGGTTAACACCCAACGCCTTAGTAAGGCTCTATTTTTGGCAACTTGGCATAGCCGCAACCGTTATCGCAGTGATTGGCGGGATGGCTGGCGCTCTTCTCGCTGGCCTAGCCGATATCTGGCTATCCGGTCTGCTTCCACAAGCGCTCCCTAACGCGCAGTGGAGTAGCTACATAATAGGCCCTGCGTTGGGGTATGCGATGCTACTTCTACTCGGCATGCCTCCCGCACTGGAGCAGGCCAAGGTCCCAGTTGCACAGTTACTACGAAGCGACCAGACGAACACGACTCAAAAAGCGAGCTGGGGGCTCTACCTCATCAGTCTGGTACTGCTAAGCGCTGTCTTACTGCTATTTTTGGCGGCGCCTGCCGCTGCTGCGGTTTTACTGATCATGCTGGGTATCAGCGGCCTGCTGTTCGGTTGGTTGGCCCAACTGATTTTGCATAGCCTCGGGCGTTTTTTAGCTAACCGCCTTGCCCTTGGGCGTTTGCTCACCATGCGTTTGCGCCAGCAACGTAAATGGCACCGATTACAAGCGGGTGTCATGGTTCTGTTACTGATGTTGTTGAGCGTTATCTGGGTGGCTCGTCAGGACTTAGTCAAAGAGTGGCAAGCGCAATTCCCTGAAGACGTGCCGAACTACTTCTTAATCAATATCCAGGAGTGGCAAAAGCCAGGGGTCGATCAGTTTTTGGCAGATCGCGACATTGATACCGAACTCTATCCCATGATACGCGGGCGATTAGTGGACCTTAACGATGCACCGATCAGACCTCAGCTAAACGAAGAGCAGTTAAAGGATAACTCTCTACGCCGTGAGTTAAACCTGACCTGGCGCCAGCAACCACCGGTGCATAACCAGATCATCCAAGGTGAGTGGTGGGATTCAGACTCTAGCGAGCACCAGATCTCAATCGAGCGGGACATGCTGGAGGATCTAGGGCTTAAACTGGGTGACAAGCTCGGCTTTGACGTCGGTGGCCAACCCGTCAGTGGTGTCATCACCAGTGTGCGTGAAGTGAAGTGGGAATCTTTCCAACCCAACTTCTACGTCATTTTCTCGCCAGCAGCACTGCAATCTTATCCGGGCACATGGATCACCAGCTTTAAACTGGCCGAGGAGCGCAAAGCACAAGCGAACGAACTGCTTCGCGAATTCCCGTCGTTAACCTTGATCGATATCGATCAACTGATGAAACAGCTCGCTGGCTGGTTAGAAAGACTCGCTGAAAGCTCGGCCTTTGTGTTGATTATGACGCTGGCGACTGGCCTTATTCTGGTCACTATCACCCTGCTCCAAGCATTAGAACAGCGTAAAACTGAGGTGGCACTGCTGCAAACATTAGGGGCAAGAGCGACTGAGACCAAACAGCTTGATCTCTTGGAGTTTGGTCTTTTGGGTCTGGTGTGTGGCTCACTCGCTGTGTTCAGTGCAGAGATCACCTTGGCAGCCATGAATCAGTTTTTGTTGAAGATACCGCTCTCTGCTCACTGGGAGCTGTGGCTCACTCTGCCAATACTGGCCAGTTTCGCGTTTATTGCGATAGCCAGTCTGCTGCGTGCTCCACTTAAGATAGAGCAGTGCTATGCCATTCTTAAATCCAATGGGTAATAACAACGGCTAATTCCACTATTGGAGTAGTGTTATTTTTCATTAAAGATGTGTAGAATTCGCTCAAATTTTGATCTACATCAACAAATTTGAGGGTTTAAAACCATGGCACACGACGAAAACTTCCGTGACAAATCTGGCTGGGGCTGGATCGCAATCAACCTAGTTGCTCTTGCTTGGATCACTATGCCAGTCAGCATCGCATTGACTCAGGTTGTTCAGTGGTAAGCCACTCAACCAACAAAAAAGGAGCCTAATGGCTCCTTTTTTTGGCTGTACTTTTCCGACTTAGACAGTCAGTGTCTCAACACCCTCTGGCGTTGCCATCAGGACAAGGTCTGCAGGGCGCAGCGCAAACAGACCATTGGTGACAACACCCACCAAGTCGTTCAACTCTCGCTCTAGCCCTTTTGGATTGAGGATCTCCATATCGTGAACATCCAAGATGATGTTGCCATTATCGGTCACAAAGCCCTGGCGGTATTCAGGCTGCACACCCAGCTTCGCTAACTCACGAGCTACGTAAGAACGAGCCATCGGAATCACCTCTACCGGCAGAGGGAAAGCGCCCAATACATCAACCTGCTTAGACTGATCGACAATACAGACAAACTCTTTGGATGCTGCTGCGACAATCTTCTCGCGAGTCAACGCACCGCCGCCACCTTTGACTAGGTTTAGGTGTGGATCGAACTCATCGGCGCCATCGACGTAGACCTCAATACCTGAGACTGAGTTCAAATCAACCACTTCAATGCCATGTGAGCGCAGACGCTCGGCAGAAGCTTCCGAGCTGGCCACGGCCGATTCAAATGCACCTTTGTGTGCTGCCAATGCATCAATAAAGCAGTTAGCCGTAGAGCCGGTTCCGATACCAATCACCGAATCCGCTTTTAATTTTGGCAATACATAATCCAGTGCCGCTTGTGCGACCGCCTGTTTCATTTCGTCTTGAGTCATCAATCCATCTCTAAACAGTCAATTTTCGGGTGTTTTAGCAGCCATTTGCCTGGCTATCTAGACGCAATAGCAGTGAGTCTATACCATTTGCATCCATATTTCTTAAGCAAAACAGCTCTTGATCACTATGCAGCGATACATACGAAAAATTCTTGAAGCGCGTGTTTATGACGTAGCCGTCGAAACCGCACTGGATGACGCACCCGGTTTGTCCGAGCGCACAGGCAACAAAGTCCTACTAAAACGTGAGGATGAACAACCTGTCTACTCGTTCAAAATTCGTGGTGCCTACAACCGTATGGCTCAGCTGACCGATGAAGAGAAGGCGCGCGGTGTAATTACTGCATCCGCCGGTAACCACGCTCAAGGCGTTGCAAATGCGGCTAAGTACCTTGGTATCAAAGCGACCATTGTCATGCCCAAAACCACGCCAGACGTGAAAGTCACCAACGTGCGTCGCTTGGGAGGAAAAGCGGTTCTGCACGGTGATGCCTTTGACGATGCGCGCCAGCATGCTGCAAAACTGGAGCAAGAGAAAGGCTTAACTTACATCCCGCCCTACGATGATCCCGATGTCATTGCAGGACAGGGTACCGTTGCGATGGAGATGTTGCGCCAGCATACTGGCCCCATCGAGGCGATCTTTGTACCGGTCGGCGGTGGCGGCTTGATTGCCGGTGTTGCTGCTTACGTTAAATACCTTCGTCCCGAGACCAAGATCATTGGCGTTGAATCGGATGAGTCCGCGTGTCTTGCACTGGCTATGGAGAAGGGTCGTCGTGCCACACTGCCACAAGTTGGCATCTTTGCGGACGGTGTCGCCGTAGCTCAGATCGGTAAGCACACTTGGGAAATCTGTAAAGATCATGTCGATGAAGTGATCACCGTCAGCGTGGATGAGATCTGTGCGGCCATTAAAGATATCTTTGACGATACCCGTGCGGTGTCAGAACCCGCAGGTGCCCTAGCGGTTGCCGGCCTCAAACGCTATGTCGAGCGCGAGCAGTGCACCGGCAAAAATCTAATCGCCATCAACTCAGGGGCCAACGTAAACTTTGATCGTCTGCGTCATGTTGCTGAGCGTTCAGAGATCGGTGAAAAACGTGAGTTATTAATAGCGGCCAAAATCCCAGAGCGACCAGGTGCCTTTAAGCAGTTCTGTAAAACGCTGGGGAATCGCAACATCACTGAGTTCAACTACCGCTATAGCGACAGCGATGCGGCCGTGGTGTTTGCCGGTGTTCAAATCCGAAAAAACAACGATGGTCGCGAAGAGTTACTGGCCGAACTTAACGACGCATTAGATGAAGTGACAGACCTTACCGATAACGAGGTGGCAAAAAGTCATATTCGCTATATGGTTGGCGGTCACAAGCCTGATGCCTGTGGTGACGAAGCGCTCTTCCGCTTTGAATTTCCAGAGCGTCCAGGCGCGTTGATGAAGTTCCTAAATACTCTGGGTGGGCGTTGGAATATCTCAATGTTCCACTACCGCAACCACGGCGCTGCCTATGGACGCGTTTTAGTGGGTATGGAAGTGCCTAAGAAAGAGCGTTCTGAAGTGCGTAAGTATTTAGACGAGTTGGGCTACACCTGGTTTGAAGAGACCACCAACCCAGCCTACCAGCTCTTCCTAGGTTAACCGAAAAACATCAGTGGTGTTCTGGGGTCTCGGGTGAGACGTCGAACACCTCTTTAGTTAGCGCTTTCATTCCGTATACCAGCAACGAAATAGTTCCCCAGGTCAGACCCAGTACGACACCAGCATCGACAATGCCGCGCCAAGGTTGCGGGATAGAGTGCACCACAATGATCAACACAATGATAAATGTGGTCAGTGAATAGCTGACGATTTTGCGCTTCTTAGTGGTATGGAAGAACCCCATGCAAAAGAGCGGTGCGAGTACCAAACGCGCAGGCGTCACATGGTGACGAAGGTAGCGAGCTCGCGCTGCTGCACGAGGTGAAAAGTTTTGCTGGAAGCCTCGATATCCCTCTGCAAATCCCATAAAAACCAACGAGAAAGCCAGTGCCACCCAATGGCCAAAACTCAATTCAGCAAACGGAAGTTCCAAAGCCATGGGGGCTAAGCGATAGATTGCACTGCTCAACAGAGCAACAACGCCAACAATACCCCAAACAGCTGCAATTGAACCCAACATAGAGAGTCGCCTTATATTCAAACAAGCGGGCAAGTATAACGAATAGTCAGGTCCTGACAACCGGGTGCGTTATTTGTAGTCCGCTTTATCAAGACCGTACTTACGCATTTTGTCAGAGAGGGTTTTTCTAGGTAGACCCAAAGCGGCCAGCGTCTCTTTGATTGAGCCGGCATGACGAGCCAATTCGGTTTGAATCAACGTTTTCTCAAAGTATTCAACGCGATCAGGTAGGCTCATAGTGGTGTTCTGATTACTCTCCAACTCGCCCGCTTCCCCACAATTGAGCTCACCGAGCAGCACAAAACGCTCCGCCACATTGCGCAGCTCACGCACGTTACCTGGCCAATCATAGGCGACAAGTTGCTGAATCTGCTCCGGTGTTAGCGGTTCGACTTCACGGCCAAACTGACCTGAGGCGACCAGAGCAAAGTGTTTAAACAGCAAAGGGATATCTTCGCGGCGTTCCCTAAGGGCGGGTAGATCGACTCGAACGACATTGAGTCGATAGTAGAGATCCTCTCGGAAATCGCCCTGGTCGGCCGCTTCACGCAGGTCCACTTTAGAGGCGGCGATGACTCTTAAGTCCAGTGAAATAGGGTCGTTCGAACCTAAACGCTCAATGACACGCTCTTCCAACACACGCAGCAGTTTAATCTGCAAAGAGATCGACATGCTTTCGATCTCGTCTAAGAACAGTGTTCCACCTTGAGCATGCTCTAACTTACCAATTCGACGATTTTTGGCGTCGGTAAAGGCGCCCGCCTCATGGCCAAAGAGTTCACTCTCAATTAGGTTTTCAGGAACCGCCCCACAGTTAATGGCGACAAAGTTGGCCCCGCGACGGCTGCTGTTTTCATGGATATAGCGAGCTAGCAGATCTTTACCCGCTCCGGTCTCACCGTGAATCAAAATATCCGCAGGGGTATCAGCAACCGCTCGAACAATATTACGCAGCTGTTGAATGCGCGGACTGGCGCCAATTAAACGAGGGCCTGCCGCGTTGTGAGTGGCTAGTTCCTCTTTAAGCGCTCGGTTTTCGAGAGTTAACGAGCGCTTTTCGATCGCACGACGTACGACATCAATCAGCAGCTCAGAGGCAAAGGGTTTTTCAATGAAATCGTAGGCGCCATCACGGATCGCCGTTACCGCCATAGAGATGTCGCCATGACCGGTAATAATGATGACCGGAATATCAGAATCGATGGCTTTGATCTTAGCCTGTAGCTCTAAACCGGTCATACCCGGCATGTTGATATCGGTGACGACAATCCCCGACCAACCTGAACTGATGATACCCAACGCCTTTTCAGCACGATCACAGGTCACCACAGAGTAACCTTCAAGCTCCAGCGTTTGCCCAGCCGAATCCAAGATGTAGGCGTCATCATCTACCAGTAATACTTGAATCTCGTCAGCTCTAGACTCTGTCACTCGGACTCCTTAGTTGCTTGTGCACTGGGTGGTTGAGCCCTATTTAGAAGAATACGAAACTCGGCGCCACCCTCGGGTAAGTTGTGGGCGCTAAGCATACCACCAAGCGACTCGACAATCCGCTGCGAAATAGAGAGACCAAGCCCCAAACCAAGCCCCTGCTCTTTTGTGGTAAAAAATGGTGTAAAGATCTGCTCTAACGCCTCATCACTTAAACCGGGTCCGGTATCGCATACAGAGATGGCGATCTGCTCCCCGAGAAACTCTGTACGAACCTGAATCTGCTTATCTTCACTCTGCTCCATCGCTTGAGCAGCGTTGTTGATCAGATTCACCATCACCTGCTCCATACGCAGAAGATCCGCTTTCAACCAAATTTGATCCGAGTTATCGGGCCAGGTGATCTCAACATTTTGACGCTCTAACTGCCCGTAAAGGATAGACATAGCCCCATCGCGCAGATCACGCAGCGACACACTACTCTGTTGCGGATCTTGCTTACGCGAGAACTCTTTCAGGGGGTGCAGTATGTTGGCCATTCGCTGCGTCAGATTGGCAATCTGCTGCAGATTGCTCGTGACTCGTTCTGCATTATTCAGTGTCTGAAACTTCAAGGCGTTATCGGCGTAATTGCGAATTGCCGTCAGTGGTTGATTCAACTCGTGGTTTATACCGGCTGACATCTGACCAATGGTCGCCAACTTAGCCGCCTGTACCAACTCGTTCTGAGTTAACTGGTGATTTTCGATCTCGGACAATAGCTTTTTGTTGGCGGCCTGAAGGTCCTGAGTACGCTCTGCAACACGACGTTCAAGCTCATTTTGTGCACGCTGTAAGGCCTGTAAATGCTCGCGACGTTCGGTGATATCAACCAAGGTGACAATCAGGTGATAACGGCCACTCTGCTCCATGTTACTGAGGGTCAGTTCAACCGGGATAACGCTACCATTAGCGTTGAGGCAATCCACCTCCAGCTTCAGATGCTGTTCACGGGTTGCGACCTCTAACTCAATATAGCGCTTCAGTAGTAACTGATCCTGCGGCGACAGTAGCTCATGAAACGGCTTGCCGATGATCTGATCCAAGCGATACCCCAGCAGTCTCTCCAGCACCGGATTAAAGTACTCAATCTTACCTTCTGTATCGATCAGAGAGAGGCCAACCTGAGTATTATTAATCACGCCTTCAATGCGCGCTTCCTGCTCTTTTCGAACTCGGCTTTCACGCTCAGTATAGCGCTGACGCTCAATGCGAATGCGGCGTCGCTGAAAGGCCACAAGACTGGCCAGAACGATCAACACACCCAGTATCGTGGTAATCAACTGCACCACCAATACGCGATCTTCAACCGTTTGCAGATTGGCGAGATGGCGAACGGTCAGACCAGTGTTAGAGATCTGGTCCGCCAACAGCAGATACTGTCGTGTGTCGAGCTCGGCCGATGCTGCAGGGTTGTCACTCTCATTGTGCAGCACAGTAATGATCTCAAACTGCTCATCCTCCACACTGCGTTTAGCAATATTCAAAGAATTAAGCGGCTGATCACCGTATCGAAGACTTTCGGCTATCCGCTTCATCTGCTCATCTGACAGCGGGCTGAGTGTCTTAAACATCCAATCTGGCTCGGTACTGATAACGATAACGCCATCCTCATCTGACACCATCACTTCGGTGGCCGGGTTGTTCCAGCGCTCTTCGATCTGATCCAAGTCGATCTTAACGACGACAACCCCAATGATTTCACCATTGCGGTGCATCGGGTGACTGAAGTAGTAGCCCCGTTTATTCGTCGTACTGCCCAAAGCAAAATAGCGCCCCGACTGCCCTTTCATGGCATCGGTGAAATAGGGCCTAAATGAGAAGTTCCGCCCAATAAAACTGGTCTCTTTAAACCAGTTGCTGGAGGCTCTGGTGTAGCCCGCACTGTCCATCACATAGATATCCAATGCATTGACCAGATCAACGGCTCGTTGCAGATAGAGATTCGCCTGCCCAACACGCTCCTCTTCGGCGCCAGTGACCGCATCAGCCAGTAATTCATGATCGGCTAACAGTTCGGGCAAGCTACGAAAACGATCCAGTCTCTGCTCCACTGACACTCGGTAACGATCAAGCTCACTGGAGGCCTGCTGATGCAGCTCCTCTAATGCCTGTTGACGGGTAAACAGGGTCAAGTAGATCAAAGAGACGACAAACAGCGTAAGCACACCTAAAATCACTTCGGGTCGGAAAGGTAAGAACTGTTTGGGCGTATAACGCTCGGGCATCGACTATCCTGTATAGGCGTTTTAAATAAACAGATATCGATTTTTCCACCTTGCAGGGCATCCCACAACCCCGATGTTGAATATGAAATTAAATCGTCTGCAATCCTCGTGGTTTCTGAAGGCTCTCTGATATACTTCGCCAACCAAGAGTAAGGAAGCTTCAAGGTGTTACAAGCAGTTAAAGAGAATCTGGATCGCCTCGTTGCAAGCGGTCATCAACATCTGTTGCGTGAGCTAGGTCACGGCATCGAGAAAGAGGCACTTCGAATCGACAGTGCCGGTCATATTGCCAAGACAGACCACCCCGCCGCGCTGGGTTCTACGCTGACCCATGGACAGATCACGACCGACTACTCTGAAGCTCTGATGGAGTTCATTACCGGAGTCAGCACCGATGTGCGCGACTCACTCAAAGAGCTGACCGAACTGCATCAATTCACCTACTCTTTACTAGGTCATGAATCGCTCTGGTGTGCCAGCATGCCCTGTGCGATCAAATCGGTAGATGACATACGCATTGCCGAATACGGCAGCTCCAACATTGGACAACTGAAGTACATCTATCGTGTGGGCCTTGAGCATCGTTACGGAAAGATGATGCAGACCATCGCAGGCATTCACTACAACTTCTCGATTTCGGAAGCCTTCTGGCCAGCGTGGAAACAGGTGTGCGACTCGGAACTTAGCGACCAAGATTTCGCCTCCGATCGTTACTTTGCTCTGATTCGTAACTTCCGTCGTTACAGCTGGTTGCTGCTCTACCTGTTCGGTGCATCACCGGCTGTCAGCAAAGATTTCTTGCACTCTGTAGAGCACCACCTAGAGCCTCTCGACGATGATACCTATTACCTCCCCTACGCAACGTCACTGCGTATGAGTGATCTGGGCTATTCAAACAGAGCCCAAGAGGGGCTGAACGTCTGCTTCAACCATCTTGATACCTACTCAGACTCTCTTCAGGCTGCGATACACCAACCGCACCAACCCTATGAAGCGATTGGTATTAAAGTCGATGGCCAGTATCGCCAGCTCAACTCCAATGTGTTGCAGATTGAGAATGAGTACTACAGTGACATTCGTCCGAAACGCGTTGCCTTCAGCGGTGAAAAACCTGTCCACGCACTGATGGAACGAGGGGTTCAGTACATCGAAGTACGTAACACCGATATCAACCCACTGCTGCCGATTGGTATCGATCTGCAGCAGAGCCTCTTTATGGACGCCTTCCTGTTAACCTGTTTATTTGCAGGTGAGCAACTACTTACTAGCACTGAATGCGCTATGGTAGCTCACAACAAAGACAAGATTGTCTCTGAAGGGCGTCGCCCAGGTCTGATGCTTGAGACTCTTGAGGGCGAAGTGTCACGTGAGCAGTTTGCTCGCGACATCCTCGATCAGGTGACTCTGGTCGCTGAATTACTCGATCAGATCCACGGCGGAAATGCCTATCAACAAGCGGTTCAGAAACAGTATGAACTGGTAGCTGATCCGCAGCTGACTCCTTCAGCTAAAATTATTAGCGAGCTGAAATCGAGCTCACTCACCTTCCAACAGTGGACGCTCAAAATGGGACAGGTGCACCGCGAGACCCTGTCACGCGAACCGCTTGATCCAGCTGTTAAACATCGACTAACTGAAGAGGCTGAACAGTCACTGGCCAAACAGCGCGATGCTGAATCACAAGATGAAGCACCCTTTGATGAATTCCTTCAGCACTACCTAGCCTCCTAAGTGGAACTTAGTTATCACTTGCCAGCACTCTATCGATCGGCATAGACTGAAATCTCAGTTGGAGGTTTTGTTATGTTAGAGAACTGCAAAGATGCTCGTGAACGCTGGGGCGGTGTCAGCACCATTATTGACCATTGGCTGGATGAACGTGCCGCGTTAATTCGAATTCTAATGGAAATTCCCCATACTCAAGTGGGCGAAGAGTTGGATGCGCGACTGGGTGAATTTTGCCAACTCTTGGTAGACTACCTCTCATCAGGACACTTTGAAGTTTACCAACAGCTGGTAGCAGAGGGAGAAGCCTTCAGCGATTCACAACTAGCAGAGGCTCAAGCACTCCTTCCCAAGATTCAGATTTCAACCGATCTTGCGCTCGATTTTAACGACCGTTTCTCTGATCTGCCTGCAGCGACCGTTGAAGATATCCGCTACTTCAGCGAACAGGTCTCTAAACTGGGCGAAGCCTTGGCTGATCGATTTGAGTTAGAGGATCAGATGATCGCCATGCTGCATGAGACACATCGCGAAGCCGTTAGCTAAATTTGCGGGACACTGAAACAAAAAAGGCTGCCCAAATGGCAGCCTCTTTTATATATGAGCAATTTACTCAGCCGGATTGATCGCAAGCAGTTCAACTTCGAACACTAGCGTCGCGTTTGGTCCGATCATACCGCCAGCACCGCCAGGGCCGTAAGCCAGATCAGATGGGATCACTAGACGTCCTTTACCACCCTCTTTAATCATCTGCAGACCTTCAGTCCACCCTTTGATAACGCCAGACAGCGGGAAGGTCACTGGTTCGCCACGACCGTAAGAGCTATCGAACTCTTGGCCATTGATCAGCATACCTTTGTAGTGCACTTTGACGTTATCTTCTGCTGTTGGTGTAGGGCCTGCGCCCTCTTCCAAAATCTCTACCTGAAGACCCGTATCAGTAGTGACAACACCTTCACGCTTAGCATTCTCTGCCATGAAGTCTTGGCCATTTTTCAGGTTAGCATCCGCTAGTGCTTGCTCTTTCGCCTGTTCAGCTTCTAGCTTTTTCGCTTGGAATGCCATCATCACATCAGACAGCTCCTGCATGGTCATCAACGGCTTGTTGCCTTCGAACATGTCCTTAACACCCTGACTCAGTAGATCGTAGTCAAGAGAGTCGAAATCAGCCATTAGACGCTCACCAAGTACCAAGCCCATGCCGTAACTCAACTTTTGATCATCGGTCGTAAGTTCAGTCGCCTGAGAAGGTGTCGCTAGCATTGCAGAAGATAGAGCAAGCGCTAATACCGCTTTTTTCATTGGAAAATCCTTATTCGTGTTATCAATGAGACCAGTGTCTCTGAATGAGATGAAAGAAACATTAAAACCTATACACCGCAGGATTAAAACCCATTAGGTTTGCGGTTTCAGGCGTTGAAGAACGGCATCCTTATCCTGATCAATATCACTGACGCCGGCTGAGACTCTGTCCAAATTAGATTGCGCTGTTATCAGGTTCATCGCTTTAGGCTTGGGCGCAAGCCACTGATGAAGCATCGCTATCTCGACGCGCTCCATGTTCAGCTCCACCCCTTTTAAATGCTGATACAGGGCTTCAAGTTCGGGGTAGTCATTAAGCTGAGGTTTTAACGACATACGCTGCGACCGAATCGGCAAAATTTTTTGATGCCACGCCTCAATAGCGTCGGGAACCGAATCAGGCCATTCGATCTGCTCAGAAGCCGACCAGAGCGCGGCCAACATTAAATTGACTCGCCCACCTTTCGACTGAATCGATAGCATCGGCTTAGCGACTGACGGGTAGATCTCTAGGGCGAAAGACCACAAAGGGTTGTCGAGTTTTAATCCTGAAGGAACCACGATATCTCCAAATATAAGGAATCTAACAGAGAGGATTACGGCCCTTGCTGTGATAGACTTGCCGCCCATGATACGACTTGAACAGCTCAGTTTACAACGTGGCGCCCAGCGCCTAATTGACCACGCCGACCTAAACATCCATTTTGGTTGGAAGGTCGCCCTTATTGGTGCCAATGGCGTCGGTAAATCGAGTCTATTTAAGCTAATTCTGGGTGAGTTATCTCAGGACACTGGGGAGCTACACAAACCCGCTCCAGGCAAGATTGCGCATATGGCCCAAGAGGTCTCCAGCAGTGATCGTTGCGCGTTGGATTATGTGCTCGATGGTGATAAAGAGCTGCGCCAGCTGCAGAGCAAACTGGCCATTGCCGAGCAGGAACATAGCCCAGAGTTAGGTGAGCTTTACGCACAACTGGATGCCATTGATGGCTACCGTGCCGAATCCCGCGCCCACACTCTACTCAATGGTTTAGGCTTTGCACCTAATGACGCTAGCAAACCCGTTCAGAGTTTTTCGGGTGGTTGGCGCATTCGTCTTAACCTTGCTCAGGCATTGATGTGCCGATCTGAACTGCTACTACTGGATGAACCGACCAACCACTTAGATTTGGATGCCACCATCTGGCTAGAGCAGTGGTTGAATCAATACCCAGGCACCCTGATTCTGATTTCGCACGACCGCGCCTTTGTCGATGCAACCGCTAACCAAGTCGTACACCTCTATCAGCAACAGCTCACCCTGTATAAAGGCAACTACTCCGCTTTTGAACGCATGCGCGCTGAACGACTCGCGCAACAACAAGCCGCTTACGACAAGCAGCAGGCACAAATAGCACACATCGAAAGCTTTGTGCGTCGATTTAAAGCCAAGGCGAGCAAAGCCAAACAGGCGCAGAGCCGCATTAAAGAGCTAGAGCGCATGGAGATGATCTCCGCGGCACACATCGATTCACCGTTTAGTTTTCGATTCGACTGTTCCGACAAACTCTCATCGCCCCTGCTGAATCTCTACAACACGGAACTGGGTTACAGCGAACAGAGTAAAATTCTTAACGGTGTATCACTTAGTCTTGTACCCGGTCAGCGAATTGGCCTACTGGGTAGAAACGGCGCTGGTAAATCGACCCTAGTCAAAAGCTTGGTCGGAGATCTACCTCTAATCAGTGGCGAGCGCTCCTGTGGTGAGCATCTAAAGATTGGCTACTTCGCACAGCATCAGCTCGAAGCACTGGATATGAACGCCTCGGTTCTGTTGCATCTGCAGCGTATTGCTCCTAAGGCAACCGAAGCTCAACTGCGTTCGTTTGCCGGTTCTTTTGGTTTCAGTGGCGATGATGCACTGGATCCGATTGGACGTTTCTCTGGCGGTGAAAAGGCTCGCCTTGCATTAGCATTGATCGCTTGGCACAAACCCAATCTGCTGCTGCTCGATGAGCCCACCAACCACCTGGATCTGGAAGTTCGTCACGCACTGACTCTAGCCCTTCAGGACTTTGAAGGCTCGATTATCTTGGTGTCCCACGATCGCCATCTACTGGCGAACACCGTCGATCAGTTTCTTCTGGTCGCCGAGGGCAAAGTGACCGAGTTTGACGGTGACCTCGATGATTACCACAAATGGCTAGCGACCCAACGGCAAGAGGACTCTTCACCGGTCATCGCATCGGAAGGCCACTCACAAAGCGCCGCCGATCGGAAAGAGCAGAAACGCATCGAGGCTGAAAAACGCTCTAAATTACGCCCTTTGCGAAAAGCGCTTGAGAAGCTTGATGCGAAAATGGAGAAGCTCAATCAATCGTTGGAAGCCCTAGAGTCACAGCTTGCCGACACGGATCTGTATACGGATCAACGCAAAGATGAGTTAAAGGCCCTACTAAGCCAGCAGGCCGAAGCTAAAAGCGAATTAGAGGGTGTTGAGCTGGAGTGGCTTGAAACTCAAGAGCAGCTCGAAGAGCTTGAACAAGAGCACGCCTAGGCTAAATTCGACTCACTCGGGTCACTTGCTTAATAGCACGCAGCTTTTTCATAACCCGCGCCAGATGAACACGGTTGGTCACTGTCAGTTCAATGGTAACGGCATTCATCTGACCATCTTTCTCGCCTGACAGTAGCTGATTGACGTTCCCGCCTACTGAAGAGACCGCCATCGCCAGCTGTGCGATGATGCCTCGTTGTGATTCAACCTGAACTTCTAAAACGGTGGTGTACTCATCCTCACCTGTTTCGCCCCACTCGATGTAGATGTTGCGATTGGTGGTCTCGTCACGCTTACCGTTGAGGTTGCGACAGTCAGAGCGGTGCACCACCAAGCCACGTCCTGCCGAGATATTACCGACAATATTGTCGCCAGGAATGGGGTAACAACAGCGAGCAAAGTGCATGACCATGCCTTCTGCACCCCGAATCGAGATCGGTTTACCGTCTGTACCAATAAGTGATTCTGGTTCGTCAGATTCACCATCCGTCGGTTGTAGACGCTGAGCGATGACGTAAGCCATTCGATTACCCAATCCGATATCTTCTAACAGATCATCGAGAGTCTCGAAGTTCAAATCTTGTAACAGCTTGTCCAGCTTATTCTGATCAAGCTGTTGATCACTGATCTCATATTGAGCCAAGTACTGGTTCAACAGGCGACGACCCAACTCGATCGACTCATGCTGTTTTTGGTTCTTCAAGAAGTGGCGAATCGCTGTCCTTGCTTTACCGGTCACAACAAAGTTGAGCCAAGCCATATTGGGTTGGGCACGTGGGGTTGTGATGATCTCAACGGTCTGACCGGTTTTCAGCGGCTCTGACAGCGGCGATAGATGTCGATCAACACGACAGGAGATACAGGAGTTACCCACGTCGGTATGAACCGCATAAGCAAAGTCGACCGGGGTTGCCCCTTTCGGTAGCTCAAGAATGCGTCCCTTCGGAGTGAAGACATAGACCTCATCTGGGAACAGCTCTTTCTTAACGCTGTCGATGAACTCCATCGAGTCACCGGCAGCCTGCTGCATTTCAAGCAGGCCTTGTAGCCATTTGCGCGCACGGTTGTAAGAGCCTTCGGCACTGCTGCCATCGCCACTCTGTTTGTAGTGGCTGTGTTCGGCAATACCCTGCGCAGCGACGGCATCCATCTCATGGGTTCTGATCTGTACCTCAATAGTAATATCGCGTGCACCAAACAGATCGGTATGCAGCGATTGGTAGCCATTTGCTTTTGGGATAGCAATGTAATCTTTGAAGCGCCCCGGTACGGGTTTAAACAGGTTATGTACTGCGCCTAAAATTCGGTAACAGTTATCAACAGATGTCGTAACAATACGAAAAGCGAACACATCCATGATGCTGGCAAAACTGCGATTTTCGCTCTTCATTTTGCGATAGATTGAGTAGAGGTGTTTCTCACGGCCGGTCACTTCACCGACTAACTCCTCCTGTTTCAAGCGGCGATTAATGGCCTCCTGAATCTCAGAGATAATATCTTTACGCTGCCCCCGCGCTTGCACCACCGCACGGCGAATGTACTTAGCACGCATCGGGTGGAAAGATTTAAACGCTAAATCCTCTAGCTCTACCTGAACATCACGCATACCCAAACGGGCTGCAATCGGTGCGTAGATATCCAGAGTCTCTTTAGCGATACGACGCTGTTTATCTGGGCGCATAGCACCCAACTTACGCATATTGTGAAGACGATCCGCTAGCTTAACGATGATGACGCGAATATCTTCTGCCATCGCTAAGACCATCTTCTGGAAGTTTTCTGCCTGCGCTTCCGCTTTGCTCTCGAACTCAAGATGCGTCAGTTTAGAGACACCATCAACAACTCGTGCAACGGTTTCACCAAACTGGCCAGAGATACCGTCAAAATCGATCTCAGTATCTTCGATGACATCGTGCAACATGGCTGCTATTAGACAGTCGCGATCCATGTGCATCTCAGCAAGAACACTGGCAACGGCTAGGGGATGGGTAACGTAGGGCTCACCACTTTTACGACGCTGACCATCATGGGCCTGTTCCGCGTAAAAATAAGCACGCCTTACCTTTCGGATCTCATCGGAGTCCAAATATTCGGTAAGGCGTTCAGATAGAGCGTCTATAGTGGGCATCAGTTATCGCTTAACAAACAATATGATAAGGATGATGCCCCACTTTGAAGAGAGTTGGAAGAGTTAGTCTAGAACTGGCTCGTCAAGGACAGCGCGAGTTGTATGACCTTCAGCGATTTCACGAAGAGCAACAACCGTTGGTTTGTCATTTTCCCATTCAACTTTAGGATCTTGACCACCAGTAGCGATCTGACGCGCACGTTTAGACGCAACCATTACAAGTTCAAAACGGTTATCAAGATTGTCTAGGCAATCTTCTACAGTAACACGTGCCATGAGTAACCTCTTTAAAGAGTAGTAACAAATTCGAACCGGCGATTGTACAGAGTTTAGGCAGCTCTCTACAAGAGTTCAGCGAGTAAACTTTGCTGCGCCTGCTGTTGAACCACCATTTCTAAACGATTTGCGGTAAATATTGCGGCCAATTGATCCAGTGCAGTGTCGAATTGGTCGTTAATCACCAAGTAGTCAAAGTCGCCGTAGTGGCTCATCTCAGATTCAGCTTGCGCCATACGACCGGCAATCACCTCGTCGCTGTCGGTGCCGCGACCGGTCAAACGACGCAGAAGCTCCTCACGACTCGGGGGCAAAATGAATATAGAGCGCGCTTCGGGCATCTTTTGACGAACGATTTCAGCACCCTGCCAGTCGATCTCGAGAATCACATCGATACCCTGAGCCAGTTGCGACTCCACCCAGCCTTTGGATGTACCGTATTTATTGGTGAAGACTTCAGCGTACTCGAGAAACTGTCCCGCTTCGATCAGACGATCAAATTCCGTTAGATCAACGAAGTTGTAGGCAACACCATCTTCCTCGCCAGGACGAGCAGCACGGGTAGTGTGAGATACCGACACACGAATGCGCTCGTCACGCTCCAACAGTGCTTTAACGAGACTGGTTTTACCGGCACCGGAGGGTGCAGAAATGATGTAGAGGAAGCCCTGAGCTGCTTGCATAACAAAAACCCTGATTACTGAGTCGCGAATAATATAACAACTCAGCGCGTCTGTTTAGGGATAGATCAGTAACGCAGCTTACCGTTTTTACGGAATTCACTCGGCGTCATGCCGCGCACTTCCATAAACCTACGGTTAAAGTTTGCGACGTTGTTAAAGCCGACGCTGTAACAGATAGTAGAGATGTACTGATCCGTATCGAGCAGTAGCTGACTGGCCTTGTTGATACGCATGCGCGTGACAAAGTCAGTAAAGGTATTGCCTGTAGCTTTACGGAAATAGCGAGAGAATCGGCTCTCACTCATACCAAACTTTTCAGCGACTTCCGCCATGTTGAAGTTGGTTGAGTAGTGCTCTGAGACATAGCCAACAATTTCACTGATCTCATCGAGATGGTGTTGATCATCTCGACTCTGCAACTGTACAGACGAGAGCAGTCGGTAGTTTTCATGCTTAGCCAAAACAGCCATTAACTCAATGAAATTGGCCAGACGATCCATACCTGAGCTGACTTTTATGCGATCCATCATCGCCTCAACTTGAGCGCTGATACCGTAGAATTCGACACCGTTAGCCGCACGATCCAAGAAATTCATTAAAGAACGCATTTCGGGAATCAATTCAGCACTGCGCACAAGAGGCTCGCGACGGAACTGCAATACCTTGTCACGCACTTCAACATGATCTTGGCCGTTAGGGTATTCCGTGGAGATCCAGTTATGAGGCAGGTGAGGCCCGGTCAGGACAAGCTGACCCGGCTGGAAGTGACCAATGTAATCACCGACAAAAACTTTGCCCTTGGTTTCGGTGATCAAATGAAGTTCATACTCTTCATGAAAGTGCCAACGAATCAACTGGTGAGGTGCACCATGCTCCAAAAAGCGAATAAAGCCCTCATCAATCTGCTCCTCATAACCGAGGTCAGGATGACGGTGAAAATCACTCTCTTTTTCTGGCGGTCTAATGACCTTCAAATCATTTGTTTGCATATGCACCTCGATGCTGACTCCGTCAGCTTATTATCAACGCCCCTCCCGACGTTCAATAAATTCATTCACCTGTTGGTAAGCGCTTCTCATTGCGGCCAACAAAATCTCATTGCCTGCCAACTCATTGAATAGCAGGCGCTCAGCAACAAAAGCATTTACCGGATCTTCTGCACCAACAATCGCGTCAGCCACTGCAGCATCCATTAGCTGATCTTCGTAAGTGTAAGGGATATCCCCTCGACGCTCACGAATCAAGAAAGCTAAAAATAGAGCCGGAAGAATAGAGACCGATTTTAGATCTAATCCACGCTCTAAACCATCTCGAATGGTTGGCAGAATGAAACCGGGGATCTTCGAAAAACCGTCCATGGCAACTCGTGCGTTGGTATCTTGAATGTTCGGATTAGAGAATCTATCCAACACCACATCACGATATTTTGCCAAATCCAACGGGCAGTCTGGCAACGCTGGAATGACATTGTCGGTTACATAATTATAACCCAACTGACAGATCTCTTTATCCTGCGTACCTTCATGGATATAGTCCATACCGGCTAATGTACCCGCCCAAGCGATACAGCTATGCGTCGCGTTTAGACAGCGTATTTTAGCCTCTTCGTAGGGGCCTACGTCCTCAACCATCTCTACGCCGACTTTTTCCCAAGCGGGACGCCCTGCAATAAAGTGATCTTCAATAACCCATTGAATAAATGACTCACCCATCAGAGCAGATTTGTCATCTATACCCGTCGCAGCTTTGACACGCTCTACCACATCAGCGGTTGGGCGCGGTGTAATTCGATCCACCATCGCATTGGGCGCTGAGGTATTGTTTTCGACCCAAGCTTTTAGCTCTGTCTCGTTACGCAGATCTAAAAACTGTAGGAAACCTTTCATGAAGCGATCACCATTCGAACGAAGGTTGTCGCAGTTCATTAGAGTAACAGGACCTGCACCCGCCGCTAAACGAGCCTTTAACAAACGCGCCAAAGCGCCGTAAAGCGTAACAACTGTCTCACCTTTAAGGTCAGTGACCAGGTCTGCATAGCTTTGATCCAGCTGATCTTGTGAGTCTAGGTAGTATCCCGCTTCAGTAACGGTAAATGAGATGATCTTTGTCTTCTCATCCACAGCGACCTCTGTCAGACCATTGAGCTCAGCATCGAATGGAATGATCTGTTTAATCGCCTCAATACGCTTATAGTCACGCTCACCCTGAGGCGTCACTGTCTCAAGCGTGTAAGCACCTGACGAGGCTTGAAGGGCTGCAATCGTATCGGCCATGTCAGGACGAATATTACCCCCGGCTAGAACCCAAGATTGATCACCCAGATCATGTAACCACTGCAAATAGAGCGCTTGGTGGGCTCGATGAAAAGAGCCCAAGCCTAAATGCAGGTTAATATTAGGTTGTGTATTACTCATACCGAGACCTCAGCGAATCGCCTCACCCTTCGCATCAAATTGATGCAGGTGAGAAGCGTCGTAATTGATTGAGACAGAGTCACGAACTTTGATGCTTGGCTGCTCATACTGGCGAACAATCAATTTCTCGCCACTACCTTCAAGGCAAACATGAATCAGTGTTTCGTTACCCAGGGCTTCGATCAATTCAACCTGACCGGAAATAGCACCTTGTCCCGCATCCACAATAGAGAAATGCTCTGGGCGCACACCCACATCGACCGCATCGGCAGAGATACCGCTGAAGTAACTCGCAGAGAGTAGGTTCATCTGAGGCTGACCAATAAATTGAGCAACAAACTTGTTTGCAGGTGCTTCGTATAGTTCCATCGGCGTACCGACCTGCTCAATCACACCACCCTGAAGGACAACCACTCGATCAGCCAGTGTCATTGCTTCGACCTGATCGTGTGTTACGTAGATGCTAGTCGCGTTCAAATCACGGTGTAGCTCTGCAATCTCTACACGTGTTTGACCACGAAGAGCAGCATCAAGGTTTGATAGCGGCTCATCGAACAGGAATACTTTTGGCGAACGAACAATCGCACGACCGATCGCGACACGCTGACGCTGACCACCTGAAAGTTCCTTAGGAGTGCGCTTCAAGTAGGGCGTTAGGTTCAGCGTCTCTGCAGCCTTAGCGACCTTTTGATCAATAATCGACTGTTCTTCACCTTTGATACGCAGAGCGAACGACATATTCTCTTCAACCGTCATGTGTGGGTAGAGAGCGTATGACTGGAAAACCATCGCCAAATCACGCTTAGATGGAGCCTGGTGAGTGATCTCATTGCCATCTAACACTAGATCGCCATCGTTGATCTCTTCTAGACCGGCAATCATGCGAAGCAGCGTGGATTTACCACAACCGGATGGACCTACGAATACAATGAATTCGCCTTTGTTGATGGTAAGGTTAACCCCTTTGATCGCGTGTACATCGCCGTAGTACTTATCGACGTTTTTTAATTCTAAATATGACATGTGTAAAAACTCCAAATACTTACTTCACGGCGCCGAAAGTCAGGCCTTGAACCAACTGTTTCTGTGAGAACCAACCGATCACAACGATTGGTGCAATAGCCATTAGGGACGCTGCAGAGAGCTTCGCCCAAAACAGGCCTTCAGGGCTTGAGTAACTGACCATCATGGTTGCCAACGTACCAGCATCTGCTGCCCCGAGGTTTAGCGCCCAAAATGCTTCATTCCACGCCAGTACCAGACATAAGAGGCCAGTAGAGGCTAGACCACCAATACCCAGTGGAAGCAACACATGGCGAAACTCCTGCCAAACCGAAGCACCGTCCATACGCGCAGCTTCTAAGATTTCGTGTGGAATATCTTTAAAGTAGGTGTAGAGCATCCAAACCATAATAGGCAGGTTCATCATGGTGAAGATGATGACCAAAGCCGTCTTGGTATCTAACAGACCGAGTTGTTGGAAGATGACATAGATCGGAAGCAACGCACCGACTGCAGGCATAAACTTAGTTGATAGCATCCACAACAACAGACCATTAGTGCCCTTGGTAGGCGAAAACGCCATACTGTAAGCAGCAGGTGCAGCAATCAGTAGACCTAAGACAGTTGAAACAACCGAAGTGACCACAGAGTTCCAGGCAAACTGGACGTAGTCAGAGCGCTCGTTAACGACATGGAAGTTCTCCAGTGTCGGCTCAAAGGCCCAAAGACTAGGAACAGCGATAGCCTGCAGCTCTGTTTTGAACGCTGTAAAGCCCATAAATATAAGTGGAAAGAAGAGCAGCAACGCAATACCCCAAGCTGCTGCCGTTCTAGCAATAAGGGCTGGAGTCCATTTAGATTTTTTAGTACTCATCTTACTTCTCCAGATTTTTGCCGATGATACGGATCAAAAAGATCGCAACGATATTCGCTAGGATGATGGCAAAGACCGCGCCAGCTGATGCAACACCAATATCGAATGCCTGCAAAGCCTCATTGAAAATCAAGTAAGCAAGGTTGGTACTCTGTGTACCTGGACCACCGTTCGTGGTTGTGAAGATCTCTGCAAAGACAGACAGTAAGAAGATCACTTCAATCATGATGACAACAGAGATCGGACGAGCTAAGTGAGGTAGATACATGTAACGGAATTTCTGCCAGTAATTGGCACCGTCCATTTCAGCTGCTTCAAGCTGCTCGCGATCCATCGATTGCAGTGAGGTCATAAAAATCAAACAGGCAAAAGGGAGCCACTGCCAGCTGATCATTATGATGACTGAAAAAAGTGGCAGATCTTGAAGCCAGTTGATCGGGGTTAGCCCAAAAAATGTCCAAACTTGAGCCAACACACCATAAATAGGGTTCATCATCATGTGTTTCCACAAAAGTGCATTGACGGTTGGCATGACAAAGAACGGAGAAATAAGTAGCAGACGAACAATACCTCGCCCGGGGAATGTTTCATTGATGAGAAGCGCTATCGCTAATCCACCAATCACAGTAATAGCAACTGTCGAAGCAAGCAGAACCAAGGTATTGATAATGGCATCACTGAATGCAGGGTTGGTGATCATGAACTCGTAGTTCATCCACCCAGCAAAACCGGTGCTATCTGGTTGCATCAAGTTATAGAAAATCGACGAAAAATAGATCGTCAAAGCCAGTGGCACGACCATCCAGATCAACAGTGTGATCACAGCTGGACTTAGTAGTAACCGAGGCATTAAGCGACTGCTTCGAGATTGCGAAGACATAATAAATTACCGTAAATAGATCAGAAAAAGTGCCCCCAGCTAAAGATTAGCTGGGGGCTTTTTAGGGTAAAAGAATACTGAAACCCTAAATTACAGCTTGCTTAGTAGTAGCGAGCTTTACGCATTTCGCGGTCAGCGTAAGCCTGTGCTGCAGCCAACGCCTCTTCTACACTTTTCTCACCTGCAAGAGCAGCAGCGAACTGCTGACCAGCCGCTGTACCGATAGCCTGGAACTCAGGAATCGCAGCAAATTGAACACCTGTGTATGGTGTTTTCTCGAAGGTAGAGTCGTATGGATTTGCGCTGTTGATAGCATCCATCTCAGCGCTTGCGAAGTTAGCAGCTGCCTGGAATTTCTCGTTAGCGTAAGTCGATGCACGAGTACCAGTTGGAACACGGCCCCAACCGTTAGTCTCACCAACTAGGTTGATGTAGTCAGCAGATGTAGACCACTCTAGGAACTTCATTGCAGCATCTTTCTTCTCAGAAGAGGCTGGGATACCTAGAGCCCAAGCCCATAGCCAGTTTGCACCACGTTTAGTTTTCTGAACTGGAGCCTGTGCATAAGCAATTGAGTCAGCTACTTTTGACTGGGCTGGATCAGATACGAAAGATGCAGCGATTGTTGCGTCAACCCAAGAGCCACACTTACCTTCGTTCATTAGAGCAAGGATTTCGTTGAAGCTGTTAGCTGTTGAACCTGGAGGGCCGTACTTAGTCATTAGGTCGACATAGAAGTTAATAGCAGCATTCCACTCAGCAGAGTCTAGCTGTGGCTTCCAGTTCTCATCAAACCAACGCGCACCGAAAGTGTTAGCAATCGTTGTGATGAATGCAGCATTGTCACCCCAACCTGGCTTACCACGAAGACAAGTACCGTACACACCATTTTCTGGGTCATGCATTGCAGCGATTGCCTGCTCCATATCTGCCCAAGTTGGGTTGTATGGAAGAGTGATACCTGCTTTATCTAGTAGGTCTTTACGGTACATAACCATAGACGACTCACCGTAGAACGGAGCAGCGTATAGGTTACCTTCGTGAGATAGACCACCGCGCATCGCTGGTAGGATATCGTCTACGTTGTACTCAGCAGAGAAATTTAGAGGCTCTAGCCACCCTTTCTCACCCCAGATAGGCGCTTCATACATACCAATAGTCATGATATCGAACTGACCACCTTTAGTTGCGATGTCAGTCGTAACACGTTGACGAAGAACACCCTCTTCAAGAGTTACCCACTTAACTTTGATACCAGTCTCTTCTTCGAACTTAGGCGTTAGCTTCTGCATCTCGATCATGTGACCGTTGTTTACAGTAGCGATTACTAGCTCAGTGCCGCCGTGTGATCCAGCGAACGCTTGAGTTGATAGCATTACGGCACCTGCAACGGCAGCCGAGAGCATTTTTACTTTCATGACGTACTCCTGTCGATTTTTTTCTTGTTTTGACACTAAATGTACTTTTATTCGCAAATTCGAATATAACCCTTAGCATCTGATCAACACAGTAGCATTAGATTTTTTCAAACACTTATACAAAAAAACTCAATGATTGTATTTTATTGCAATTCTATTTCGCATATGCGTTAACCAGTGCAATATAGTTTATAAATACGTCAAATAATGCAAAGTTTCGACGTTGAATATAGCCAATGCATTTTTTGGAATAAAAATAGTAGGTAGTTGAAATGTATTTAGGACTCGACCTAGGAACCTCTGGGGTTAAAGCCCTGTTAATGGATGACTCACAGCAGGTTGTGGGCAGCGAAACTGCTTCGATCACTGTCTCAAGACCTCACCCGGGTTGGTCAGAACAGGACCCTGCCGACTGGATTGCGGCCTGTGAAGAAGCGATTACTAAACTGAAAAGTCATCACCCAGAAGAGCTTGCTGCAACGCGTGCTATATCATTTTCAGGCCAGATGCACGGTGCCACACTGCTGGATGCTGAGGGCGAAGTACTTCGTCCATCTATTCTTTGGAACGACACTCGCAGCTACAAAGAGGCCGCTGAACTAGATGCCATGCCGGAGTTCCGAGCAATATCCGGTAATATCGTCTTCCCAGGTTTTACGGCACCCAAACTCGTATGGGTAGCAAAAAATGAACCCGAGATTTTTAACAAAGTAGCCAAGGTCCTTTTACCCAAAGACTACATTGCCTATTGGTTAAGTGGCGAATACATTTCTGAAATGTCCGATGCGGCCGGAACAAGCTGGCTAGATGTTAAGAATCGCTGTTGGTCAGAAGAGCTTTTATCATTGAGTGGAATGACGCTTGATCAGATGCCTCGTCTTGTTGAGGGATCTGAAGCGGCAGGAAGGTTACGTACTGAGTTAGCCAGCAGATGGGGTTTGAGCAACGACGTAATCATTGGCGGCGGTGCAGGTGACAACGCAGCTTCGGCTATCGGCATGGGCGTTATTGATGAGGGCCAAGCCTTCCTCTCATTAGGCACTTCCGGCGTCCTATTTGCAGCGACCAATGGTTTTAAACCACTTCCAGAGAGCGCTGTTCATGCCTTCTGTCATGCCATCCCAAATACTTGGCACCAGATGGGGGTCATACTCTCTGCTACCGACGCACTGAATTGGTATGCCAGGCTAACGGGCAAGTCAGCAATAGAACTTGATGCCGCACTGGAGGCCGAGCCTAAGGGGCCTGCTAGCGTCACTTTTCTGCCCTATCTTTCGGGTGAACGAACGCCCCATAACGATGCGCAGGTAAGGGGGATGTTCATCGGCTTAGATCACAGTTCTGACCAGAAGCTACTGACTCAAGCCGTTATGGAAGGGGTCGCTTTTGCTATTCGCGATAATCTTGAAGCTCTTATTGCTGCAGGCTCATGCGTCAACGAGATCATTGCGGTAGGAGGCGGCTCAGGGTCAACGTTTTGGTTACAGACGCTGGCTAATATTCTGAACAGAACTCTGCTGCTTCCATCCGATGGGGATTTTGGTGCCGCCTACGGTGCGGCACGTCTAGCAATGCTGGCTCACCGGAAAGCTAGCCCTGAATCACTACTGACTCAACCTAAGATTGAAGCTCGCATTGAGCCAGATGCAACTCTGTTGAATCAATATGAAGCAGCCTATCAACGTTACCGCTCTCTTTACCCAGCAATTAAGTCACTGAATCTATAAAGAGTATGTTAGCGTAAAGCTTGGCTTTACCAATCTAGAATTAACGAAAACTTAGAAGGGGTTAGCATGCAGTTCAGCCGTTTAGGAACCAGTGGATTAAGCGTTTCAAGAATCTGTTTGGGCACAATGACCTGGGGTAAGCAGAACACCCAAGCGGAGGCCGACGAACAGATCGAACACGCCTTATCAGTTGGTATTAACTTTTTTGATACAGCCGAAATGTACGCAGTGCCGCCAACAGCAGAGACCTACGGTAAAACAGAAGAGATCATTGGTAACTGGCTTGCTCGAAACCCATCCCGTCGCAGCGAGATGATCATTGCCACCAAAATCGCAGGTATCGGGTTACCTTGGGTAAGAAGCGGCGGCCCAATTACAGGCAAGGCAGTGATTGAGGCGGTCGATAATTCATTGAAGCGCCTGCAGACTGACTACATCGATCTCTATCAACTACACTGGCCAAACAGAACTTCACCTCACTTTGGCAAGCATACTCCGAACTTCTTCAAGTTTAGCGACATTAAAGCGGCTGAACATGAAGCTCAAATGTTGGATATCCTTAAAGGTTTAGCGCAATGCATAAGTGACGGAAAAATCCGTCATTTCGGCCTCTCAGATGATACTACCTGGGGCATCAACACCTATCTAAAACTGAGCCGACAGCATGACCTACCCAAACCGGTCTCGATTCAGAATGAGTTTAGTCTGTTGCATGCGAAAGATTGGCCCTACTTGATCGAGAACTGCGTTCACGAAGAGATCGCCTATCTTCCTTGGTCACCGTTGGCATCAGGATTACTCTCTGGCAAATACGCTGATGGAGCAATGCCGAAAGGAAGCCGCTGGAGCATCTCAAACCCCGCTGCCCTGCATCGGAATACACCCCAGGCTCATGAAGCTGTTGCAGAGTACGTCAAGTTAGCCAAACAGTTTGGTTACACCCCGTCACAGCTTGCACTCGCATGGTGTGATCAGGTTGATGGCGTAACCTCTACCATTATTGGGGCGACCTCAATGGATCAACTAAAAGAGGACATCGCCGCTTTTGATATGCTACTGTCTGAAGAGCTACAAACTGAGTTAGCGGCTGTCTTTAAGCGCTACCCTCAACCCTTTTAAGAGGCGGCTATCCTGATAGCCGATGCAAAATAAGAGATTGATATGAGCGAACAATTAAAAGGCAAAATTGCCGCGGTTACAGGCTCTGCGTCAGGCATTGGTTTCGCCAGTGCCAAAGCGATGCTGGATGAAGGTGCCACAGTTATCTTTATCGATCGAAACGAGTCTGCGCTGTCTGATATCTGCAGTCGTCTTGGGGATAAGGCTCTACCACTGGTCATTGACCTGCTCGATCCGGAACAGTGCAAAGAGATGGTGCCACGCATTCTGGAGATGACTGGGCATCTGGATATCTTTCACGCCAACGCTGGGCTCTATGTCGGCGGAGATCTCATGGAGTCTGACGCTGACCAGATTGATCGAATGCTGAATTTAAATATCAATGTGGTGATGAAAAACGTACAAGCTGTGTTAGCGCATATGATTGAGCGAGAGACCGGTGACATTTTGGTGACCAGCTCGCTAGCAGCCCACTACCCGACGCCATGGGAACCTATTTATGCCTCATCAAAATGGGCGATCGACTGTTTTGTTCAGACGACTCGACGTCAGATGTTTAAGCACGGCATTCGTATTGGATCGGTATCACCTGGGCCTGTGGCAACGGGATTACTCTCGGACTGGCCGGAAGGTAAATTAAAAGAGGCTCGTGCCAATGGCAGCCTAATCGAGCCAGAAGAGATCGCAGAGGCGTTGCTGTTTATGTTGACTAGGCCACGTCATATGACTGTGCGTGACATGGTCATCATTCCAACGAATTTTGATCTCTGATGGGCGAGTAATTTTCGCTTCGCACCGAGTGCTAGCTCCTAAGGCAGGTTTCATACCTTGGAGCTAGCGTTAAAACTACTTCAGCTTTCAGAAATTCGCTTAACCGCTCTTCGCATCGACAGACGATAAAGAAGCGGAATCACAAACAGCGTTAGCACAGACGAGAAGCCCAAGCCCCATACGATCGAGGTGGCGACTGGGCCCCAGATCAGTGACTTACCACCCAGACCCGCTGCAAGCGAAAATAGACCCGCCATGGTGGTCAGGGTAGTAATCAATACCGGAATGACCCGTCGACGCGAAGCATAAAGCGTCGCATGCATCAGGCTCATGCCATTGCCAATTCGGTCATTGGCGGCCGATATCAGTACGATCGCGGCATTCACGGCAATACCGGCTAAGGCCACGACACCGTACATAGTGTAGAGACTGAGCGGGTTTTGCGTCACGATCAAGCCCAATACAACACCGGTAAACGCCAGTGGCACTGTCGCCAAGATCATTAATGGCTGCCAGTAACTGCGGAACTGCGTGCCCAATATTAGGTACATCAAGCCGACGCCGACCAAGAAGAGAATCGCAATCGAATCCATACTCTCTTGGATATCATCCAACTCACCCGAGAAGTCGAGATCGATGGCAGGATATTGCGCTTCGTACTCCTTCCAGCGCTCTAGCAAGAAGGCGTTGGCTTGTACGGTATCCATACCGCCAGAGCGAAGGTCAGCCTCTAAGGTGATTGCACGACGGAAGTTGTAGTGACGAATGTTACCCAACGACTGTTTACGCTCCTCTATTACCAACTCCGACAGAGGAATAGCACCGCCCGCGGGAACAGGAATACGGTAGCTAAGCAGACGCTCAAGAGAGGGTAGCGACTCAGGATTAGCACGAACACGAACATCCAGGCGTTCACCGGCATCTCGCATACTCGCGACAACTTCACCGTCGACCAATAGGCGCAGGGTGCGACGAACATCCGCAGGGTTCAAACCTGTACGATTGATCGCATCACTGTCTAACTCCAGACTCAACTCATAACGACCACGAGCCGCATCGTCTTCAACATCCACGAAATCTTCGTGACTGTTCAGAATTTCAATCAGAATGTTGGTAGCGTCGCGAATCTCTTGGTAATCATCACCACGTACCTTGACCGAGATCGGTTTAGAGGCAGGCGGACCACCCGATAGGCGCAAGAATGAGATGCGAATCGGACCGGCAATGTCACCCAAATCTTCACGCACCGCATCGGTCATCTCTTCAACTGTGCGCAGTTCAGGTGTTTTAGGGTTTAGACCGACAAGAATCTGGCCGTACTGCTCGCCAATACGCGGCTCTGTCTCGGTAAACATCTGACCGGCATAGCTTGCGATGGCGCGCACTTCCCCGTCACGCACATTTTGACGGACACGCTCTTCCACACGTGAGACCACCTCCATCGTTTTCGCGACAGGCGTCGCTGCCGGCATTTCAACGTTCACATAGAATAGGCGGACAGGATCGGCCGCAAAGAAATCCATCTTAATGTAGCCGTTGCCTAGGGCACCGACCGCGCCTATCAGTGGCAATACGGCGACAATCAGTGAGAGAACCGGACGGCGCAGCGCTTTGATCAACAGACGAACATAGGTGATCTGCACGCGGTGGGTCATGGTTTCACGCAGACGCTGAATTCGACTCGGTTTATCAAACCCAACCTTAGCCGCCAAAATGTGGGCAGGCAGCATCCAAAAGGCTTCAATCAGACTGATCGCTAGGGCGATCGACACCACCATAGGAATAACCTTCATGAACTTGCCCAAAATACCGGGCAGTAGCATCAGCGGTAAAAAAGCGGCGATGGTGGTCAGTACCGCCGCTGTGACGGGAGCCGCTACCTCTTTCAACGAACCCTGAACGGCGGCAATCCCAGTAAATCCTCGCTGTAGCCGATAGTAGATCGATTCGACCACAACGACGGCGTCATCAACCAACATACCCAATACAATCACCACACCCAACAGCACGGTGACGTTCAACGTTTCGCCCAGTCCCGCCAGTACCCAGAAGGTGGCTGCCAAAATAAAGGGGATGCCGATCGCTGTGAGCAGTGCGATGCGTGTACCTAAGAAGAGCCAAGCCACAACCAACACCAGGATCAGACCGATCAGTGCATTGTTCTCCATGATTTGGATCGACTTGCGCGTCGCAATGGTCTGATCATCAATCAAGACCATCTCGACACCGGTCTCAACCGATAGAGCATTTCGCTCATCCATGTAGGTCTGAACACGCTCAACCAATTCCAGGGTGTTGGCACCCTCTTTCTTCATTACCGCCAACAGCACAGCCGGTTTATCATCGACACGTACTAAGAAACTAGAATCTTCACGAGCGCGCTCGACACTGGCGACACGTGACAGTGGCACTTCTCCCGATGCCCCCAATACCGGTCGATTGGCCAGATAGCTTGGGTCAGCGGCCGTACCGACAACACGCACCAACCAGTTACGATCGCCTTGTACCAAGTTACCAGCCGCCTCATCTTGGAAGAAGGCAGTAACGGTGTTGGCAACCTGTTGTGGGGTAATGCCTAGGGCTTCCAGTTCAGAGACATCCAGATTGACCTGCAGTTCTGGGTCAGGCAGTGCCACAGGGTCGATGCGAGAAACGCCTTTAAGCTGGGACAGATCTTTGTCGATACGAGTCGCTTGCAGACGCAGGTTCTCGTCATCCGCCAAGCTGGTCACCGCCACCGTTGCGGCAGGGAAGGCATTGGAGCTGGTGATCTCCAGAATCAGTGAATCTAACGCAGCATCCGGCAGTTCAGATTCAGTGTTTTGTATTTCACGACGCAGATCGGCTAAGCGTTTATCGAAGGTACGATCATCGATGTCCTCAAAGCGCACTAGGATGCTAGAGATCCCTTCGCGTGAATTACTCGAAACAAACTTTACATCGGCCAGTGAACGTAACGCATCTTCAAGCGGATCCGTCACCTTACTCTCGACATCAAGTGCCGTAGCACCCGGTAGCGGTGTGGTGACGATGATCCAGTTGAAGTTGATGGTTGGATCTTGCTGACGGGGCAGTCCTTGATAACTCAACAGACCGACCGCCAGTACTAGCAAGAAGGTCAGGTTAGCTAGCACATGGTTAGTAATGAAGCGTTGCCACATATCAGCGCACCTCTACCGCTTCGCCCTCGACTGCGAGCAATCGACCCTCGGTAATGACCTGTGACCCCTTGGGAAGATCAACCGCCGCAGGCTGACCCTCTATGGCACTGTCGACTACGAAGAATTGTGCGACACCCTGCTTTTCAAGCAACAGACCAAGCTTCCATTCGCCATCCACTTTACGGCGAACCAACAGTTCAGAGGAGACGTGCGGTTGATTGGCGGTCCAGGTTAAACGACCCGTTGCACCAATCTCGGGCGTCGCTTCAGTAAAAATAAAACGGTAGGTCTGCGTGCGTTCGCGACGATCAATAATGGGCAATTTAGCTCTTAACTCAACCGCGAAAGATTGGCCGTTGCTTTCAAACCACACCTTGCTCTCAGCAACCCCTTTTCCAGGGGCGACTTTGGCTTCTAGTTCTGCCCCATCCGTTTGAACCAACTGAAGCAGAGGCATACCGGGAGCGGCTAAGGCACCTAGCTGAGCCATTCGTGCTGCAATGACTCCATCGAATGGAGCAACCAGCGAACAATTTTCAGTCGCAATACCAGCCAGTTCAATCTGACGGTTTTGCACATCGATGCGGGCATCCAATGAGGTAAGCGCCGTTTCACGCTGTTGCAGAGCATCGTCACCTAGATTGCCTCGTTTGTTCAGAGTCTTGGCACGTTCGTATTGATCACTCAAAAGTGGGCGTTGTGAGCGCAACTCACTCAAAACCGCTTTTTGCGTCGCCAACTGACTCTCGTAGGTACGGCAATCTAAATTCACCAGTGAGTCGCCCTGCTTCACTCGATCACCCACCTCAACATTAATCTTCACAATACGTGCGGAGAGTTCAGCACTCAGCGCTGCATCATTGGCACTGATCACTTCAGCAGGTGCTGAGAATGTTGGGTAGTAGACCAAGTCCGCTAAAGACTGGGTCGACACCACAGGTGCTGCGTGAACACTGTTAGATAGGCCAAACACTAAAGCAAAAAGAAGGGAGCGCATCATTAACCTCGATTGTGACGGATGGTCTAAAGATCTAGACCGATATCTACGCAGTCTAGCGAGGAATGGTGCATTGCAAAATAAAAGAGTGAGAGGGTAGCCGACTGCACCCTCTCTTCAGGGATCAGAACTATTTAAGATCAGCGGTTAAAGTAACCTGAGTTTCAGGGTCTACTTCATCTATATGGTGCTGATAGTTGGGGTGATCCACACCAACGGCAAGGGCCGCGCCCGCTTTAAGTGTCGCAATCATCTCATCAGTTAATTCAAAACGCATGAAGTGGACGGCACTGGTCTTCTCTTCAGTACTGCGTTCTAAATCTTCATCGGCTATCGCAAACACCTTTTCATGGCCGAATACCTGAACATAGGTTTTGTGTTCAAGCCCGACCAACTTACCCAGTGCCACTTTGCGCTCGTCTGGATCGGCAAATTCAATGAGCTGTGTACACTTCAGGTTGGTCCCATCAGGAATCAGCGGGTTGTAGGCATCCAACTCATCTTGAATACCCTCTTCATCGAAGGTTTTCTCGATACGAAGCATCTCTTGGATCTGGTAGCGGATGGTCAACTCATCTTCAAACTGAAGCGTGACGTTGGGACCAATAAAGACCGTTCTTCGACGGCGGTGCTCCAGTGCCTTTTTACGAAATTCAGGACGTTCTTTGTGGTAGGTTTCCAGCGACATTAACGAGTCGCGTACTAATTGGGTCATACTCTACTCCTTAAATGCCATAAGCCTTGCGCAATAGTGATATTGGGTGTGACTTTTCTGGCTGCTTATCGTGATTTTTATCGATACCTTGTGCGATGTGAGCTCCTCCCAATGGGCAGTCACTCGAAATATAATCCGGATCAAAATCAGCCATCTGACGGAATACCGGCTTACCTATCTTCATCGCTTTTTCATGAAACTCTTTCTTAACACCGTAGGTGCCAGCGTGACCACTGCATCGCTCTACTGTTTTTAGTTCGGTATCAGGAATCTGCTTCAACATCTCTTCGGTTTTCTTACCGACGTTTTGCACGCGACCGTGACAGGGAACATGGTAAGAGACTTTACCTAGTCCTTGTTCAAACTCCGCTTTCAATAGACCATCTTTTTGACGTGCGATCAGGTATTCAAACGGATCCCAAAATGCTTCCTGGACCAACTTAACCTCTTCGTCATCCGGGTACATTAGTGGCAGCTCTTGTTTAAACATCAAGGTACAACTTGGCACAGCCGACGTCAGCGCATAACCCTCTTTGGCTAACTTAGCCAGTTGCGGGATATTGATACGTTTTAGCGAGTCCACCCCTTCAAGATCGCCCTGCTCTAGCTTCGGCATGCCACAGCAGACCTCTTTCTGAGCAAAGGTCCAGGGAATGTCGTTGTGCTCTAGTACGGCAATAAAATCTTCACCAATACCCGGCTCGTTGTAATTGATGTAGCAGGTCGCAAACAGTGCCACTTTTCCGGGTGTGCGTTCACCCGCTACAACGTCAAAAGTCTCATTCGGCTTGGCTTTGCTGCGTAACTTCTTGCTTGCAAATGGAGGTAACCATGCCTCTTCGTCAACGCCTAAGGTCGCAGAGAGTGCTTTGCGTGTCGGCTTCCAATGGTTAACCGTATTAATCGTCTCACTGACAATGGGGATACCGGCTAGCTTACCGGTGGTGTCAGTGCTGGATAAAATCTTGTCGCGCATGGGGAGACCCTTCTCTTTGGTCTCAACCGCTTTAGCGCGCAGCATAAGATGCGGAAAATCTAAATCAAACGGGTGTGGAGGTACGTAAGGGCACTTCGCCATGTAACACATGTCACAGAGGTAGCACTGATCAACAACCTTCTTGTAGTCCTCTTTAGCAACACCATCGACTTCCATAGTTTCGCTTTCATCAATCAGATCAAACAGCGTTGGGAAGGCGTCACATAAACTCAGGCAACGACGGCAACCGTGACAGATATCAAAGACGCGCTCCATCTCTTGGTGAAGGTCATCTTTGTCGTAAAAAGTTGGATTTTTCCAATCCAGAGGATGGCGTGTTGGGGCTTCTAGGTTGCCCTCTTTTTTTGTACTCATAACACTCTCCAGGCAAAGATCGATAGGTCGAACAGCTTGCCCGACCTATCGTAGGCTGATTACGCTTCCGCTTTGTAAGCTTCCAGAGTTTTCTGGAACTTATTAGCGTGACTGCGTTCTGCTTTTGCAAGCGTCTCGAACCAATCAGCAATCTCGTCAAAGCCCTCTTCACGAGCTGCTTTCGCCATGCCTGGGTACATGTCAGTGTACTCGTGAGTTTCACCTGCAATCGCAGATTCCAGTGCTTCCGCCACATTACCTGCAGCTAGACCAGTTTCAGGGTCACCTGAACCACCATCGATTAGGTATTCCATGTGGCCGTGCGCGTGACCAGTTTCACCTTCAGCCGTATTACGGAATACGTTGGCTACTTCTGGAGCACCCTCGATGTCTGCCATGTTGGCAAAATATAGGTAACGACGGTTTGCTTTTGATTCGCCAGCGAATGCTGCCTTTAGATTCTCTTCTGTTTTAGTACCTTTGAGATCCATGATGTTCTCTCCTATTTTTGTTAGCTAACTAAACAGAGCTTGGACAAGAAAATTTCTTGTCTCACTTAAAAATACGCCAGGATCTCAAAATTGGCTTAATTTTAATTTTCTATGGTGCTGATAGATCTTTCCTATTCACCTTTCAACCCTAAAGCTGGCAACATAAAGCGGTCTCTTTAAGAAACGAAAAAGAGAGCTAAAAAGCTCTCTTTAATTAGTAATTCACCAGGCCGCTAAACCAATGCCTGATTTACATGTTCGGGTAGTTAGGGCCACCGCCACCCTCTGGTGCCACCCAACGAATATTCTGCGTGGGGTCTTTGATGTCACAGGTCTTACAGTGCAGGCAGTTGGCTGCGTTAATCTGAAGGCGTGGTTCGGCTTCATCTTCAAGCACTTCATATACACCGGCTGGGCAGTAACGCTGTGCTGGCTCGGCATACAGAGCAAAGTTAACGGTGATAGGAACACTGCTATCCTTCAGCTGTAGGTGACAAGGCTGATCCTCCTCATGCACGGTGTTCGAAATAAACACTGACGAAAGCTTATCGAATGATAGCTTTCCGTCTGGTTTAGGGTAATCGATCTTCGTACACTCGCTTGCTGGACGCAGCATCTCATGGTCGACGTGAGTATCGTGCAGTGTCACTGGGATACGACCACCAAAGATGTTCTGATCCAGCGTATTGAAAGCGCCACCAAGAATTGGACCAAACTTATGTAGAGCTGGGCCAAAGTTACGTGAGCTGTACAACTCTTGGTACAACCAAGAGTTTTTGTAGAGATCATTAAATGTGGTTGCCGTGTTTGACTCTTCAGCAATAGCAGAGACTACCGCTTCGGCCGCCAACATGCCCGACTTCATTGCCGTGTGAACACCTTTGATGCGCGAGAAGTTCAAGGTACCGGCATCACAACCGATCAATAGACCACCAGGGAAGGTCATCTCTGGAAGACAGTTGTAACCACCCTTAGCAATGGCACGTGCACCGTAAGAGACACGAGTACCGCCCTCTAAGTACTGCGCGATTTTCGGGTGGTGCTTCATACGTTGGAATTCATCAAAAGGACTGACCCAAGGGTTTGAGTAGTTCAAATCGACGATTAGGCCCACAACGACCTGATTATTCTCAGCATGGTAAAGGAAGAAGCCACCACTTGTACCGTCACTCAATGGCCAACCAGAGCCATGAATCACCAAGCCCTCTTTATGTTGCGCAGGATCGATATCCCATAGCTCTTTAATACCAAGACCGTAGTGCTGAGGATCTTTGCCCTCATCCAAGTTGAACTGACTGATCAGCTCTTTACCTAAATGACCGCGACAGCCTTCGGCAAAGAGTGTGAACTTAGCCAGCAGCGCCATGCTCGGCACGTAGCTATCTTTCTCTTCACCGTTTTCGCCAATGCCCATCGCACCGGTGAGAACACCTTTGACACTGCCGTCTTCGTTATAAAGAACTTCAGCCGCAGGGAAGCCAGGAAACACCTCAACACCCAAGGCTTCAGCCTGTTCTGACAACCAACGTGACAGATTGCCAACAGAGGCGATGTAACAGCCGTGGTTGTGCATCGTTTTAGGTGCCACAAAGTTAGGCACTGTAATCGATTTTATCTCGTTTTTCAGAAGGACGATTTCGTCTGTTTTCGCTTCAGTGACCAGGGGTGCGCCCTGCTCTTTCCAATCTGGGAAGAGTTCAGTTAACGCTTTAGGATCGACCACCGCGCCTGACAGGATATGACCACCCACCTCAGCCGCTTTCTCAACAACACAGACCATCAGATCAGCATTGAGTTGTTTGATCTTACAAGCAGCTGCAAGTCCCGCAGGGCCTGCACCTACAATTAGGACATCAAAGTCCATTACTTCATAATCCATTGATCTCTCCTAAAACGACTCAATCACTGAAATGTAAATTAAAACTGTTCGTCACTCAGCACAAATGCGGCATCAAGGCCCGTCATAATCGTTTGTGCATGAGCTTCTGCTCGTGGCAAGTAGTGCTCTGCATAAAAGCGCACGGTGGCAACTTTAGCGGCCAAAAACTCATCCGAGTAAGCAGAACCTGCTCCGCTTAAGGCTTTAGCTCGAATGGCCTCTTTTGCCATTAGGTAGGCGCCGGTGAGGTAGCCCATCTGCATTAAGAAATCGAATGCGACCGCACCCATTAAGCTGCGATCGGCAGCAGCACGATCAAGAATAAACTCTCGAATCTCTCGTGCGCGGGCCACGGATGCCACAAAACGATTGGCCATCTTATCAAGTCCGCACGCTCGAAGATCGGCTTCAATAGCCGCCATTTCATCAAGCAGATCCGCTAACGCTGCACCGTTATCGCTCAAGGTTTTACGACCAATCAGATCCAGTGCCTGAATGCCGTTAGTACCTTCATAAATGGCTAAGATACGGGCGTCACGGTAGTGCTGAGCCGCGCCAGCCTCTTCGATAAAGCCCATGCCACCATGAACCTGAATATTCAGAGAGGTCAGTTCATTGGCCATCTCTGTCATCCAGCCCTTCACGATCGGCGTTAACAGTTCAACACGCGCTTTAGCCGCCGTTTGATCACCCTCGATGTGCGAACGATCAATCTCAGCAGCAGCAACTAGGGCCAATGCACGCATCGATTCACAGCCCGAGCGCATCGCCATCAACATGCGACGCACATCGGGATGCTCAATAATAGGGATTTTCGAACCATCTTTACGACTGCCCTGTGTGCGCTCTTTCGCGTAGGCAACCGCTTGCTGATAAGCACGTTCAGAGATCGACAAACCCTGCAGACCCACCGACTGACGTGCATGGTTCATCATGGTGAACATGTAAGCCAAGCCTTTGTTCTCTTCACCGACCAGGTAGCCTACTGCACCGCCATTATCGCCAAAACTCATCGTACAGGTTGGCGAACCATGAATGCCCAATTTGTGCTCTAGAGAGATGCATTTTGCATCGTTTAGCTCTGCAGGCTCTCCGTTCTCATCCAGCAAGAACTTAGGCACGATAAACAGCGAAATCCCTTTTACACCGGCCGGTGCATCTGGAAGTCGCGCCAAGACTAAATGCACAATGTTCGGGGTCATCTGATGATCGCCCCAAGTGATGTAGATCTTCTGGCCTGAGATCAGGTAGTGATCGCCATTCGGTACCGCTTTGGTTGAAACGGCTGCTAAATCTGAACCCGCGTTAGGTTCAGTCAGATTCATGGTGCCGGTCCACTCACCGCTGACTAAGCGCGATAGGTACTGATCTTTTAGCTCATCACTGCCGTGAGCGATCAGTGCTTCAATCGAACCCTGAGTCAACATCGGGCAGAGTGCAAACGCCATATTGGCCGAGTGCCACAACTCATTGACTGCCGTACCTACAACATTTGGCAAGCCCTGGCCGCCAAACGCTTCAGGAGCTGTCAGAGTTGCCCAACCGTTTTCCATATATTGTTGATAAGCATCAGAGAATCCCGGAGTCTCAATAACCTTGTCACCCTCAAGGCGTGCGCCATTTTGGTCACCCACTGCATTGAGCGGAGCCAGTACTTCAGATGCGAGCTTACCCGCCTCTTCAACGACGACATTGGCCAGTTCAAGATTAACTTCATCCAGGCCCATCGCCTGGCAAAGTTGATCGAATTCAACCAATTGATCCAATACAAAAGCGGTGTCCTGTGCAGGCGCGTTATAGATACTCATAGAATAGATTCCCGATTTGGAAAGCGTTGGAAAGCTCTTAAAAACAGAGGGCAGCTAGGCTGCCCTTGTTTGATTTAGATTTTCGATACTAGCTCTGGAAGGATCTCGTGTAGATCACCCACTAGACCGTAGTCTGCAATGCCGAAGATTGGCGCTTCTTCATCTTTGTTAATAGCAACGATAGTGCCTGACTCTTTCATACCTGCAAGGTGCTGGATAGCGCCTGAGATACCTACAGCAATGTATAGCTTAGGCGCTACCATCTTACCTGTCTGGCCAACCTGCATATCGTTTGGCACAAAGCCGCTGTCGACCGCAGCACGTGATGCGCCCACTGCAGCACCAAGCTTATCTGCAAGTTCGAATACCTTAGCGAAGTCCTCTTTAGAACCTACACCACGACCACCTGAAACAACGATATCTGCAGATTCAAGTTCTGGACGATCTGATTCGCTCACCTCTGCACCTACGAAACGTACTTTCGCAGCTGGGACAGTCACTGATGCCGCTTCAACAGCAGCTGAACCGCCATTACCAGCAGCAGCAAATGCAGTACCACGAACAGTCATCACTTTAAGCGCGTCGCTGCTCTTCACAGTCGCGATAGCGTTACCAGCGTAGATTGGACGCTTGAACGTATCTGCATCGATCACTTCAATCACTTCAGATAGCTGGTTAACACCGCAAAGCGCCGCAACGCGTGGTGCCAAATCTTTACCAAAAGTGCTCGCACCTAAAATGATGTGTGTGTAATCACCCGCTAGCTGTTTAGCGATAGGTGCTACGAATTCAGCAAGCGTGTGCTCAAGCGCTGCATCTTCAAAGGTAAGGACGCGATCCACACCCGCAACTGAAGCCGCCTGAGTAGCCGCTGCCGATACAGAAGAACCAACCACTAGCACATCAACAGGAGCGCCTAGTTTAGTTGCAGCTGTCACTGCAGAAAGAGTTGCACCTTTAAGTGACTGACCGTCGTGTTCAGCAATAATCAACGTTTTCATCATCAACTCTCCCTTAGATAACCTGTGCTTCGTTACGTAGTTTGTCGAGCAGCGCATCAACAGAATCCACTTTGATACCGCCACTACGCTCTGCTGGAGTCTCAACAGAGATCAACTGCACGCTGTTTGTTAGCTCAACGCCAAGATCTGCAAGCGTTTTAACATCTAGAGGCTTACGCTTTGCCTGCATGATTTTTGGCAGTGCCGCGAAGCGTGGCTCGTTTAGACGTAGGTCAGTCGTAATAACCGCTGGGAGATCCATCTCAACAGTGACAAGACCACCATCCACTTCACGTGTTACCTGTGCTTTACCGTCAGCGATTTTCACTTCAGATGCGAAGGTTGCCTGAGGCACATCTAGAAGTGCTGCAAGCATCTGACCAGTCTGGTTGTTGTCAGAGTCGATCGCCTGTTTACCTAGAAGAAGAATCTCAGCGTTCTCAGACTCGTTCACTTTTGCAAGGATACGCGCAACGTCTAGCGAGTTAAGCTTGCCTTCCGCTTCAACCTGGATACCACGGTCAGCACCTAGCGCCATTGCGTAACGCATCTGCTCTTGGCAAGACTTGTCGCCGATCGATACAACAACGATCTCAGAAACAACGCCCGCTTCTTTAAGACGCACAGCCTCTTCAACTGCAATCTCACAGAATGGGTTGATCGACATTTTAGTATTTGCCAAATCTACATCGCTGTTATCCGCTTTAACGCGAACCTTAACGTTGTAGTCAATAACGCGTTTTACTGCGACTAATGCTTTCATGTTAACTCCTCAAAACATGGCCACTAAGGCCACTCTACATAAACTCTATTACAGCGCGTTTGCTTGATCGCGCAGTACGAACTTCTGAATCTTACCGGTCGACGTTTTTGGTAGCGGACCGAAAACAACATTCTTAGGTACTTTGAAACGTGCTAGGTGCTCACGACAGAACTCGATCACATCCGCTTCACTTACCTCTGGCGCACCCTCTTTTAGAGTGACGAATGCACACGGTGTTTCGCCCCACTTCTCGTCATTCTTCGCTACAACTGCAGCCTCTTGAATGTGAGGGTGAGAATAAAGAACACCTTCAACTTCGATACTAGAGATGTTCTCACCACCCGAGATGATGACATCTTTCGAACGGTCTTTAATCTGCACGTAGCCATCTGCATGCCATACCGCCAAATCACCCGATGCGAACCAGCCGCCTTTGAATGACTTCTCAGTAGTTGATGGGTTCTTCAGATAGCCCTTCATGACAAGGTTACCTCGCATGAAGATCTCACCCATGGTCTCACCATCTTTAGGCACAAGTTCCATGGTCTCTGGATCCATAACCACCATGCCTTCCATCATTGGCGAACGCACACCTTGGCGAGCTTTAAGCACAGATTTTTCTGCAGGTGATTTTTCATTCCACTCATCTTTCCATGCACAAACAGCACATGGACCATAGGTCTCAGTTAGACCGTAGACATGAGTTACCTCAAAACCAATTGCTTCCATACCAGCGATAACTGGAGCTGGAGGAGCAGCACCCGCGGTCATTACTTTAACTTTGTGGTTGATGCCCGCTTTCATCTCAGCAGGAGATGAGTTCAGCATATTAAGAACGATTGGCGCACCACAGAAGTAGCCAACCTCTTCTTCTTTGATCAGTTCAAAAATCTTATCGGCACGGACATGACGCAAGCTCACACTGACGCCCGCTTGTGCGGCAATGGTCCAAGGGAAACACCAGCCGTTACAGTGGAACATTGGTAGAGTCCAAAGGTACGATGCGTGAATTTCCATACCCCAAGATAACGCATTGCTTGCAGCATTCAGGTAAGCACCACGGTGGTGGTAAACAACCCCTTTCGGATCACCTGTAGTACCTGAAGTGTAGTTTAATGAGATCGCATTCCACTCATCAGTAACGCGCGGGAAATCGTATTCCGGATCACCACCAGCGATAAACGCTTCGTAGTCCATCTCACCGATCATCACACCGCCATCATAGCTAGCATCATCAATACCAATCACAAGCGGTTTGTTGTCTAGCATGCCTAGTGCAGCCGTAGCCAATTCACCAAACTCTTTATCGACTAGGAATACTTTTGCTTCAGCGTGCTGAAGGATAAACGCAACAGCTGCCGCATCCAGACGCGTGTTAATCGAGTTAAGAACAGCTCCAGCCATCGGCACACCGAAGTGCGATTCAAAATGCTCTGGAAGGTTAGATGCAATGATTGATACGGCCTCACCCTTTTTAACACCCGCTTTATTGAGGGCGCTCGCTAACTGCTTACAACGTGTGAGAGTCTCTAACCAAGTACGACGAACAGCGCCATTCACTGTTGCAGTTCGATCAGGGTAGATGAACGCAGAACGCTCAAGGAAGCTGATAGGTGTTAATGCTGCATAGTTTGCAGAGCATTGATCAAGGTTGGTCTCAAAGGGTGAGTTGTGCATCTGATTATCCCTCATTTATTTTATGCGAGTTTTATCACTCGTTTATTCTGTTTATCGTCACAGCTTAAACCGCTTTGAGCAGCTTAAACAGCGTTAATTCCCTAAATTTAGTAGGTATAAAAACCTTTTCCGCTTTTCTTACCTAGCTCTCCCTCAACCACTTTTTCTCGCAAAAGAGGCGCAGGTAGATATCGAGCATCTTTAAGCTCAACAAACATCAAATCCAAAATACTTAGACAGGTGTCCAAACCAATCATATCAGCGAGAGCTAGCGGCCCAATTGGGAAGCCTGCCCCAAGTGTCATGATTTGATCGACCTGTTCTGGTGTTGCAGTACCCTCTTCGACAACACGAATCGCTTCATTAATGGTCGGAAGTAAAATTCGGTTGAGCACAAATGCAGGGCGGTCTTTAACAACAACCGCTGTTTTACCTAATTTCTCAGCGAGTTCGAGCACTGTCGATCGAGTATTTTCTGAGGTGTGCTTAGTCACTATCACTTCAATCAACGCCATCAAAGGCACCGGATTCATAAAGTGCACACCCAACATACGCTCTGGATTATCTACTAAAGCTGCCAATCGACCGATTGAAATTGAGGAGGTATTACTCGCCAGAATAGCTGAAGATTTACAAACTCCATTGAGCGCTTGGAAAATCTTACGCTTGGTCATCTCATCTTCAGTAGCAGCCTCAACCACCAGGTCGCAGTTAGCTAAAGCATCCATTGAAACAGATGTAGCAATGAAAGGTAGTGGATTACACTCTACTGGAAGCTTATTGCGCTCTTTAAGCTTAGCAACACTCATTTCGGTGCGACTGAGAGCTAACTCTAACTGATCCGCGGAGATATCAACCAATACAACCTGGATACCCGCACACGCCAAAACCTGAGCAATTCCTTGCCCCATCTGTCCTGCGCCGACAACACCAACCTGCTGAATCATCACTCTAACCTTTAACTTTTTGCATGGTTTAAATTATCGGGCATAAGTGGCAAGGACTAAATGATAAGGCGAGACTATTTATTGATATTTTCGGACGTGAAATTGCGCTATATTGTGACACTAATACCTAAGTAGAAGCCAATAGATAGATTTTCGGTCAGCGCTATGCAGCATTTTGATAACAATAGCATCTCCTCTCATTTTGCGCTGGGAACACTTAAATCCGCAGCACGGATGGGAGTCGATATTGGCTCACTACTTAAAGACTCAAATCTGGACGGACGACTCCTCGGCAACCAAAAGTTTCGCTTAACGCCCGCGCAGTTCGGTTCATTAGCTCGACTCTCATGGGAGCGAGGGGACGATGAGTTCATGGCCTGTGCCGAACGTCCTGCTCGGTATGGGACGTTTAGTCTCTTCGCGAGGGAGGCGGTGCGCGCAGAAAACCTGTTAGAGGTTTATAAGCACTTATGTCGCTTCTACCGTTTAGTGAATGAATCACTCTCACTTACACTTAGTGTCGACAACTCCAAAGCGACGCTCGAGATGTCACTTTCCAAACCTGAGTTGGATCCAGACTACCTTCTTAGAGACTTCCTACTTCTACTCTGGCACCGCTTTCCGAGCTGGCTGATTGGCCGCAGGATTCACCTATTTGAAGCGCAAATGACAGGCCCTAAACCGCCACATGCAGACGAGTATCGGCTTATCTTCCCCTGCCCAGTCTCATATGAATCATCCGCTAACCGACTCATCTTTGAGGTAGAGGCGTTAAAAGCACCGATCGTTCAAAATCTGGAGACCCTTCGTGATCATCTCCGCAGCGCACCGCTGCAATGGTTCACTCGACAAGAGTATCTGCCGGTATTCACCCGTCGCGTAAGAGATATCATGGGTCACATGGAGTTTGTCGAGATAGATATGGAAAGTGTCGCCCATCAACTCAATATGACTGTTAGAACGCTACGAAGAAAACTTGATGATGAGGGTACTGGATTTCAAGATATTAAAGACGAGCTCAGACGAGACAGTGCTCTGCATCTGCTAAACCAATCCTCTCTTTCAATTCAACGGATATCGCAACAGCTTGGTTTTTCTGAAACTGCCGCATTTACGCGCTCTTTTAAAAAGTGGACTGGTCAAACTCCTAGAGCGTTTCGAACAGGGCAGTTTTAAAAAACTATTTTTGGACCACTGTTTTATCAAGTACCAAATAGATACCTACAGCCATCACAAGTAAGCCAATTATTCGCTTCAGAGTTAAGGCATATTGCTGCGCACCGAAGAGACCAAAATGGTCGATAGTACTCATTGCAATTAACTGTCCCAAAAGAGCAAACGCTATCGCATTAGATACACCAAAGCGCGGCACGATCCAGGTCACACTAATAACGTAAAAAGCGACACAGAACCCCCCTAGATAAAAATAGATGGGGAGATCCTCAGCGACGAATTTTTTAGGAAAACCTTCGGTTGCAAGTAAGTAGACCGACACCGATGTAAAAGCTAACGCCAAAGCCATCGCAGTTGCCAAGGAGGAGCTCATCAAACGTCCGCCAAGACCACCATTTAGGGTAGCCATCGTCGGAATTCCAATACCGGCAAGTAGCATTACTAGCGCATACACAAGAGGATTGTTCATAGATATGTTTCCAACAACTCAGCTTGTTCAAATAGGGGTCAGGATTCCCAGTCGACATCAGCAGTCAACATGTATCCTGCACCGTATACCGTCTTAATGATTTTAGGATCTTTAACGTTCTCTTCGACTTTTTTGCGCAATCTGGACATACGCGAATCGATACTTCGATCATAAGGAATAATCTGATCACCTAGAAGCTGATCACGCGTTAAGATCTTTTTGGGCGCTTTCAAAAACGAAACGAGCATGTTGGCCTCGGCTGTGCTTAAAATCGTCTCCTCACCCGTTTGCGAGGTGAGGGTTAACGAATCTAAATCAAAACTCCAGCCTGAAAAGCGAGCTATACGCACTGCATTAACCACATCGTCACGATGGATTCGACGCAATAGACTCTTGACCCTTGCGACCAACTCACGCGGCTCAAATGGCTTAGTAAGATAATCATCTGCACCCAGCTCTAGCCCAAGTACACGATCGGGAAGACTGCCTCTGCCCGACAGAATTAGCACCCCAACATTGAACTGATTCACCATCTCTCCGACAAGAGTCAGACCGTCCATATCTGGCAGACCTAAATCGACAACACAGAGCTCTGGCCGCTGCTGCTTTAGCCCTTTAAGAATTGCAGCTCCAGTATTAAAGGTCGCTACCTGATAACCGAACCTCTCTAGTTCTGTTTGAATCAGATCACAAATATCTGACTCATCATCGACCACGTAGATCAGATTCTTTTCCATATCTCGTTATCCTCTTGCCACCGTCCGATTAAGGGCAGTCACAATCTGTTCTCGTGTAAATGGCTTAAGTAAAATTTCGTAGCAGGCAGCTGTTGAATGTTCGACTGCATACTCAGCATTACCCGTCATCAACAAAATACGTTCAACACCTCTATTACCACATAGATGATTAGCTAGCTCAATGCCATTGAAACGCCCGGGAAGGTCAATGTCACTGATTAGTGTGCGTATATCTGGAATAGCATCTATAAGTAACAGCGCTTCATCAGTGTCTGAAGCCTCCACCACGCTTAAGCCTATTGATGTCAATTGATCACGTACTACCTGGCGCACATCAAGATCATCCTCCACCAACAACAAAAGTCCATCCATCAGAGTTGGAGCTAATTTTTCGGCATCGGCAGAGAGTTGATGTACCGCCGAGTCCTTTTGCTTCGCTTTAGGCAAAAGAATAGAAATCGTGGAACCAATATCTGAATTATTCAGGATTCTAATGTAACCATTTGACTGCTTTGCAAAGCCATAGACCATACTTAGACCAAGTCCTGACCCACGCCCTTTTTTGGTAGTGAAAAATGGTTCAAATGCTCTCTGAATCGCGTCACGACTAAATCCAGTACCGGAATCTTTTACTTCAATTAGAACATATTCCCCTGGAACAACGGCCTCATCAAAACCTCTGGGGGAAGCGCTGGCACTATTAACCACGCAAATCTCAATTTGGCCACCGTCGGGCATACTATCGCGCGCATTTAGTGCTAGGTTAATCAGTGCGTTTTCAAACTGAGCCAAATCCACTTCAATTAAAGCGTCAGATTTGCCAGTAACATTGAAATTTATCTATGCTGGTAGAGAGCTTTTTATAAGCTCTGACACTCCATTAATTGCAGATGCGGCCCCCACAAGAACAAGTTCTTGAGACTGTGCGCGAGCAAAGGTCATCAAGCGACGAATAATGTCTGCGCCACGATAGGCCGCTCTCAGTGCAGGCGATAAATTACCCTCAATACTCTGCGACTCATTATGATCTTTAGCTGCTAAAAGGTTCCCGATAATGACTGTCAGCAAGTTATTGAAGTCATGGGTCAACCCCCCCGCCAACTGGCCAGCCGCTGTCATACGCGAGGCTTCAAGCATTCGTCGCTCTGAGTTTTTCTCGTCTGTAATATCCAGAGAAAGATTGAAAATACCAACGACGTTTCCAGCAGTATCGAACTCAGGAATGAATCGACGACGTGTTATCAACTGACCTTTTGGCCCCTCTGATACATACTCAAAAACAACATCCTCACCAGAGAGGCATCGATTAATGTGAGAGGCAATTTCGACCTGCATGGAACCAGGGATAACATCGCTTAATTTGCGCCCAATGATGCCCTCTTTGTTCAAACCATAAAACGCTGCATATTCTCGGTTAACAAAAAGGAAACGTAGATCGCTAGTTAAGTAAGCAACCTGAGCAGGGAGCGCGTCCAGAATAAGTGTTTGCCGCTCCTCTAATTGTTCGACCATGTTGGATTTGCGCACAACCTCTTGGCCAAGAGCATCCACACTATGCCCGATACGTGCGACCATACTGTCAAAAGTAGAGGCAAGAATACCGAGTTCATCATCACTCTGAATACCTGATCGAACTCTAAAATCACCATCTTTGACACGCTGGGCAGCGGATGCGAGGCGACGAAGGGGCGAAAGAATTCGGTCAATAGCAAAAGAGCCAACAATGACGGCTATAAGAATACTGATAAGCGCGATCATGAGTATTCGCTGACTTAGAGTGAAAGCGCTACTTTGCAATTCATCCACATAAACAGAAGAACAGATATACCAGTCGAGGCCTTCTAATTTGCGAACAAGCGAGATCTTTTCATGCACATAATTACCCGGGTCAGCCGGCGAGTCCCAGGCATATAAAAGCTCTTCTCCAGTGTCCGCAACTGACTTCAGGTCGAATATAATCGACCGCCCCGTGGTGGGGTTTTTTAGGTTAGTGGCATTCGTCTTATCGATATTTGAGTTAGGGTGCGCAACCAAATAACCCGACGAATCAAAAATAAACATGTAGCCGGTTCTGGCAATTTTGATCTCCATGAGAGCCGCACGTAGCTCATTGACCAGCTGCTCACGTCGCTCAACGACTTGCCGCTCAATATCAACCATAAAAACACCGGTACCAATGCTGACACCAAGATCTGGAAAAAAACGGATGAAGGATAGTTTTTCGGATGAGGTATCACTTCCTACTGACTGCCAGGGATAGCTAATAAATGCTTCCCCTTTCTCGGTTACTTCACGGTGTATTTTCGCGAGTATAGCGAGCTGCCCATCAGAACTATCGGAAATTGGCTTACCAATTAACTCTGGGTTTGGGTGTGATAGGAGCACACCATTGCGATCGGCTATCCAGATATAACCCTCTTCGTCATATCGAAGCTGTTCGAACAGTTTAATAATCGCTCTTGGATCGCCTCCTGCTACAACAGAGCGACTTAACTGGGCACCCACCAGATCAACGATGGTACGCAAAGAGGCCTTACGTGATTCAAGTGCCTGTAGCCTATAAGTATCGACACTCGAGAACATCTTGTCCGCCAGCTGATAGACATTATCCAGCGCCAAACGAGCAGAGTTACGCTCAATCTTGTACACCTCCGCACGAATAAGAGGCACAGAGTAGCTGTAGATACCAATAAAGGTCATTCCAAGCATCGCTAAGATGAGCAGTATGGAGCGATTTCGAATCTTATTCTTTTTCATGAAATCAAATATTCATCACCAAAAAAGCTAGGGAACCTGCGAACAATTCCATGGTTCCCTAGTCTATTCGTTATGGGAGCTAATTTCTGCATCAGTCACATTTCGGTGGAATTTAGTCAGAACTGCGCAAACCTTAAGATATTTAATAGAGACTCACTAAATCCCATTAAACCTTGTCCCAGCAACAAATTTTAAAGATGGAGCAAACACCGATGAAAACAACAAAAATACTGGCGCCAACGGAAAGTGCTTACCAATACCCCCTTCTAATCAAGAGTCTACTTCTTTCAGGCGTCAGATATGAGCCTAACCAGGAGATCGTTTACGGCGATAAGGTTAGATACAACTACGTTGAACTTAATAAACGTATTGCTCGCCTCGCGAACCTGCTTACGAAAGCTGGCATAGGTGCGGGCGATACTGTTGCTGTAATGGACTGGGATAGCCACCGCTACTTAGAAGCGTACTTTGCTGTACCAATGATTGGTGCAATCTTGCACCATGTAAATATTCGTTTAAGCCCGGATCAAATTGCTTACACGATGAACCATGCAGAAGATGACATGGTCTTAGTACATGATGATTTTGTAGAACTCTTTGAAGATATTGCCTCCCAGGTACCCTCTGTGAAAACGGTGGTTCAATTGACAGATAAAGAGAGTGCAAAATCTACAAAGCTTGCGACACTTGGTGAATATGAAGCGTTACTTGCAGAATCCTCTGAACAGTATGATTTCCCTGATTTCGATGAAAATTCTGTAGCGACAACCTTCTACACAACCGGCACAACTGGAAACCCTAAAGGGGTCTTTTTCTCACACCGACAACTGGTACTTCACACACTTAATGCTGCTGTCACTATGGGGGCATACGACGCACTTCCACTGCTTCGCTCTGATGACGTCTACATGCCAATGACGCCTATGTTCCACGTTCACGCATGGGGCATCCCATATGTAGCAACCATGAAAGGTATTAAGCAGGTATATCCGGGTCGTTATGAGCCAAACAAACTGGTCCGCCTATATCGCGAAGAGGGTGTAACTTTCTCGCACGGTGTTCCGGCTGTGCTCCAGATGATCCTTGAGTCTGAAGAGGCCAAAACAACCGATCTATCGCGTTGGAAATTAATGACCGGAGGAAGTGCACCGACACTCGGCCTTGCAAATGCTATGGCTGCTAAAGGAATTAAATTCCATACCGGATACGGCATGTCCGAAACCTGTCCTCTACTGACCATAACCTACCTGCACACCGATACACGTGAGTTGTCTATCGAAAACCAGATGAGCACACGAATCAAAACAGGCGTTCCAATGGGTCTCGTTGACCTACGAATCGTAGACCCTAATGGCCACGATGTTCCGCACGATGGAGAAGCGATGGGCGAAGTGGTGGTGCGTGCACCATGGTTAACACAGGGGTATGTAAAAGAGCCTGAACGAAGCGAAGAGCTGTGGAGCAACGGCTGGCTTCATACGGGAGATGTTGGCTCAATTGATGGCCGCGGCTTCTTACAGATCAAAGACCGTATCAAGGATGTCATCAAAACTGGTGGTGAATGGATCTCGTCACTCGAGCTAGAAAATCTCATTAGCCAACACCCAGCTGTCAACGAAGTTGCAGTAGTAGGTATTCCAGACGAAAAGTGGGATGAACGCCCGCTAGCGCTTATAGTTACTGCTTCTGATGCAACCCTTGAACCAACGGAGATCCAACAACATCTAATGCAATTTGTTGAAAGCGGCAGAATCAATAAATGGGCTATTCCTCAACAGGTTAAGATTGTTGAGTCGATTCCAAAAACCAGTGTCGGTAAAATCGATAAAAAAGTCATTCGTGCAAGCGTCTAACTACGGAAAACTAGATCGATATGAATTCAGTGCAACCAATACCTGAAGACAACTTACTGGGTATACCCACAGAGGTCGCAGAAGGCATCTACCAAATTCGGTTGCCGCTACCCTTTGCACTGGATCATATCAACGTTTACCTAGTCGAAGATTCCGATGGGTGGATCCTTGTTGATACAGGTATTAAAAGCGAAAAGTCACAAAAAATTCTAGAAAACATCCTAGAAAAACTGCCTGAATCGAGACCTTTAAAGGCTGTACTAGCCACTCATGCTCATGTAGATCATATCGGCGTTGCTGGATGGATCTGTGATAAATGGAATGTACCCCTTTGGGTAAGCAAACCCGAATACGATGGAATAAAGCAATTTTTAGCGATGAATCCCGCTGAAGATGCCGCACTCTCAAGCAATCTGAATGAGTTTTACCATCAAGGGGGTATTCCAGAGTCTGAATACGAGCTCATCATTAGAGGATTATTGGGCTTTCAAAGAGCCTTCTATCCACTACCAAGCACATACGTCGCACTTGAACCAGGCACACTCACTATTAAAAACGAGACCTGGGACATTTTTGTAAATGATGGCCACACTGTAGCCCACGTATCACTGTTCAATCGAGATAGAAATATTCTGATCGCAGGCGACCAAGTACTGGCAAGAATAAGCTCTAATGTAAGCGTTCGATTTGGTGATGCTGACGCCAATCCGTTAAAAACTTGGATCGATGGGTTACTTCAGCTTAAATCACTGCCATCTGAGACACTGGTGTTACCTTCACATGAAAAATCGATGACTAATCTTTCAGCTCGAATCGATGAGTTAGTTGAGGGTTATCTTGAAAACGCACACAAAATCACTCGTTTTTGCAAAACACCTAGTACAGCTGAAGAGCTATTAAGAGCACTGTTTCCTCGCGATCTTTCACCGTTCGAACACCACCTTGCATTCGGGGAAACGAGGTCCTATATCAACTATCAAATTGCACAACAGAAAATTGAAGTAGTTGGTGATGAGAGTGACATTCCTCTCTACATTGCTGTTTAACTTTTCGCTCTAAACGTATGCGGCGAAACTCCAGTCCAGTTCTTGAATGCACGAGAGAAAGAGGGAGCATCAGAAAAACCTAACTCAATAGAGATGTTATGGATTGAGAGCTTTTTCTGACCAAGTAATGTAATTGCCTGATCCAATCTGACACGATCTTTAATGGATTGAAAACTGCCCTTTTCATCCGCAAGTTTGCGTCTTAATGTGCGGGAAGTTATGTAGAGCTCATTCGCTAGATGCTCTATCGAGGCATTAGCAAAACCCACCCTAACCAAATAGTCATAGGTTTTCTTAGTGAAGGTCTGCTGATACGCCTGTTTTGTGAACCAGGCGTAAGGTAAGCGCCTTATATATTGATCCAAACTGCCTTCATCTTGAACGATAGGAAGTGACATTTGACTGCGTTTAAAGACCAAAGCATTTGCGGATTTATTAAAGATGACAGGGGATGGGTACATGAGTTGATATTCTGAAAAATGCATAGGTTCCGAAAATGCAAATTCAACAGAATTAAGGTTTATTGTTTTCCCGACTAACCAACTACCAAATCGATGCCAAACCATCAGATAAAATTCATCCAGCGTATAGCCTGAGTAATGTGTATTCGCATCAGTTTTAAGTGTTAAACGTACCCACTCCTCATCCTCCTCTAGCCCCAATTTCATAGCACTACCCGTAAGCGCATAAAAATCACTTAAATAACGGAAGAAAGAGCCAAGATCAGGCAAGCAGACAGCATGCTTTGCCATCAACATAAACATGCCAAACCTGGCGTTTTTATTAGCCATCCCCATGAATTCATCATCCATAGAACGCCAAATCGACAAAATGAAACGCGAAAATTGCGTTGGCGTAACACGTGATAAACGACTGGTTAGAAGACGGGGATTTATACCCGCTTTACTAAGCATCAATTGAACATCAACACTCTGATCATCTATAGCACTTATCAATTCATGAACGAAGTGAATGGAGATAGTTTGCTGGACAGATTTCATGTTCTTTCTATTAAGTTGTAAGCGAGGAGTGATTCTATCTAAGCATGTCCGTTTTTGCTAATTATCGATCTGTTTTTGCAATTCTAACCCCTAATTTCATCCGTAAAATATTGCCCCTATAACAATTTAAAACCGGAGTTTTTCATGCAAGAAGTAGTTTTTTTAAGCGCCGCTCGCACAGCCATCGGAACCTTTGGCGGCTCTTTTAAGGATCAAGCACCAACACAACTTGGGGCACTTGTGATTAACGAAGCTATCAGACGCGCGGGGATAGAAAACTCTGATATCGAACAGGCCGTTATCGGTAATGTGACGCATAGCGAAGCTGCAGATATGTATATTTCACGTGTGGCAGCCCTGGGGGCAGGCATCCCAGAAAGGACGCCTGCCCTAACAGTAAACCGCCTCTGCGGAAGTGGTTTACAAGCAATTCTTACTGCTGCCCAGCAAATTCAATTGGGTATTTGTAAAACAGTGGTTGCGGGCGGCGCAGAATCGATGAGCCGTGTTCCTTACCACATTCCATCAGCTCGGTTTGGTCAGCGCATGGGCGATGGAAAAATGGTTGATGCGATGGTCGGAGCGCTAACCTGCCCAATCAACCAAGTTCACATGGGTGTAACAGCAGAGAATCTTGCAGAAAAATACAACATTTCACGTGAAGAGCAGGATCAACTGGCAGTCACCAGCCATAATCGAGCTCAGGTGGCGATAGAAAATGGCTTCTTCAAAGAGCAGATCGTACCGGTAACATTGAAAACCCGTAAAGGTGAACAACTTGTCGATACCGATGAGCATGTTCGTCACAACTGCGCATTAACTGACATGAGCAATCTAAAACCTGTATTTAAACGTGAGGGTACGGTAACTGCAGGTAATGCATCGGGGCTGAATGATGCGGCAGCTGCTGTAGTCATGATGTCTGCTGAAGAGGCTCAACGTCGCAACCTAAAGCCCATGGCCAGGTTGGTCGATTACAGCGTCGCAGGTGTAGACCCAGCCTACATGGGAATTGGTCCAGTGCCTGCGATTCAACAGATCCTTGCGCGTCAAAACCTTTCTGTAGATGACATCGATCTATATGAAGTCAATGAAGCCTTTGCAGCACAGGCTCTGGCTGTTGCTAAAGAGCTAAAACTACCTATGGATCGTCTAAATCCAAACGGAAGCGGGATATCTCTAGGACACCCAATTGGTGCGACGGGCGCCATCATCACGACAAAAGCACTTTACGAACTTGAGCGCACCCAAGGCCGCTTTGCAATCATTAGCCTATGTATCGGCGGCGGCCAAGGAATAGCTGCACTAATAGAACGAACTTAATCAATTTTCGCTCGACACTATCACCCTTGAAGTGTCTTTAGGTGGGTGAATTTCACCCGCCATTTTTTATAAGGTAAAAGAACGATGTATACAGGCGAACATATCCAAGTTATTCAACGCAAAGACTCTATTATTGAGCTTGTCATCAACTCGAATAATGCAAGTGTAAACACATTAAGCGCCGCTGTTTTATCTGAACTGAAAACTGCGGTTCAAACGATCAAATCTGAAAGCAGTGCACTAGGCTTAATTATTCGCAGCAGCAAATCTTCGTTTGTTGTAGGTGCAAATATACTTGAGCTAATCGAGCTACAGAAACAGCATAAGGCTGCAATACTCGAGATGCTTGACGAAACCCATGCCCTTTTTAATTCAATTGAAAACCTGCCATTCCCAACAGTCAGTATCATTAACGGCATGGCGCTGGGCGGTGGTTTAGAGATCGCTTTAACTACAGATTTTCGTGTAGCTACTCAGGACGCACTTATTGGCCTACCCGAAATTACTCTAGGTCTCTGCCCAGGCTGGGGTGGAAATATTCGAGTTGCTCGATTAGCTGGAGCAGACAAGGCTTTTGAGATGATCCTATCAGGCAGACCATTAAAGGCAGATAAAGCCCGTGAGATAGGATTAGTAGATGCGATTGCTGATGACACAGGCGTTGAAAGTGCTGTTTCCCTTCTCTTAAACAGTCAGAAACAGGCAACTGAGAGCCAACGCTTACGTAAACAGCTTGCATCAAAGCAGAGTAGCGAAGCAATTAAAGCTGCAGCTCTAAATAAATTTGGATCGCAGTTGAATGCAAATACACCCGCTGCAACTGAGATCATCGAACTAATCAGTAACACAGCTCAATTAGACTTCACTTCAGCACTCGATGCTGAGGCTCAATGCTTTGCAACTTTGATGCAATCCGATGCCGGCAAGGCATTAAGCGGCCTCTTTGCGAGTGATCAATTCATTAAAACTCAAGCTAAACGTTTTGCAAAAGCAGGTGGATCTGTAAGCAAGGGTGCAGTTATTGGCGCCGGAGTCATGGGCGGTGGTATTGCTTACCAGTCAGCAATCAGCGGCATTCCTGTTGAGATGAAAGATATCAACGAACCAGCGTTAGACCTTGGGGTTTCAACTGCATCCGTACTACTCGATCGCCAAATTAAGAAGGGTAAGTTATCCGAAGAGCAGAAGATTGAAACACTCACTAAAATCAATCCAACCCTTAATTACGAAGGCTTTGGTGATGTCGATATGGTTGTTGAAGCTGTGGTCGAAAATCCAAAAGTTAAAGCGATGGTATTGAGTGATGTAGAGAGTGTGTTAAGGGATGACGCTGTACTCTCTTCGAACACATCAACCATCTCAATTACTAGCTTGGCAGAATCGCTGCAGCGTCCAGAGCAATTCTGCGGCATGCACTTTTTCAATCCTGTCCATGCTATGCCGTTAGTTGAAGTTATCCGCGGAGAAAAAACCAGCGATGAAACAGTCGCTCGTGCTGTAAATTACGCACTTGCCATGGGTAAAAAACCGATTGTTGTGAATGATTGCCCAGGCTTTTTAGTTAACAGAATTCTCTTCCCTTACTTCAATGCGTTTAACCGTTTGCTACTCGATGGCGCAGATTTCGAGCAGATCGACCGCGTCATGGAATCGTTCGGCTGGCCAATGGGCCCGGCCTATCTTGCCGATGTAGTGGGGATTGATGTCCTTGTCCACGCTGATCAGGTTTTACAACAAGGATTCCCTGAACGCATGGGCCATGACGGCACTGTAATTGCTGAGTCATTGCTTGCAAAAGGTGAGCTGGGCCAGAAGAGCGGTTCGGGCTTCTATGCCTACGGCAAAGACGAAAACGGCAACCGTTTTAAACGCCCAGCAGAAAGCACGCTTGCGCTCATTTCAGAGCATGCAGCGGATCAGCGCAGTTTCAGTGATCAGGAGATCATTGATCGTCTAATGATTCCACTATGCATGGAGACTGTGCGCTGTTTAGAGGATGGCATCGTCTCCTCGGCAGCCGAAGCGGATATGGGCTTAATACTCGGACTTGGCTTTCCGAAATTCCGAGGCGGAGCACTACGCTATATTGACCTGATAGGTCTTAAAGAGTTCCAAGCCAAGGTTGAACAATATGCTTCTCTTGGTGCGCTATACCAAACCACCGAAAACTTCATCGCTCGCGCGAATGAAAACAGAACATTTTACTAATCGGAGTTTTATCTATGAGTGACTACCAACACCCTCAAGATGATGCACTTTTCGTACTTAACGAAGTGATTGGACTTGATCAACTTTGCAATACGATTGGCGCAGATGAATGCAACTCCGAATTAGCGGAGATAGTTTTAAACGAAGCCGGGAAACTTGGCAGCCAACTATTAGCACCCCTCAACTCTATTGGAGATAAAAATCCACCAAAACTGGATTCTAATGGAGTTCAAGAGACTGCGGGTTATAAAGAGGCGTATGCACAATTTGTAGAGGGTGGCTGGAACGGCCTCACCTCTCAAGAGGAGTACATGGGTCAAAACCTACCTAATGTATTAGGTACGGCAGTGAATGAAATTTGGCAGAGCGCCAACCTCGCGTTTGCCCTTTGCCCCCTTCTAAACCAGGGTGCAGTTGCAGCGGTAACAGAACACGCTTCTAATGAACTGAAAGCAGAGTTTCTAGAAAAAATGGTATCAGGTGAGTGGACAGGCACCATGAACCTTACAGAACCTGATGCAGGCTCAGATCTAGCCGCAATTCGATCAACTGCAACTCCAATGGGCGATCATTACCTAGTCAAAGGTCAAAAAATCTTCATCACCTGGGGCGATCACCAGATGACCGATAACATCGTCCACCTGGTACTAGCTCGCCTACCTGATGCACCAGCGGGCGTTAAAGGAATTTCACTATTCTTAGTACCTAAATTCCTAAAAGACGAAGCGGGTAATTACACTCAACGAAATGATGCACATGCTATCGCACTTGAGCACAAACTGGGCATCCACTCTAGCCCAACCTGTGTCATGAGTTTTGGAGATCAGGGCGGTGCGGTTGGCTACCTTATTGGCGAAGCAAACAAAGGCTTGGCGTACATGTTCACAATGATGAACCACGCTCGCCAGTCTGTGGGATTACAAGGCCTTTCAATCGCTGAGCGCGCCCGCCAACAATCAGTTAGCTATGCGCGTGATCGCATCCAAGGTCGCTCTAAAAGCGGCGAAAAACTTGCCATCATCGAATTCCCAGATGTACGCCGCATGCTTCTCACACAGCGAGCAGCTACCGAGGCGATGAGAGCATTTGTCCTTGAAGCTGCTGCAGAGATAGACCGCGCACATCACTCCGAACCAAACAGTGACGCGCAAAAGCGTGTTGAACTATACACTCCCATTGTTAAAGGCTGGATGACAGAGCTTGCCCAAGAGGTCTGTTCTTTAAATGTGCAAATTCATGGCGGCATGGGCTTCATTGAAGAGACAGGTGCCGCGCAACACTTTAGAGATGCTCGAATTCTTCCGATATACGAAGGCACAACTGGAATCCAGGCACTTGATTTAGTGGGACGCAAAACACTTCTAGATCAGGGCGCTGCGGTAAACAATTTCCTAGCAGAAGTGTTAAATACTGCGAAAGAAACTGCTCAAGTTGAGGGTTTATCTGTAATCGGGGAAGCGCTTGCCAACTCAGTGAAAGAGGCCCAAGCAGCAGTACACGCAATCACCTCGTCAGATCTAAATCAGGGTGCGGCTGTTAGCTTCGATTACCTCATGGGCATGGGTTACCTGTGTGGAGGCTGGATGCTAGCGCGTTCAGCTATAGCAGCAAAAACTAGCTCAGACGGAAACTTCTCTGACGACTTTATTGCAGCTAAGTTAGCAACCACTCAATTCTACACAGAATATCTACTGCCTCGTGCCCAAACTCACCTAGGTCTTGCACAAAAAGGTCTTAGTTCCCTATTTAAGTTTGAAATCAGTCAATTTTAATTTTCAGACTTAGATCTTTTGCCCTGCCACAGCAGGGCATTTTTTTGTCTAAAAAGCCCTCTAATACCAATGGATAATAAACAATAAGCAATTGAAAAATAACGATTAATTGCAATTGTGTCACAAATATTACAAAGACGACCCCACAAAACACAATTCGTCGTATTCTCTTAATAGTTACGACAAGCTTACTACTTAACCTTGGATGAAAAGCTAGAACCACTGAATGATGTGGTAACCAAGGGATAATAAAAGTAATGGCTTCAAATCAGTCAGAATTCATTCTCCAGACCAAAAATTTGACGAAAGAGTTTAAAGGTTTTTCGGCCGTCTCTGATGTTAACTTGAATGTTAAGCGCGGCAATATCCACGCGCTTATTGGTCCAAACGGAGCAGGTAAAACCACAGTATTTAACCTGCTGACTAAGTTTCTTCAGCCGACTTCGGGCGTCATTACCTTTAATGGGCATGACATTACTCGAAAAGAGCCTGCTGAAATTGCCCGTATGGGTATCATCCGCTCATTCCAGATTTCTGCAGTCTTCCCACACCTAACGGTTCTTGAGAATGTCCGTGTTGCGTTACAGCGCAAAGAGGGGCACAGCATGCACTTCTGGCGCTCAGAAAAAATTCTTAACGGCCTTAATGATCGCTGCATGGAACTACTCGAATCGGTAGGTCTAAAAGAGTTTGCAAATACAGTCACCACTGACCTGGCGTACGGTCGTAAACGCGCACTAGAAATTGCCACTACACTCGCACTGGAACCTGAGCTGATGCTTCTTGATGAGCCAACTCAGGGCATGGGACATGAGGATGTAGGCCGTACAACAGACCTTATCAAACAAGTCAGCAAGAATCGCACAATCCTTATGGTTGAACATAACCTAAAGGTAGTTTCGACCCTCGCTGATCAAATTACCGTTCTGCAACGCGGTCAAATCCTTACAGAGGGTAATTACGAAACTGTATCTGCAGACCCACAAGTTCGTGAAGCCTACATGGGCCGCGAAGCGGATGCAGCGGGAGCACACTAATGAGCCAAAGTCATCGCGAAAAGATTCGTATTAGCAACCTCCACGCCTACTACGGTGAAAGCCACATCCTTCATGGCATCGATCTTCACGTCATGGAAGGAGAGCTTGTCACTCTGTTAGGACGAAATGGTTCAGGCCGCTCTACAACCTTAAAAGCGATCATGAACCTCGTAGGCAAACGTAGCGGTCAGATCGTCATTAATGGCAATGAAACCATCAACATGGCTTCACACCGTGTTGCCCATTTGGGACTTGGCTACTGCCCAGAAGAGCGTGGCATCTTCGCAAGCTTGAACGTAGAGGAAAACTTGATGCTTCCTCCAAATGTTCGCTCTGGCGGGATGAGCGTCGATGAAATTTTTGAGATGTTCCCTAACCTATATGAGCGCCGCATGAGTCAGGGCACGCGCTTATCAGGTGGTGAGCAGCAGATGCTTGCGCTTGCTCGCATTCTAAGAACAGGTGCCAACATCCTGCTGTTGGATGAGATCACAGAAGGGCTTGCACCGGTTATTAACGACAAACTTGCTGATGTTCTTGTACAGCTCAAAGAGCGCGGCTTAACAATTTTGCTTGTTGAACAAAACTTCCGCTTTGCAGCTCCGATAGCTGACCGTCACTACGTGATGGAGCACGGACACATTGTTGAAGAGATTCAAGCAGATGAATTGGAAGCAAAAACTGAGCTTCTAAACAGCTACCTAGGCGTCTAATTAAACAGCCAAAGATAGTCAGATAACAAAAAAATCCAATATGGAGAAAAGATGATGCGTAAAACACTACTCGCTTCAATGATCGCAGCTAGTATGGCAGCAACAGCGACTGCAGCAACTGTAGACGGCAAAGTTAAAATCGGTGTAATAGGCGACATGGGCGGCGTATACGCTGACGTTGGCGGCAAAGGCATGACCGAAGCTACTCAGATGGCTATCGATGATTTCGGCGGCAAAGTACTTGGTCAGCCTATCGAACTTGTTTCAGCTGATTCACAGCTTAAACCAGACGTTGCCTCTTCTATCGTTCGCAAATGGGTAGAAAATGAAGGCGTAGACACCATCGGTGGTCTTGTTTCTTCTGCAGTAACAGGTGCTGTAACTCAGGTTACTTCAGCGAACAAAAACATCGCACTTATCACTGGTTCAGCTTCACACTCTTTCACAGCTAAGCCAGGCGTTTGTTCTCCATACATCGCGCACTGGACATACAACGTAGCAGCTCTTGCAAACGGTACCGTCAAGAACATGGTTGCTTCAGGCAAGAAGAAGTGGTTCTTCATCACTGCTGACTACTCTTTCGGCCACGCGCTAGAAGGCGTTTCAAGCGGCGTAATCAAAGCTAACGGCGGTGAAGTAGTAGGTGCAGTTCGTGCTCCACTAGGTACAACTGACTTCTCTTCTTACGTTCTTCAGGCTCAGGCTTCAGGTGCTGATGTTGTGGCACTTGCTAACGCAGGTAACGACACAACTAACGCTCTAAAAGCGGCTATCGAGTTCGGTCTAACTGAACAGTCTGATATCGCAGGTCTTCTTGTATTCGCAACAGATACCCAAGCGATGGACGGTGATGTTGCTAAAGGCATGCGTCTTACAACTGGTTTTTACTGGGACATGGACGAGCAGACTCGTGAATGGAGCAACCGCTTCAAAGCGATCCACGGCTCAATCCCAACAATGGTCCACGCAGGTGCTTATTCAGCAACTATGAACTACCTGAAAGCTGTTGAAGCAGCAGGTACTGATGATGCAGATGCTGTAATGGCTCAGATGAAGTCTGCTAACCCAAATGACTTCTTCGCTCGTAACGCGTCGCTACGTGGAGACGGTCGTATGGTTCACGACATGCTACTTGTAGAGATCAAAGATCCTGCAAATCGTAAATCTGAAGATGACATCTACGACATCGTAAAAGTTATCCCAGGTAACGAAGCTTACAACCCAATGAACCCAGAGTGTGATTTCTCTGCTAAGTAAATGCGGTTAAATAAAGGGGGAGTGCTTAGCACTCCCCATCTTTCAGTTTGAGATCGGTAATAGCATGTTCGATATCAATATTATGGCGTTAAGCGGGCAACTGCTGGTAGGACTGATAAACGGTTCTTTTTACGCCCTTCTTAGTTTAGGTCTTGCCATCATTTTTGGTCTGTTGCGAATCATCAACTTCGCCCAGGGCGCAATGTATATGCTTGGTGCTTTTGCGGCGCTATTAGCATACAAATGGACCGGTTTGAATTACTGGGCAGCACTTGTTGTCGTGCCAGTAACTGTCGGTGTATTGGGCATCCTAATCGAACGTTTCTTAATCCGTCCGATTGCTAATTTAGACCATCTATACAGTCTACTTTTAACCTTCGGTATCGCTCTTATGCTGCAGGGTACGTTTACCCACATATTCGGTTCATCTGGCCAGGGCTACCCTGTGCCTGCTGAACTTAAAGGCGGTATTAAATTACCGTTCATGTACCTACCTACTTACCGCGCTTGGATCATTGTTGCATCAGTTGTGGTCTGCCTAGGTACCTGGTTCATGATTGAAAAGACCAAACTTGGTGCTTACCTTCGCGCAGGTACTGAGAACCCAAAACTTCTTCAGGCCTTTGGCATAAACGTACCGTTGATGGTCACACTAACCTTTGGTTTTGGAGTGGCTCTAGCTGGTTTAGCCGGTGTTCTTGCAGCACCTGTCTACTCTGTATCACCAGACATGGGCTCTAGCATTTTGATTGTTGTCTTTGCCATCGTAGTTATTGGCGGCATGGGCTCTATTGGCGGCGCCATAGCTACCGGTTTAGGTATGGGCGTTGTTGAAGGTCTAACTAAATACTTCTACCCAGAAGCATCCACAACAGTCATTTTCGTGGTGATGATGCTAGTACTGATGTTTAAACCTGCTGGCTTATTTGGAAAAGAGGCATAACAGATGAATACGAATATTCGAAATCTTATTATTGCCGTAGTTGTTCTTGCTGTTGCACCTTACTTACTCTACCCAGTTTTTTTGGCTAAGCTACTCTGCTTTGCGCTATTCGCAGCCGCATTCAACCTACTACTTGGTTACGCTGGCATCCTCTCCTTTGGACATGCAGCCTTCCTAAGTACCGGCGGCTACATTACTGGTTGGGCGATGATGAATCTTGGAGTATCAACTGAGATTGGTATTCTAATGGGCACTGTAGCTGGCGCTCTACTTGGAGCAATTTATGGCAAATTGGCGATCAAACGCGAAGGGATCTACTTTGCAATGGTTACCCTTGCACTCGCTCAGCTAACTTTCTTCGTATACCTGCAATCAGATTTCACAGGTGGTGAGAATGGCATGCAGGGTATTCCTCGCGGGAACCTGTTTGGCCTGATCGACCTTACGGATAATGTCGCGATGTACTACACGGTCGCGGTCATCTTCCTAATTGGGTTTGCGATCATTCAACGCACTGTCCACTCGCCATTTGGCCAGGTTCTAAAAGCGATCCGTGAGAACGAGCCTCGTGCAATCTCTCTGGGATATAACGTTAACAACTACAAGTGGCTGGCATTTATCATCTCATCTGCACTCGCTGCATTAGCTGGTTCAACCAAGACAATCGTCTTCAATCTTGCGTCACTAACGGATGCTCATTGGCACATGTCAGGTGAAGTAATCCTGATGACTCTAGTAGGCGGTGTAGGTACCCTAATGGGACCAGTGGTTGGTGCTGGTGTAATCGTGACCATGCAGAACTACCTCTCTACAGGCGACCTAGGTAACTACATTCATATCATCATGGGTGCAGTGTTTGTAATCTGTGTACTGGCATTCCGCGCAGGTATTGTTGGGCAGTTTAAAAAATTCAAAGAGCGTAACTTCTAATAATTTAAGTTACTCTCACAAGGGCTGACTGTTGTGTCGGCCTTTTTTATCTAGTAGGACTAGGATGTACCGATGCTTTACTTGGAAGACCTGAAGGCTGGAGATCGATTTGAGAGTGAAAGCTATGAGATAACCAATGAGAATATCGTAGCCTTTGCAGAACACTACGACCCTCAACCTTTCCATTTATCTAATGAATCAGCCCAGGACTCCTTCTTTGAAAGCCTTGCAGCGAGTGGTTGGCAGGTAGGCTCAATTACAATGCGCCTGATCGCAAAATCACTTCCGATTGCCTCTGGCGTTATTGGCGGCGGCGTTAGCCTACGCTGGTTAACACCCACTCGTCCTGGCGATGTGCTTCACGTAGAGACCGAGATATTAGAGGTGATACCGTCTAAGTCGAAACCCGACCGTGGTGTGGTGAAGATTCATGCTAAAACCATCAATCAGCATGGGGAAACACGCCAAACATTTGATAGCTCGCTATTGGTATTTCGCACCAGCGCGGGAGTGAAAGGCGGAATTTTCGCTCCAAAATAGTCAACTAATTTAAATGAGCAATCAACCAGATGTGGCATAGCGAAACGACCACCGTTAGATGAGTTCTCAATCTCCGATAATCGCCATCTTCAATCTGAGTATGATCCCAGGCCCACCAAACCAAAAAGGCAATTAACCCAACCCACAAACCTAAATAGAGGGGGAGTAAAAGTGCCAACCAGGCTAAAAGTGAAGGGAGCATGCAAATGGCCAAACGAGCATCAGAAGCAAAGTTGCTATCCCGCATAGCAACTCCCCAGTGAATCCCTCCTAAAAACGAGAGGATCACAGCGGAATAACTCATAAAAGCCGAGACAGACGCTGCATCTTCAAACTGAAAAGCCAATCCGACGAAAGGGATCAACCCGGCATAACCCAGACGGTGTGCTAACTTAATCACGCGAAATACTCTTAACTGTTTCTATGAGTTACGCAGCTGTCGGTATTCAGGATCTTATTCGATATTCTGTATCTGCTCGCGCATCTGTTCAATCAAAACCTTAAGCTCTACCGCGCTTTGAGTCGTTGCGACGACAACGGATTTGGAGCCCAGTGTGTTAGCTTCACGGTTCAACTCTTGCATTAGAAAATCCAGCTTACGACCAATTGGCCCCTTCTCTATTAAGATGCGTCTTACTTCAGTCACATGGGTATCTAGACGGTCCAGCTCTTCTGCAACGTCGGCACGTTGTGCCAACAGCACTACCTCTTGCTCAAGACGTTCGGCATCAAGGTCGACTCCTAATTGCGACACTCTTTCGACTAGATTCGCTTTTTGATTTTCGATAATTTGCGGCATTTTTGATCTTATTTTGCCGACGATCGCCGCAATTGACTGCAACCTATCCTCTATCAAACCCGCCAACTCAATCCCTTCGCGATGACGGCCCTCAATAAGTTGAGCCAATGCGTCATCAAATAGCGCTAGCGCGGCCTGACCTACCTCACCAGGATCAGCTGAAGTGCTGTTCATCACGCCCGGGAATTGAAGCAGAGCCAAAGGATCAACCCTTCCCTCTGAAGCACCACTGAGTTTAATCTGCTGTAGCGCTTCATTAATCTGCTGCAACCGCACTTGATCCACTTGAACACTCTGCTGACCCACCGATTCATGGAACCGAAGCGAACATTCAACTTTGCCGCGGGCCAGGCGTTTGCGCAGCTTGTCGCGAATGGCTATCTCGTGCTGACGCATAAAGTCTGGAAGTTTGAAATGAGGCTCTAAGAAACGCTGATTAACCGAACGAATTTCCCAAACCAAGGTACCCCATGAAAATTCAGCTTCTGAACGGGCAAAAGCGGTCATACTCTGTGTCATATACTGTCAAACTCGATTACCATAGATTGATTGTCACTATAACAGCCGATGCCGGCACTTTTAAGGTACCTACATGAGCTCTCCACTCTCTGATCAATTGAAAAACCTAGGTTTAGATGCAATGCGCCCAAGTGGGCGTCAACCAGACCAAATGCGCGACGTTAAAGTCACTCGTAATTTTACAATGCATGCAGAAGGTTCGGTTTTGATCGAGTTTGGCAATACAAAAGTCCTTTGTAATGCGTCAGTTACTCGAGGTGTACCTCGCTGGTTGCGCGGATCAGGCTCAGGTTGGGTAACCGCTGAGTATGGCATGCTGCCTCGTGCAACCAATAGCCGCACCGATCGTGAGGCATCGCGCGGTAAGCAGTCAGGACGCACGCTTGAGATTCAGCGCCTGATCGGCCGTTCACTGCGTGCTGCGATTGATCTAGATAAGCTAGGCGAGAACACCATCACCATCGACTGTGATGTTCTGCAAGCAGATGGTGGTACTCGTACCGCCTCAATTACCGGTTCGTACATTGCGCTGATTGATGCGATCAACGAACTGAAAAAAGACAAAAACGGCGCACTAAAAGGCAACCCGATTAAAAACCAAGTCGCAGCTATTTCGGTGGGCATCTATAAAGGCCAAGCGGTATTGGATTTGGATTATGCAGAAGATTCAACAGCCGAAACTGATATGAACGTCGTCATGACTGAAACCGGCGGTTTTGTTGAAGTCCAAGGCACAGCAGAAGGTGCTCCTTACACTCAAGATGAACTGAATCAGATGCTAACCTTAGCTAAGAAAGGCATTGAAGAGCTCACAGCAATCCAAAAAGCCTCACTGGCGTAAGCAACTAAAATTTAATTTCCTGGAACTAAGAATGACTATCAAACAACTCGCTACAGCTCTATCTTTGATGATTTTCAGCAGCATGGCGTTTGCCCATACTGGTGAAGGTATCAACACAGGTTTTGCATCTGGCTTCTGGCACCCCATCATGGGTTGGGATCATGTCGTTGCAATGGTTGCAGTCGGCCTTTGGGGTGCTTTTTTAGGCGCACCCGCCATCTGGATACTTCCGGTCGTTTTCCCACTGGTCATGGCAATTGGCGGTGCTTTAGGCATTGCCGGTATGCCGCTTCCTGCAGTGGAGACGGGTATTGCGCTTTCGGGTGTGGTTCTTGGTCTGCTGATTGTCTTTGCTGTTAAGGCACCGCTATGGATAGCCGCTGTGATCGTGGGCATCTTTGCGATCTTCCATGGTCACGCTCACGGCACAGAGTTCCCAACAGAGTTTAACGCTTACGGTTATGCCGTTGGATTTGTAATTGCGACTGGTCTACTGCACCTTATCGGTATCGCGTTCGGCTTCCTAACCAAACTCGATTTTGGTGCGAGTTTGGTTCGTCTAGGTGGGGCGATCATTGCATTAGTCGGTGCTGGCTACCTATTTGGTGTGCTTTAACCTATGGTCTATCCATCACGCTCAATACTGCTTCTTTTGACCTCAGTGTTACTGCCTAACCTGGCAGTAGCGCATAGTTTTGGGGCTGGCACCGATCAATTTGCTAGTTTTGTTGAAGGGGCCAGCGTGGTGATCTTTGATCAAGTCACTCTATTTGCCACCCTCTCTTTAGGCCTAATGATTGCACTGTGGAAGAATCGCGGTGTGGTTCAAGCCCTTCCCCTCTTTGTTGTGGGGTTAGTCTTGGGCTTTTTACTGGCGCCTTCAGTAACCACCTGGGTGATGATGGGGGCTACGGTTGTCGGCGCTATCACTGCAACCCTGGGTGCTAGCTTGAACCAGCAGTTCAAACCGCTAACACTGATCCTTGCACTGTTTACTGGCCTGCTTGTCCAGATGGTCTCTTTGGAGGGGCATGTCTGGATGGAGTTAAGCGTCTCCATCTATGTCGGTGTGACACTTGGGGCGATATTGCCAGTGATGCTTGGCGCCGCAACCGGTGAGTTACTACTGGAAAAGCTGCCCGCAACCTTTTCACGAATTGCCGTCAGGGTAGCCTGCTCTTGGCTCGCAGCGATTCAGATCATGATGTTAGCTTTCTTCTCGCACTAACAATAAAATACCCTCGTAAAGAGGGTTTCTAAAATCCAATTCTCAATTAAAAATCGAGATCGTAATCCACGATGTAGGGTGCATGCTCAGAGAACTGCTGACCTTTGTAGATACTGCAGTGCTGAATGGTTTTACGCAGACCTTGAGTCGTAATCTGGTAATCCAAGCGCGCACCTTCATTTAGCTCACGGGCACGGTTGTAGTCTGGCCACCAAGTGTATTCGCGATCCGCTTTTGTACACTCACGCATTGTGTCGACGTAGCCCATTTCACCGAATAGCTCCTCCATGAACTCACGCTCTTCTGGAAGGAATCCAGATACGGTCTGATTGGCATACCAGTTACTCAAGTCGACCGGTTTGTGCGCAATTTTCATGCTACCGGCGAAGATGAATTGACGACGCTTGCGAAGAGTCTTCTCAAAGTGACTTTCAAATTGCTCAATGAACTTCTCTTTCTCTGCTTGAGCGTCTGGTCCTTTGAGACCCGATGGCACATTAAAAGAACCGACGCTGAATCGTTCGAAGTCAGCCTGAATATAACGGCCTTGGAAATCGCACTGTTCAAAACCTAAGCCGGTCATAATCGCTTTAGGTAGATGGCGGGTGTAGATCGCTACACCGCTGTAGTCATCATCAAAGGCTTCAAAGAAGTAGGCTTCGTAACCCTCAGGGTGGTAGCGAGAATCATCTAATTGATACTCACGTGCACGAATGTTTTGCAAGCAGACAACATCCGCATCCTGCTTAACCATCCAATCGAAAAAGCCCCGATCAGCGGCTTGAACAATGCCTTGAGTATTAAAAGTAATTACGCGCATGAGTTCGAAGCGCTCCGTATAACTATTGTTGTTAGACTAAAGATTGCAATTGTAGCGATAGATTCATAAAAACGGAATTTTTTAAAGCTGAAAGAAGTTGGTTTGGGAGTTGAACTCTGTTCAGGTATCCTACGCGGATTAAACCCAGTTCTAAGGATTTCACTATTATGCAAAGCTACCAGCGTGAGTTCATCGAATTCGCAATCGAAAAAGGCGTTCTTAAATTTGGTGAGTTCACCCTAAAATCGGGTAGAACTAGCCCTTACTTTTTTAACGCAGGCCTTTTCAATACCGGTGATGCCATAGCAAAACTGGGTCGTTTCTATGCAGCGGCAATTGAAGACGCGAAGATCGATTACGACGTCATGCTTGGGCCTGCTTACAAAGGCATTCCCCTTGCAACAACGACCGTCGTTGCACTGGCAAATGATTTCGGTAAAGACGTTCCTTATGTTTTTAACCGCAAAGAGGTTAAGGATCACGGTGAAGGTGGCAACCTAGTGGGCGCACCACTCGCTGGCCGTGTTCTGATCATCGACGATGTCATTACCGCGGGTACCGCTATCCGTGAGGTGATGACGCTGATCGACGAAAATGGTGCAACACCAGCCGCCACGGTGATCGCACTGAACCGTATGGAACGCGGTACAGGTGAGCTTTCCGCCATTCAGGAAGTTGAGCGTGACTACAACATGCAAGTTGCTAGCATCATTTCCTTAGATGATCTCGTTGAGTACCTTGAAGAGCAAGGTGGTCGTGATGCTGAGTTAACGGCCATTCGAGCCTACCGTGACGAATACGGAATCAGCGCATAACTTATGCAGTTTAAAGCAGTCCTACTTAGATCAATACTCACGCTGAGTCTGGCTGCTTTTGCATCCTCACAAGCCGTTGCAAACACACTTACTGTGTTTGCAGCAGCGAGCTTAAAAAATGCGATCGATGAGATCACAGAACATTACGAGGCAGACCATTCAGACTCGATTGTTGTCTCTTATGCGGGGTCTGCCACCTTAGCACGTCAAATAGAGATGGGCGCACCAGCCGATATTTTCATCTCTGCCAACACTGCCTGGATGGATTACCTATCTGATAGGGCGCTAATTAATGAACCGACTCGCTTCAACCTTGCCAGTAATCAGTTGGTACTGATAAGTCATACTCCAGACGCAAAACTCACCCTCACCAGGTCGCAAGAACTGCTCGATTGGCTGGACAATGAATACCTGGCCATGGGTCTTGTGGAATCTGTACCTGCTGGCATTTACGGTAAGCAAGCACTTACTTATTTTGATCTTTGGGACCCCCTTAAGCAGCAAGTCGCTCAATCAGACAATGTGCGGTCTGCACTTGCATTAGTTGCTTCAGGTGAAGCACCTTTAGGGATCGTCTATCACTCGGATGCGGTGGCTGAACCCAAGGTCTCAATAGCTGCCACCTTCCCTACAGAGTCCCATGACAGAATTCTATATCCGGTTGCGGCTGTTACAGAGAGTGATAAATCAACCGCGGCATTTTTAGAGTTTTTGCGCTCAGAGCAGTCTAGGGCGATACTAGAGCGCAACGGCTTTTTAATGGATTCGCAACAACGTGACTGATTGGCTAGGCCCCAACGAGTGGGCGGCAGTTCTCCTATCAATTAAGGTAGCTTTTTGGGCAACACTGCTTAGCCTGCCTGTGGCCATTGGCGTTGCCTATCTTCTGGCGAAAAAGGAGTTTGCAGGGAAACAGCTTCTCAACGGAATTGTCCATCTACCCTTGATCTTACCGCCCGTTGTAACGGGTTATCTGCTGTTAATGACCTTCGGAAAACGCACGCCTGTCGGATCATTCCTTGCTGAGTGGGGAATTGAGTTTGCTTTCCGCTGGAGCGGTGCCGCATTAGCAGCAGCCATCATGGCTTTTCCATTACTGGTTCGCGCTATTCGTCTCTCCATTGAAGCCATTGATCCTAAATTAGAGGAAGCGGCCGCAACCCTGGGTGCCTCAAGGCGCTGGGTGTTTATCACCATCACCCTACCTTTAATGCTTCCTGGTGTGATCGCCGGCTCCGTTCTGGGCTTTGCCAAAGCGATGGGTGAGTTTGGAGCCACCATCACCTTTGTATCGAATATTCCAGGTCAGACTCAGACACTCCCTTCGGCTATCTATGCGTTTCTTCAGGTACCCGGTGGTGAAAGCTCTGCGACCAAACTGGTGATCATCTCTATTATCATTGCGATGAGTGCACTTCTTGCCTCTGAATGGCTGTCACGTCGTATGAGCCGGAGGTTGCAGTCATGACACTGTCAGTCACTTTGCAGCAGTCGATGCCAAACTTCTCGCTTGATATAGCCTTTGAAGCCCCCAGTGGCATCACGGTTCTATTTGGCGAGTCAGGTTCAGGGAAAACCACCACAATCAATGCGATAGCCGGCTTGCAAAGCAACAGCCAAGGCCGCGTCACTCTGTCCGATCGGGTGTTATTTGATAGCGCTTCAAACACGAGCTTAAAGCCCTATCAACGCAACATTGGCTACATTTTTCAAGAGAGCCGACTCTTTCCACATCTGACAGTAGAGCAGAATCTAAATTACGCGAAACGCTTCAATAAGGTCGACAAAAGCGTCGATTTTTACCAGATCGTCGAACTTTTAGGTATAAAACCCCTACTTAGGCGAACGCCAAATTCACTCTCTGGTGGTGAAAAACAGCGTGTTGCGATTGGTCGTGCGTTATTAAGCGCACCAGATCTTATTCTGGCCGATGAACCCCTTGCAGCACTCGATGGCGCCCGAAAAGCGGAGCTACTCCCCTACTTCAAAAAATTAAACCGGGAATTGGGTATTCCTATGCTCTACGTAACCCACTCACCCGAAGAGGTATTAGAGCTGGCTGACCATGTCATCGCACTGGAGCAGGGCCGCATTGTGACTCAAGGGCCTGCGCGAGAGGTGATGGCCAACAGCAAGGTCGCGCGAACCGCCAATCGTGCGATCAAGTCGACACTGACAACCCAGTTAGTGGCACAACACCCCGATGGACTGTCCGAGCTTCAAGTGGCCAGCGAAACACTCTATGTGCCGACCCTTGATGCACCCATAGGTTCAGCGGTCTGCCTTGAACTGGTCGCGAACGATCTAATCCTATCGACCGCAAAAGTGGCAGGCATCTCTGCCTTGAATCAGGTTTCCGGAAGGGTTGAATCCATTGAAACGACTTCATCGAGTGATGTACTTATTAACGTGTGCATTGCAACAGATATCGTCTCAACACACATCACCAAACGCTCCCTTAACAATCTAAACCTCAAGATCGGCGATCCCTGCGTTCTGATCATAAAATCGGTCAACATCTGCCCCTCTAACCGCTGCCAAGGTTGAGATTTTCTCAACTAGTCGTGAGCATTTATCGTTAAGACTTTAGATATATATCAATTACTTTTGACTATATAACCGATTACAATTCTGAAACTTTGTGCAGTGCACATAATTTTTGTGCTTAATTTGTCTACTGGAGGCATCCCCGATGATTTCAGAATCGGTTGTGGAACTATCGCGTTGGCAGTTTGCTATTACCGCGATGTATCACTTTCTATTTGTACCACTGACCCTCGGTCTATCCTTCCTGCTGGCCATCATGGAATCTGTCTATGTCATGACCGGCAAGCAGATCTACCGCGATATGACCAAATTCTGGGGTAAGTTGTTCGGTATTAACTTCGCGCTAGGTGTGACCACCGGTTTGACCATGGAGTTCCAATTTGGAACCAACTGGGCCTACTACTCGCACTACGTGGGCGACGTCTTTGGTGCACCGCTGGCGATTGAAGGTCTGGTAGCCTTCTTCCTTGAATCCACTATGATCGGCCTGTTCTTCTTCGGTTGGGATCGCCTGAGCAAGGTACAGCACCTTGCTGTGACCTGGTTGGTCGCACTGGGCTCTAACTTCTCTGCGTTGTGGATTTTGATCGCCAACGGTTGGATGCAGAACCCTGTTGGGGCCTACTTCAACTTTGAAACCATGCGCATGGAGATGGACAGCTTCGCGGAAGTCCTGCTAAACCCAGTGGCGCAGGTTAAGTTTGTTCACACTGTCTCTGCAGGTTATGTAACGGGCGCTATCTTCGTTCTAGCCGTCAGCAGCTACTTCATGCTGCGTAACCGTGACATTCCATTTGCACGTCGTTCATTCGCGATCGCTTCAGCCTTCGGTTTAGCCTCTGCGATCTCTGTCATCGTGTTAGGTGACGAATCTGGCTACGAAGTGGGCGAAGTGCAGAAGGTTAAATTGGCAGCGATCGAGGCGGAGTGGGATACACACCCAGCACCTGCAGCCTTTACCGTTGTCGGCCTTCCCAATGAAGAGACCATGACAACTGACTACGCTCTGAAAATTCCGGGCGCCTTGGGTCTAATTGCAACCCGCTCCTTGGATGAGGAGGTTACCGGTATTAAAGATCTAGTGGCTCATGCTGAAGATCGCATTCGCAACGGCATTGTCGCTTATGGCCTTCTAGAGAAACTGCGTAACGGTGAAGACACTCCTGAAAATCGTGCTGCGTTCTCTAAAGTCAGCGTTGATCTGGGCTACGGTCTGCTGTTGAAGCGTTACACGCAGGCGGTTGTTGACGCGACCGAAGAGCAGATCAAACTGGCGGCTCGGGACACCATTCCACAGGTGGCTCCGATGTTCTGGACCTTCCGTGTCATGGTCGGTGCAGGCTTTACGATGCTGCTTCTATTTGTCCTAGCCTTCTACTACACCGCTAAGCGTAAGGCTTACCAGACACGTTGGTTGCAGTGGTTCGCACTGCTCTCTCTACCGCTTCCTTGGATTGCCAGTGAGATGGGTTGGTTCGTTGCTGAATTTGGCCGTCAACCTTGGGCGATCGGTGAAATTCTTCCGACCTATGTCGCAACCTCTCACCTAACTGAGACGGATCTGTGGATGAGCTTGGCGGGCTTTATTGGACTCTACACTCTGTTCTTGGTCATCGAGATCTACCTGATGGTGAAATACATCCGCAAAGGCCCAAGCGCCTTGCAGACTGGCCGTTACCACTTTGAACAGAACACAGCGACTCAAGGAGCTTAATGATGTTTGATTACGAAACGCTTCGACTTGTTTGGTGGCTGCTGGTTGGTGTACTGCTGATTGGTTTTGCCATTGCAGACGGCATGGATTTGGGTACTGCTATGATGATCCCTGTATTGGGTAAAACGGACACTGAGCGCCGCGTCATCATCAATACCATCGGGCCTCACTGGGACGGTAACCAGGTGTGGTTAATCACTGCCGGTGGTGCCATCTTTGCCGCTTGGCCACTGGTTTACGCAACAGCATTCTCTGGCTTCTACTGGGCCATGCTACTGGTACTGTTCGCACTATTCTTCCGTCCTGTCGGATTTGAGTACCGCTCTAAGAAGGACTCTGTCGCTTGGCGTCGCAACTGGGACTATGCACTGGCAGTGGGCTCGTTTGTTCCATCACTGGTCTTTGGTGTGGCATTCGGCAACCTATTCTTAGGCGTGCCCTTCTACTTTGACGAGTTTACCCGCCCAATCTACACCGGTTCTTTCTGGGCTCTGTTGAACCCATTCGCCATTGTCTGTGGCCTAGCCAGCGTGGTAATGCTTGCTCTGCAGGGTGCAACTTGGTTGCAGATGCGTGCCGGCGGTGAGGTTCAAGGCCGCGCTCAAACTATGGCAACTCTGCTAGGTCCGGTTCTAACGGTACTCTTAGCGGTTGCGGGTGCATGGTTGTACTACGGTATTCCTGGTTACGAAATCAGCTCTACTGTCGTGGGTGATGCTCCTTCTAACCCGTTGAGCAAAACCGTAACGACCACTGACAACTGGTTCGGTAACTACACCGATTACCCAATCCTTTGGACATTGGTAGCGGCATCTGTGGCACTCCCTCTGCTAACAAGCTTAATGGCTAAAGCGGGTAAAAGTGGTTTTGCCTTTACGTTGAGCTCACTGGCGATCGCAGCGATCATTCTTATGACCGGTTTCACCCTATTCCCATTCGTGATGCCTTCATCGACTGATCTAGCCAGCGCTCTAACGCTGTGGGATGCGACGTCGAGTGAACTGACACTTGAGATCATGTTCTGGGTGGCTCTGTTCTTTGTACCGATCATTTTGGGTTACACCTTCTGGGGCTACTACAAAATGTGGCGTCGAATTGAACCTGAGTTCATCGAACAAAACAGCGTTTCAAACTACTAGGAGATTAAGAAGATGTGGTATTTTGCTTGGATCCTTGGCGTACTCCTAGCCTGCAGCTTCGGCATCATCAACGCGATGTGGTTGGATGCTGAAGAGGAGCAGCGCGCAGACGATTAATCTGTACGCTCTAGCTGTACGTAATCAAGGGGCTTTCGAGCCCCTTTTTTTGTAAACCTTAGTGAGTGTTAAGTTGGCCAGACAACGAAAATCCAACCCGACCGCAATCCTCGATCAGCACCAGTTTGATCTGAAGGGTTCCATGCGCCTGTCGCTGCTATTGGGCGTGATTCAAACGCTTTGTACTATTGGATTCGCCTACTGGGTCGCTCTGTTGATCGATCAGGTATTAACTCAGGGCAGCTTAGATCACAGCCCGCTTCTTTTGGTCGCTGCGGCCTTCCTCATTCTTGCCGTTAAAGCGGCTGCATCACTCTGGCAATCGACTATCAATCTGCGCAACTCAGTCACCATCCGCGATCGCTTGCGAGAGCAGATTCTTAGCCTCAGTTTTAAAACTGGGATTTCGCTCTTCCCTGCTTTCAAGCCGGCACAACTGGCCAACCTGCTGACCAGTGAAGTCGACAAGCTCAAAGAGTATTACGCAGAGTTTAAGATTCAAAAGCAGATGGCTGTATGGACTCCCGTTTTGATTCTAATTGCCGCTAGCTTTGTGAACTGGTTAGTGCCGCTGATTTTGTTGCTGACCACGCCTTTGATTCCGATCTTTATGATCATTGTCGGTAATAAAGCGGGGGAAGCGTCACGCAACAACTTAGAGCAGCTCAATCGGTTGGGCCATCTACTTGAAGATCGCCTTCGCAACGTTGATCTGCTTCAGCAAGAGAGAGCCGTCGGTAAAGAGACCGAGGCGTTGCACCATCAGTCGGATCAGTTCCGTATTAGCACGATGAAAGTTCTGCGTTTGGCGTTTCTGTCCGGTACGCTGTTGGAGTTTTTTGCTGCAATCAGCGTGGCACTGGTCGCAGTCTATTTAGGACTCTTCTTTTTAGATAAATACTCTCTCGGTGCTTGGGGAACCGACATCAGTTTTGCTGAGGGTGCCTTTCTATTGATGCTAGCGCCCGAATACTACTTACCTCTGCGTAAGATGGGCGCGCTATACCACGCAAAATCGAACGCACGGGCTGTCGCCGAGCAAATTGAGCAACTCAAACAGGCCGCTGAACCGTCAAGTGTAGGTAGTGAAGCTTCACAAGCAGGCTCTTTTAAAGCATCGATAAAAATCGAAGGCTTAGTATCAGGTAGTGATCAAGCCATTCATAAACCAGTCTCTGTGGAGCTTAAAGCCGGTGAATCACTTCTGATTGAAGCACCTTCAGGCACAGGAAAAACGAGCTTACTCGATACCCTAGCAGGGCTTCGTCCCCCACTATCTGGGGCCGTATCTGCTGACGAAATAACAATCGAACCCTACAACAACCCTCACTGGCAGCAGACCATTGGATACATAACCCAGCACCCAGAACTGATCTATGGTTCGTTAAGGGAGAACCTCTGCTTAGGTAAGAGTTACTCTGATGATGACATTTGGGCTGCCCTACGATCGGCTCAATTAGAAACCGTCGTTAAGCAACTTCCACAGGGTTTGGACTACTTCATAACCGACTCTGGACACTTTCTATCGGGAGGTCAGACACAACGTCTTTCGATTGCGCGAGCGCTTCTGCATCGACCTAAACTACTGCTTCTTGATGAACCTATAGCGAACTTAGATGTCGATACAGCCGAGTTGTTTATGAGTGCGTTACAACAGTATGTTGAACAGGGTGGCATGATCATCATGGCCAGCCATCGTACCAATCAGTTTACCTTCACCCAACAGCTTACTTTAACTAAGGCGGAGGTAGAGGCATGAAACGACACTACTGGTCTCTACTGCTAGCAGAGCGAGGCGTCTTTCTACTCGGCTTAACCCTTTCCATTGTGACAGCCTTTGCCGGTATTGCTCTATTGGCAGTCTCTGGTTGGTTTATCAGTGCTGCAGCCATAGCGGGCGTTACGGCAGCCGCCGCTCATGCATTTAACTTTTTTACTCCCGGTGCCATTGTTCGTGGCCTCTCCATTGCGCGTACGGCTGGTCGCTACGGAGAGCGATTGGCCAACCACGAAGCAACCTTTAGGCTCATATCGACACTAAGACGAGATATTTTCTCTCGACTGGCCAACAGCCAAAACATCAGTGCACGGATGAATCGACACGACAGTGCGAGTCAGATGCTGCAGGATATTCAAAACATTGAGGGGATCCATCTGCATTCGCTCGTGCCTGCCATTACCGCTCTCTTTTCAGCGCTTGGGTTTATTCTGGTTACGGCTCTGTTTCTACCCGATCTTGCGATAGCAAGCCTGCCATTAATCCTATTAGCTTTGATCGGAATTCCTTGGCTCTATGCTAAAGCGGTTCTGGAGCCCGAGTCTGAGCTGCATCTGAGTCGAAATGCACTCTGGTCACGCGCCAGCGGTATCTTCTCAAGCTTGCGCCTGCTCACCCTGTCGCAGCAGCTTGAACATGAGGGCAATAGGTTGCGCCAGCAGAGCCGACAGTCGGATCTATTCGAACTCCAAGCCCTAAAGCGCCAGCAACTCATCAACCTTCTATCGCAATTGATTAATTTATCTTTGGTCGGCTTAACACTGCTCATGGCTCTGCAGGCCTATCTCACGGGTGAACTGGCCGGCGCATTAATCTTTATGTTGCTGCTGTTATCTCTCGGAACCATTGAGGTCTTTGCCGCTGCAAATGGAGCCATCTCGCACCTTCTGTTAGGCCAACGCGCTTTAAGTCGCTTAGGCAAAAGTAGTAAAAATCAGCAAAACTTCGAAGAAAAACGCACTATATGCATAGAAAAGCCCTATTTTGGTATCTCAATCAAAGAGCTCTCATACGCTTATGAGGGGAGTGCACAGAGCGTCTTCGAAGCGCGATCTGTTGAGTTTAATCAGCTAGGTTTAAACTGGATTGCCGGACAGAGTGGCCGCGGTAAAACCACACTACTTCGATTAATTGCTGGCGAACTTGAGCTACAGCAGGGCAGCCTGATCGTTGAAGGTACCGCCTTATCTCAAATCGCTTATCTACCTCAACGAGTACAGATTGTTCGCTCTACACTGCGTCACAACCTAGACTTCACTGGCCAACGAAGCGACGAAGAGATTATCAGTGCACTGCAAACAGTAGAGCTAGGCGAATGGGTCGAATCACTACCCAAGCAACTCGACACTTGGATTGGTCCTGGTGAATGGGAGCCATCTGGCGGTGAGTTAAAACGCATTGGTTTGGCGCGTCTGCTTCTGAAACAGGCTGACATCCTGCTGTTAGATGAGCCCTTCGCTGGAATGGATGCTGAGCTTCAATCCACCATCGTCAATTCGCTACGAGATCTTTGGCAACATAAGCTGGTTATTCTGGTGTCACATGATCTTGAGCAACGAGCTTCGCAGGACGCCTTACACCAGCTGTAGAGAGACATTGTTATGAAAACCCCTATTACACTCCTCACAGGCTTTTTAGGCAGTGGAAAAACCACACTACTGAATTACTTAATTAATCAGCCTGAACTATCAGATACTCTGGTTATCATTAATGAGTTTGGTGAAATCGCCTTGGATCATCTGTTGGTGGCTGAGAGCAACGAGAATGTCTTGATGGAGATGGACAGCGGGTGCATGTGTTGCACCGTGCGGGGTGATCTGGTCAACACGCTTCACGAAGTAACCGCACAAATTTCAGAGCCTGAGGGTCGACAATTCAAGCGCATCATCATTGAGACAACTGGGTTGGCAGACCCTGCTCCCATCATTCACACTCTGATGACCGATCGCTGGATTGCTGAAGCCTATCAATTAGATGGTGTTGTCACGACGGTCGATCTGGCTACGGGGTCACACACCTTAGATCAGCATAAAGAGTCCGTAAAACAGGCTGCTTTGGCAGACCTGCTGCTACTCACCAAAGGGGATATGACCGATAAAGTGGCAAAAGAGGCGTTAATCAGCCGACTTACCCAAATCAATCCCAGTGCGCGTAAGCTTGAGGTGGCCAGCGGTAAAGCAGACCCTAATCAGCTGCTCAACCTAGGATTGTTCACTACTGAGGGCAAACTAACCGATGTAGAGGCCTGGTTAAAAGAGGAGGCTTATTCTGAACAACATGATCACCACCATGACCATGATTGCCATCAGCATGGCTGCGATCATGATCATGCCAAACGTCATGGTGACAACATCGAATCCTTCTGCCTGACCGTTGAAAAGCCGATTAGCAAAGAAGCGCTTCAAGATTGGATGCAGTTATTAATGAGTCTAGTCGGCAGCAACATCCTACGTATCAAAGGCCTACTAAATATTGAAGGCGTTGCAGAACCCCTAGTCATTCATGGGGTACAGCAACTGTTTCACCCACCCGTTCCTCTACCAGCCTGGCCAAACGATGATCAGCGAACACGATTAGTGTTTATCACGCAAAACGTCAGCAAAGAGTTTATCGAGAACACGTTTAAGGAGCTGATTGATATTGCGGAGCCGTAAAGTAAAAACCCCATGAAATAACGACATTTCATGGGGTTTTTCAGTTAATCGCGACCTCTTCGAGATCGCTCCTACTGTTTATACTGCAGGTTCTACCACTAACTCTGGGTGGCGAAGCATGTTGTTTGTAAGGCGGACAATCGCATAAATCGTCGCGGCCTGAATCAAGAACATAACCCCGATACCCAACCAGTAGACTAAGCCAAACTTAGCGACAATGCCGTTGCCGACAATCGCAACGTGCCACCAGAAAAGGTTCAGCACAAAGAAGGCAACACCTGGGCAGACCAGACCAAAGGCAACTGGGCTGTGCTCACCTCCGTGCAGATACTTGTCTAGGTAACCATTCAACTTCATGACACGGTACCCAACCATCAAGATCACGGCTTGCAGGGCAACCATCAACGTCATCATTTGGAAGTTATCGCCAGCATCCAATGCACCACCGGTTAGGTGAGCAATGCCATGTTCCATACGTAACCACTCAATACCGAGCAGTGTCACAATCGGTACCAACATCCAAAGACTTGGCGTCGCTTGCTCTTGTAGACCATGCTGCATCATCGCATTGACGCCCGACACCAAAACGACCAGAACAACCAACACTGCGGCGATTAAGAACAGGTAAGAGAACACCGCGGCAATTGTAATAACAGCGGGAATGTGTGACATCGCTGCAGGCGCCGCAAAGCCGACCGATAGCATCGAAAAGGTAAAGGCCGCCATCAAAGGTGAAAGGTGGTTGTGCTCTTCACTGCGGTAACCCCCCTGCGTCAACATGCGACCCAAGTAACGTCCGTACATTTTTAGCGCGTAGTAACCGATGATCAAAAAGGCGATCAGCGCGCCGGGGAACATCCACTCAATAATCGTCCATAGACCCGGAACAAATAGCGCACCCGATACAAACATCACGTTCACTGTCATGGAGAAGGTCAGAGGCAAGGCCATCATTTGAACTTCAGCTGGTGAGTTCAAAATCCTCTCGTGGGCGTCAGTGCCTTTAACTGCGTTGTATTCGCGAATATTCCAAACCAACAGCGCAATGTGCAACAAGCCAAAAATAACGACACCGGCAATAGCAAAACCGATAATCAATGGCATTGGAATACCACTGGCAATGTCAGCACTCCAGGCACTCGTCCAGTGGTCCCAAGTTGGCATAGGGTAACCCTTATGCGGAACCATCCACATTAGGTACATAAAAAATGCCACTGACATACCGCCAGCGCCAAGTGCAGCTAAGAAAAAGCTAGGATGCCAAGGCTGAGTTGAGTCTCTTCTAAACATGGGAGATCTCCTAATTAGTTAAACCATAATGTATTAGATTTTTCTAATATAATAGAATTCAAATATATTAGAAACGTCTAATATGAATATTAATTATCCCCTTTTGATTTATCGCAAAAGCCTATAAATCCGGTTGCGGATTCTCAATGCGACGATCACTGCATGAATAGATACTGCTCGCCAAGCTGGTCGAGATGACTCGACCATTGAGCGGGGAGGTACTCCCCAAAACGTATCGTCTTCAAGGGGAATTATTCAATGGAGATGCTAGGACTCTATCCAGTCTGGTTTGAGCCGACACTCGGTTCAGGTTGGATCATCGGTATCATTGCGACCATACACGTTCTGTTTTCACACACATCTGTGGGTGCAGCACTGGTCTTCTCTTACCTTGCGGTGGTCGCTTACCGTAAGAACCGCCCAGAGCTTCTCGACTACATTCGTCGTTACGGCCTGTTTCTTTTGGTCTTCTCTTATGTCTTAGGTTCGATTACCGGACCAGGCATCTGGTTCTCAACTACGGTCGGCAGTCCGCGTGGTATCTCTGCACTGATTCATAGCTTTGTCTGGAAGTGGGCAACCGAGTGGGTCTTCTTTGTCATCGAGGTCATCGGTGTCTACATGATCGTCTACTTGGTGAATAAGGTGGATCAGAAAACACACCTGCGCATCAGTATCATCTTTGGCCTAGCCTCTTACACCACCATGCTAATCATTATCGGTATTCTGTCGTTCATGCTGATGCCTGGTAATGAAAACTGGTACACCGAAGGCGGTTACTTGAACGGTTTCTATGGCGCCAACACCTTTGCGCAATTGGCTATGCGAACGGCGTTTATGTTCACCATGACAGCGGTAGTCGGAGGCATTGTTGCCTCTTCAATTAAAGATATCGATTTCCGCAAAGAGATGGTTCGTCGTCTGGCGATTCTAGGTTTGGTTGCGACTGCAGCCGGTCTTGGTCTATTCAAATGGTACCTATCAACGATTCCAGCGACCGCTGAATTGGTGATGGAGAATCGTCTACCGGAGTACTTCACACCCGCTCTAATCTCTGTAATGGGCGGCATCATGGCCTACTTCGCAGCCACTCTGGCCGCACCAAAGCTGCTAAAACCAGCCATTGCGGGCGTCATGACGGTCGTCATTTTGGTGTTCGGACTTTGGCCAGAAGAGGTTGCGCGTGAGTCGATTCGTAAGCCTTATGTTGCAGGTGGATACGTCTACTCTAACCAGGTTATTGGTCGTGATGTTCCGGGGCTTGGTATTCACAGTGAGATCCCGACCATTGAAGAGCATGGCTTCACTAACGCTCTAATCTTCCTTCCCGAAGAGCTTCGCACGGTGACTGATTCTAATAAAGAGGCGGTTGGTCAAGCTCTGGCGTTGAACACCTGTTCAAACTGTCACTCACTGACCGATACAGGGATTCGCCCACTGGCAAATTACTTTGGTGACGACTCAAGCGAGTCGGATATTGCGGCCTACCTAAGAGCTGCACTGTCGAGTGGTACAACGCTCTACATGCCACAAATTCCACTTCAACAAGATGAAGCAGTGGCCTTGGCTAGCTTTATTCGTCAGTTGAAAGATCAATCTATTGCTGTCGCGGCTGATCAGGGTAATCCGATCACTGTGTCTCAGTCTCACTAAGGAGTATCACGATGAATGTAGACTCTTTATACGCACTTCGTGATGTGGCCGGGGTTCCCTCACATCCGATTCTATTTTTAGTGTTAGGTGTCGTCACCTTTGCACTTCATATGTTTGCGGTTCACGTTATGTTGGGCGGTGCAGCGCTGACTATTCGTGGTGCATTAAGCCAAGACAGTTACTGGCGTCAGCTTGCTAATGCCATGCTATCGACCGCAAAAATTGCGGTGTCGGTTGCTGTGGTTATCGGCGTTGCGCCACTACTGTTTGTGCAGGTGATCTATGATCCTTTCTGGTACACCTCTAATGTGCTGTCCGCTTGGTGGGTTATTGGATTCATTATCATACTGTCAGTCGCTTATCTGTTGATCTACCTCTTCTACTTTAAAAATGAAGATCTGACGCAGAATAAGACGAAATGTCCTGGCAGCATGATTCTATCGCTCGCACTGTTCATTGTTGTGGGTCTGATTATGCACACCCTAACCAACCAGATGCTCTCCCCTGATCAGTGGATGGAGTGGTATGCACCGCAGGGGCAGATCGATGCCAGCGGTACTCAGCTTCACTCAATCAACTGGGCGCGTTTCATCTTTATGATTGCTCTAGCAGCACCGGTAACCGGCGCATGGCTTTACGGCTACCGCCACTACATCAGCGTTCGTCCTGGTAGCGACTCGGGTTACCTTGAGTTTGTTCATAATCTGGCGCGTAAACTGCTTGCTCAAGGCTCTGTGGTATCGATTCTTATTGGTGCAATCTGGATGGTTAGCCTGCCAGAGAACCAAATTGAGTTTTTAACCAACCCGATGCTCTACATCACAGCCCTAGCATTGATCGCTTTAGCGATGGTGCCGACTCTGTTTGGCAGCAAAATTAACAACGGCTACACCGCCTACTGGTTAGTAGCGGTCGCCTTTGTAGTGATCGCACTGGTCGCGGTTGATCGTGAAATCATTCGCTGGGTTGCCCTAGTCGTTGAGTCTGGCTACAACCCAATGGACTACCCAATTAACATGGATTGGTACAGCACCATTCTGTTCTTCGCGACTTTCGCAGTTGTCGGTGGCATGGCCTGCACCTACCTAATCACGGTTGCATGGCAGGCGGGACAAACAGAAGGCACCTACACACCATCTGTGGCTATCTCTCGCCTGGGTAACTGGACCATTTACATCATCTTAATCTGGATCGTGCACTACTTTGCCGTCGGATTCTGGGTATGGGCACAGTAAGGAGATGACGATGAAAAAAGTAATGATTTTAAGCGCCCTACTCCTATCCACTTCAGCTTTTGCCGATGAGCGAGCGGAAATTATGGCGAACCCCTGCGCTGTGTGCCACGGCACCAATGGACAGGTTGAAAATTCAGCGTTCATGCCGTTAGCAGGAATGAGTGCCGAGACCTTTGTTAAAACCATGTTGGATTTCCGGACAGGTGAACGCGACTCTACTCTGATGAGAGGTCTTGCTCTTGCATACAGTGACGATGAGATCGCAGCAATGGGTAAATACTTTGAATCACTTGAAGTTGGAGGTGAACAATGATTTCACGTAGAGACTTCCTTGGCATGGCTTTGACTGCTGGTGCAGCAGGTCTGCTGCCACTAAATGCGCACGCTGCAACCGGTAAAGTTGTCGTTATTGGTGGCGGTGTCGGCGGTGCAACCTTCGCTAAATATATGAAGATGAAGGCACCTCAAATTGAGGTCACCATAATTGAGCAAAATCCAATTTACATTCGCCCGTACGGATCCTCTGAAGTGCTCAATGGACACATTGATATGTCTGATCTCGAGGTCAGCTATGATGCTTTAAGAATCAAATACGGCGTCAACGTTGTGATCGATAAAGCAGTTGGACTGGATGCCGATAAACGCATTGTCACAACCACTTCGGGAGCAAACTTCCCATATGATCGTTTAGTTGTCTCACCTGGTATAGAGCTGCTGTACGAGCGCCTAGACGGCTATTCTCGGGAGATAGCAGAGACTAAAGCACCTTCTGGCTGGATTCCGGGATCACAGACTGCTCTGTTACGTGACCAGATCAAAAACATGCGTCAGGGTGGCACCTTTCTGATCGTAGCTCCGCCTAACCCTTATCGTTGTCCACCTGGGCCATATGAGCGAGGCGCGCTGGTTGCAGAGTGGATGCAGAAATACAATCCAACCGGAAAAGTAATCATTACCGATCCAAAAAATGATTTCGTAACGGGCCCTGACATGCGTCTGGGCTGGAACCGAATGTATGGTTACAACGTCCCTGAAGATCTTCAAGCGGGTATGCCAACACTCAAACAGCACAGTGAAGCTGGCATGATCGATTGGATTCGTGAAGTTGACGGTGGTCGACCACTGTCGATTGACGCAGCAAAGATGCAAGTTGAAACAGAGCAAGGCTTCATTAAAGCTGATGTCATCAATGTTGTGCCGCCGATGAAAGCGGGCAAGATTGCCACAACTTTCGGACTAACCGATCAATCAGGATGGTGCCCCGTAGACCCTTATACTTTTGAATCTAAGCTAGTGGCCAATATCCACGTGCTAGGGGATTCAGCATCCGCTAGCCCTCTCCCTAAATCTGGCTTTGCAGCCAACAATGAGGCCAAAGTCGCAGCGTATGCCATCATCAATCTATTTGCAGGGCGTCCAGTTGAGGAGCCCTCTTGGGAAAACACCTGTTACGCACTAGCCGGTAAAGATTATGGATTCATGGTAATCGGCGTCTACGGAATGCGTGATGGAAAGATAGCTAACCTGCCGAGACCTGGTTTCCAAACACTGGATGTCAGTGAGACAAAACATCGTCTTGCTGCTGTTTACCAGCAAGCATGGATGAAATCCTTCACGGAGGACTCTTTCGCATGAAAAAGTTAATACTTTCAGGCCTTCTTTTAGCAGCCACAACAAGTTATGCATCAGATCAGGTCACACAAGCAACTGAGTGGACTTCTCATTCGCTTCGCTTGGCAACAAGCTCAAGACCTACTGGTGATATATCTCGTGGTAAGGCGCTGAATGACTCTTTGATGTGCAGCTCCTGTCACGGTAAAGAGGGACTGCCACCGACTAACCGTTGGCCAGCCGTTGCAGGACAGTTGGAGAGCTACACCTACAAGATGCTTTTGGACTATCAGTCCGGCGCGCGAAGCGAGGATAACCGAGCTAACATCATGACGGCCGTCGCTGACCTAATGTCAGAACAGGATATGTCAGATGTTGCAGCCTACTACGCATCGCTACCAGCACCGACCCTAGCGCAACAGTCAGCACCGGCACTGGTAACCGAGGGTGATAAAGATCGACTGATTACTGCCTGTGCCTCTTGTCATGGTCTAAGTGGCCAAGGTGGTATTAAGGGAACCCCTGCTATTGCGGGCCAAACTGCCGAGACTTTGAAGCGTGCGTTAGAGATGTATCGCAGTGGTGATCGTGACTCTGATCTCTATTCTGTCATGCGACAAGCAAGTCAAAGACTCACAAGTAGTGAAATTGACTCATTAGCCAACTATTATAGTGGAACTAATTAACTATAAGAGCGTTGAGTATGGGAACACTGGTTGGTCAAGGGCACTGTTTAACCTGCCCGATTAGGCCGTCGAGTCTGTTTGGATGTCTAAAAGAGTCCGAGCTTTCGCTGATTGAAGATTTTCAGACGCGTGTCATTAAATTTGAGACGGGCGACATTATCTACAACGAGGGCGAGAGTCTCGGACTGATCTACACTCTTCGAGCCGGCCATATCAAACTGACTAAATTCAACAATGAGGGCAATGCTCAGATTGTTCGCTTAGTTCGTCCTGGCGATCTCTTTGGCTATGAAAAGCTGATCAGCAGTGGCACCTATATGCACACAGCCGAGGCGCTGGAACCGATCGAGCTCTGCCAGCTTTCGGTTGAGAAGTTGAACCACCTGCGTGATCAGAGTGGCGCCATCAACCAAGCCATTATTGAACGTGCACTGCAGCAGGTGATGAAAACAGAAGATCACCTAACCCAGGTAGGTCTACTCAAATCCAAACCTCGTTTGGCTTGGTTCCTGCTTCAATGGGTGGGTGAGACTGCAGAAGCGGTCAGCTTCCCGATCAGTCGAAGAGATCTCGCTCAGTATCTCGGCTTAACCATCGAGACCATTTCACGCCATACCGCGGAGTGGAAACGCCAAGGCATTATTAGCGAATCAAAGAACTTGTTAACGATATCTGACAGAGATGCTCTGCAGGAAATAGCGAACAGCTAAAGGAGTTCCAATGAAGACAGCACAAGATCTAGTCATGGCCGCAAAGGCGACCATTAAAGAGGTCAGCGTTTCGGATGCCGATGGTGCCATTCACGACGCTGAGATCGTTATTGATGTGCGTGAACCGGCCGAATATGAACAGGGCCACCTAAGTGGCGCTATCAATATTCCGCGTGGTCTTCTCGAGTTTAAAATTGGCGGTATGCCTGCTCTGGAGTCGCGTGACACCAACATCGTAATCTACTGTAAGACCAGTGGTCGTGCTGCTCTTGCCGCTGCATCTCTTGCCGAGATGGGCTACCTGAATGTCACATCCATTGCCGGCGGTTACGACGGCTGGGTAGAGGCAGGCAAACCGGTTGTGACTCAGAATCTTCCTGAATTCGGTTAATCCTAAGATACACAGTCTAAAGAATATCCAAGAAACAAAAACGGCGCTCCTTGAGCGCCGTTTTTGTTAGTCAGTGACTGACTAAGGTTTGTAAGCGGCGTTTTGTTGCCAGCCGATGAAGCCTGACTGCAGAACGACAACATTTTCGCGACCAGCGACACGCAGAGCAAACGTAGCCTGTGCTGATAATGAACCAGTATTACAGAACAGAATCACCTTGCCAGACTCTGGAATTTCGTCGATGCGATCCAACACCTGACGCCACTCAATGTTGATAGCACCCGGAATAGTGGCTTCTGCGAACTGCTCTGCATCACGCGTATCGATGAAGGTTGATGCTTCAAATACGACTTGATCAATCTGCTGAGGGACCATAATACCCGACTCATACTCTTGGAAAGCCATGTAGTCGTTCATCGCTTCAATCGCCTCTTCGTTGGCAACCGCAGCCGATATATTAAATGTGAATAAAACCGTAACCAACGAGGTCATTAAGGCACGCATCATTAAACCCTACTCTTAAAATTATCAATTGGCTGCATTGTAACGACACAACCTGTAAAACTCAGTGATTCATTTAGACTCTTTTGCCACAAATAAAAGTCTCTCTATAACGTTAGTGCATCAGGCTGATGGACAGAGCGTCTTGGCTGACAAATTAATCACCGCTTCACAACCTGGGTCCTTGGCATGGAAACTAGCCCGCACTCGATAGTCACCTTCCGCAACCGTCCACATACCTGTTTTGATATCAAAGTATGCAAAACGACGAAGAGGTAGATGAAATGTTAGATCAGCACTCTCTCCAGCTTTCAGTTCCAGCTTCTCAAAGTCGGCCAACTCGAGTTCTGGACGTTCAATGTCAGAGTTAACTTCACCACAGTAAATCTGAACAACGGTCTGACCCTGTCGCTGACCAATATTGTTAACACTCACCTTCAGTTCGACATAATCATTAGCCACCTTTCGACAACTTAGATTTTCGAGTTGGTAATCACTGTAACTGAGGCCAAATCCGAAGGGGAATAGCGGCTCAATCTTGTTGGCCTGATAGTGACGATAGCCGATAAACACGCCTTCACGATAAAGCACATGGCCGTCTCGTCCAGGGTAGACCAGTGGGTCATCGGTGTAGGTAGGATTATCTTCCAACTTGACTGGGAAGGTCTGAGGCAAACGGCCGGAGGGATCTTGTTTGCCGAACAAAACATCGGCAATCGCATTGCCACACTCCTGTCCTGGGTACCAAGCCTGCAATATGCCAGATACTTGATCTACCCAAGGCATTTCAACCGGTCCACCCGTTTGCAATACCACTAGGGTGTTAGGGTTAGCACTGGCCACGGCTGCGACCAACTCATCCTGACGTCCAGGGAGTTTAATGCCTTCAAGGTCACTTCCTTCCGTATCCCATTGACCGGATCGACCAACAAACAGGATGGCTACTTCGGCACTTTTTGCTAGTTCTACCGCAGCTTGTATTGCCTCATCCCCTAAGGGTTTTGATAGACCAAAGCGCCAAGCGGCAAGGTCGAGATTGTCCGTATCCTTGGTAGCAAACTCCATCTCAAGGGTATAGGTTTTACCTTCCTCGAATCGATAACTGGCAACGACCTCATCACATCCCTCCTCGAAGAAGGTTCGACCTTTCTGCCAGTGATCCCACACATTGATCACCAACTCGCCATTCACATAGAACTTGGCAAGGCCTGCACTGTGAAGGCCAATATTAAAATCGCCCGTCACCGTTGCTATATAATCAACACTCGCTCGCAGAGAAAATGCGTGTTGATCGACCAGTCCATTCGCAACAGGGGGCAGAATGAAACTCTGGCTCTCATCAACCTCTTCAGTGAAAACCACCTCACCCGAAATATCTCGATTAGCGAAGTAATCGACTCGTATCTTTTGGTTGACCAGGGGCTCCCAGCGATGATTAGTACACCCCTGTGCATAATGAATAGCATCGCCACCCAGAAGGTTGGTTAATCCCTGCATAGGTGAAACTGAATAGTGGGGATTAAGCATCGAGGAGCCACCGCCCATGATCTGAGCCTCGATGGCATTAGGCCCAATTACCGCAACGCTCTTTAGGTCAGTAGACAGGGGTAGCAAGCCAGTGTTCTTAAGCAGCACACTAGCCTCAACACCGGCACGTCTGATCAGCTGCTGGTGTTCAGAGCGATTATCGGCAATCTCTTTGAACGGCGAAGCATCATTAATAGCACCGCAACGCTCCATCAACTGAACCATGTTAACGGCCAGCTGACGAACCTGTTCAACAGGCACTTCACCGCGATCCACGGCGTTGAGCAATGTGTCACCGCGGTCTCGGGTTGGCCCTGGCATCTCTAAATCTAAACCCGCATTAATGGTTGGTGCCGTTGTTCTAGAACCAAACCAATCGGACATCACAATGCCGTCATAGCCCCACTCGTTGCGAAGAATTTCTGTCAATAACCAGTGATTTTCGGCGGCATAGGTACCATTAATCTTGTTGTATGAGCCCATAATAGCCCAAGTACCCGCCTCTTTAATGGCAGCTTCAAAGGGGCGAAGGTAGATCTCGCGCAGTGTGCGCTCATCAATATCGGAACTGACCGTTGTGCGCTCAATTTCAGATTCATTTCCGATGAAATGCTTGGGTGTGGCAGCAACCCCTGCGCTTTGAAGCCCTCGGATGTATGAGACCGCCAGTGCAGCGGTTAGCTCAGGATCTTCTGAATAGCACTCAAAGTTACGGCCATTAGTCACAGATCGTTGAATATTGATGGTCGGACCAAGCAGCACGTGTGCCGATTTAGATTTAACTTCATCAGCAATAGCGCCACCCACCTTCGCAAGCAGGGCTCGGTTCCAGGTTGCGCCTAAGGCAATACCAACGGGGAAGCAGGCTGCCGTCACACCGCCAAATAGAGAACCACCACCACGTGCACCATTAGGTCCATCAGTGACACGCAGCTTATGGATTCCTAGTCTAGGGATAGCATTAACTGACCAAACATCTTCACCGGACAGTAGAGAGATTTGCTCTCTCAAACTCATCGAATCAACCAGTACCTCAGCCGTCTGTCGGTCAGCCATCACCTCTCCCTTTTATTTATTGGTTTTACCCTTTTAAACGTCGTGCAAAACGTTTCTCAATAGCGGTGATCATAGCGCCCGCAACATCCTTACCGGAAGCCCCCTCAATACCCTCTAAACCTGGGGATGAGTTAACCTCCAATAGAAGAGGGCCTTTGCGAGAACGGATGATATCAACACCCGCCACCTTCAGACCTAGGGTTTTAGCCGCTTTAATCGCTAGCTTGCGCTCTTCTGCTGAAATGCGAACCGAAGAGGCCGAACCGCCTTGGTGTATGTTTGCACGGAACTCGCCTGGTGCCGCAGTACGCATAATCGAAGCGACTACTTTGCCGTCAATGACAAAACAGCGTAGATCTTTGCCATCCGCCTCTTTGACAAACTCTTGTACCAACAAGTTAGCTCGAAGCGCTTTAAACGCGTTGATTACCGACTCAGCTGCTTTACCCGTTTCGGCCAACACAACTCCACGACCTTGCGAGCCTTCGAGTAGCTTTACGATCAAAGGTGCACCGCCGACCATCTCAATCAGGTCATTGGTATCCATCGGTGAATTGGCAAAGCCTGTTGTAGGAATATCCAAACCCGACTTCTGCAGCAGTTGCAGCGAGAAGAGTTTGTCACGCGAACTTGTGATCGCCTCTGCCGTATTCTGAACATAGACGCCAAGACTCTCAAAGTGACGAGCCAGTGCACAGCCATAAAACGTCATTGAAGGTCTAATTCTAGGAATGATGGCATCAAAATCGTTCAGGATAGCGCCACCACGGTAGTGAACCTCTGGATTATCAGCATCCATCTTCATGTAACACTGTTTGATGTTCAAGAAGACCATCTCATGTCCGCGCGCCTCACCCGCCTCAATCAAACGACGGTTTGAGTAGAGATCCGGATTGCTAGCCAACACACCAATTTTCAGAGCAGTGCGTGCCGTTGGGTTCACACCGTACATCTGATTACACTCAGTAATGGTGCGCTCACCCTGCAGACAGCTGCCTTCAGGATCAACGATCATGCGACCTGACATTGCCTCACGACCCAGCAGCATTCTGTAACCCATAGAGTCGCGGTTAGTGAGTGTTAACTCAGCCTCGAACGTTTGATCTGCCAAGGTAATATTGGTTTTTACAACGTAACGTCTCTCCGCTGTTCCGCTTGATGACTTTACAGTACGGCGATCAACCACCTGAGCTTCACAACGAACCACTAGCTCATCATTTTTCTGCAGAGGGTGGATCTCGAAAGAGACCCAAGTGTCTCGATTACGAGTGAATTTACGAATGTTAAACGCATGCAGTGATGAGGTTTTCGCCCCCGAATCGACACGAGCTTTAACAGCGGGTAGGCCCAATAGAGGAAGGCCACACCACTCCTCAGAACCAACGATCAGTTTGTCCATAATGTTCTCCATTTAATGGGGCGAACCATAGCTCATAAATCCCCAATCACGTAGCTTTTTATAGCGACGATTGGTGAAAAATACTCAGCCTTTATCTGTATATTTTTTAGCCATATTTAATACCACTTTCAAAAAATAGGCCTATATTGAAGGAGATAGAGTTAAGTTACTGAATTCAGGAGTTGTAAATTGCGACGTAGGCAATTTATTAAAAACGCTGCGGGTATTGCTCTGCCTGCTGCAATTGGGGGCTTCCCTGCGATTTTAAAAGCAGAGAATGCTCGCCCGACCATTCGTGTCATGGGAACTCACGTTACCCTGCAGGAAGAGCTACGTCTGCGTGCCGAAAAAGAGCTCGGGATTAATATTCAGTTCTACCCAGGCGGTAGTGCTGAAGTACTCATGCGTGCAACAACCAACCCCTCCTCATTTGATCTGTATGAGCAGTGGTCAAACTCCATAAGAGTTCTATGGAATGCCGGTGCGATTCAATCAATCGATACAAAACGAATTCAGTACTGGAATGAGATCAACAACCTCTCGAAAACCGGTCAGATTTCAGAGGACGCCAAGATCGGCCGCGGCGATGCACCACACCGTATTCTCTATGTACAGAAGGATAAAACTTTAGGCCGTGAGCCTAGCCAAAACGTTAGTTTCCTACCCTATGTGCACAACACCGACTCCTTTGGCTATGACTCACGCTACATTGATGTTGGCAAACCCTACATCACAGAGAGCTGGGGCTGGCTCTTAAACGATAACTATTCCGGTAAGGTCGCCATTGTGAACGAACCTACGATCGGCATATTTGATTTAGCCTTAGCCGCTCAAGCTAAAGGACTTATGACCTTTAATGACATAGGTAACATGAGTATCAGTGAGATCGATCAGCTGTTTGAGATCGCAATAGATTATAAAAAACGCGGCCACTTCAGGGGGGTATGGTCATCCGTCCCCCACTCCGTCGAGTTGATGGCGAACAACGAAGTCATCATTGAGAGCATGTTCAGTCCTGGTGCTTCTGCACTCCAAGGGCAAGGGATCCCGTGCATTTACGCTGCGCCGAAAGAGGGCTATCGAGCATGGCATGGGGTCATGTGTCTCTCTAGCCAAACGCAGGGTGAGCAAGAAGATGCAGCTTACCAATTTATGAATTGGTGGTTATCGGGTTACCCAGGAGCCTTTATTGCAAGACAGGGGTATTACATCTCCAACCCAGAACGCTCTAAACAGTTTATGAGTCCAGAGGAGTGGGACTATTGGTACGCGGGCAAACCCGCCGCTACATCGCTAAAAGGGACAGATGGCTCGATTTCAGTAGCAGAAGGTTCCATAAGAACGGGCGGATCCTACGAACAACGCTTCAGTAATGTTGCCGTTTGGAACAGTGTCATGGACACCTATGACTATACACTGCCCAAATGGAAAGAATTTGTGCTGAGTTAGGGGATTTGAATGCCTGCTCAAAGAGTTCCTTTTACCACTCGAATTTATACCGGTTATTTTTTAATGGGGCTGATTACCCTTGCGCTGGGGATTATTGCTTTTATCGGGCTCACAACCCTTAACAAACAGTTTGATCAACAAAACGATCTATCGAGCAATTTAAAACATGCAACGCAATTAGGTTTTCATGCAGCCGAGATGCAGAGCCGCGCTGAAACCTTTTTAAGAGTTGGTCAGACCCAAGCAGCCGACTCTGTCGACATTGCCTACCGATCTGCACTGTACGAGCTATCAACGCTCTCGTCATTAGAGAGCGAAACAGCCAAACCGATCATAAAACGAGTGGATGAACATCTTCATACTTTTCAAAAGGCGTTTAAGGCAGCTAAAACTCAGCGATCGCGCCGACAACAGCTTGTAAAGACAACACTTCCCAGTGTCACGAATAGTTGGGGCGCTCTAATCGAAGCCTATCAAAAGCAGACCATATCGGCCGGCTCTTTAGCGATTAGCAACAATATTTGGCGAGACCTATTAATCATCGAAAAACACATGGGGCAATATTTTGAGTCACTCAACCCAGCCGAGCTGGAACTGGTGGATGAGTACTATCAACACGTAATGGGGTTGATAGAAGATCTCTACATTCTAGAGAGCTACCCCCCACAAATCACCCGTTTAGATATCATCCATGACTCATTGGCTCGTGGTTACTCAACATTCAATGAGGGTGTTCAAACCACCCGAAACTATCTCTTTTTAATTAATGTTGTCATGGCGGCCGAGAGTTATGAAATTAAATATCTTTCTGAGAAATTAACTCAAGAGTTCAGGCAGGCCCTAAGCAGCACTCAAGAACAATCTTCAAGCATAGTCAGTTCTTTATCACAGCAGCTAATTGCACTCTGCATTCTCTTCATCTTGATGACGGTCATTATCGGAATGGTCGTCGGCAGAAGTATAGAGAGACCCATTGCCAGACTGAGAGAGATTTTTGATCGACTATCCAATGGCGAGCGAAAAGTACCCATCCCAACTTACCACTCTAAAGACGAGATAGCGGCCCTGGCTGTTTCAGCAGAGGCATTTAGGGAGGCCAACGAAAACACACAGAAGTTGCTCGATAAGTACCAAGAGCTCAGTTCGCAACTCGATGAGAAGGTCAAACAACGAACCAAAGAGCTCGAGAAAGCGAATCACCGATTAAAAGATCTATCAGTAAAAGATGGACTTACGCAGATCTATAACCGACGCTTCCTCGATGCAAGCTTGGTCGAAAACTTTAATCGTGCCCGACGCAGCGCCCTTCCACTATCGGTTATTATCTTAGATATCGATTACTTCAAAGCGTACAACGATACCTACGGCCATCAGGCGGGCGATACCTGTATTCAACGTGTCACCCAAGCGATGAGTCATATATTTCATCGCTCTACTGATACCGTCGCTCGTTACGGTGGAGAAGAGTTTGTTGCTCTCCTTTTCGACACGCCTGCACCAGCGGCACAAGCGCTTGCTGAAAAACTGCGTAAAGAGATTGAATCGAAAAACATTCCGCATCGTGCATCACCCATTGGTTGTGTCACGGTGAGTTTGGGCTGTTGCACCTGGACACCTGATACAGAATTCATGAGTGGCGAAGAGCTTTTAAATCAGGCAGACAAAGCGCTGTATCGATCTAAAGATAGCGGGCGAAACCAATTAGGCATCTGTTCTACAAAACCGCCATCAGAAGGGAGTAGCTGAGTATTCCTGCTAGTAATGAGTAGAGTAGGCTTCGCGTCCAAGCGCCAACCAACAAGGTTAAACACGCAGCGATCAGTCGAGTCGGCTCTAACTCTCCGCTGCTGCTACTTAACACCATAGGCATAGCTATACCCGGCAAAATAGCCACCGATGTATAGCCCAAAGCTCGCTCAACCGGTTTGGGAAGTTGACGATCACCAATTAGCCCTAAGAAAGAGAAACGAATCGCAAAGCTGCCCAGACTTAAGCCCGCTATGATCATCCAAACATACAGATCAGAGTGAATCATACAGCCTCCTTCGAACGGCGCTTTTCAAGCCAAACTTCCGATAGATAGCCCACCGCCAACGCCATGACTCCGGCCACCAAAAGTCCTGAACTGAATGGGAAATCTGCAAATAACAAGGTAAACAGGACTGAGGTAAATGCTGCAAGTAGGTGTGGAATACTTCTTAAAAGTGGTGCAACCAAGGCTAAAAAGGTGACGGGGACCGCAAATTCTAGCCCTAATTCGGATGGAATTTGATTGCCCACCACCGCTCCAAGATAAGTGCCGAGATACCATAGAGAGGAGACCGGAATCGCAACCCCAAAAAAGACACCTAACCGCTCATCCAACGAAAGGTTGGGGTTTTTATTGTGCTCTAGCGCTGTCACAGCGTATGACTGATCAAAAATCCAATAGCTTGCTAGGACTCTCTGCCAGAGTTTCGCTTTCCCAATCAGTGGCACTAGGGCAGCTGAGTACATGCCCATCCTCAGGTTCACCGCAAGCGAGGTGGCTAGAATAATGACGGTAGGGGCATTCTCCTCCATAAGTGTCACGGCTGTAATTTGCGCAGCGCCTGCTAAGACCGCAAAGCTAAACCCCATCACTTGAAGCACATTTAAACCTGCTTCTGTGGCTAAAAGCCCAAACAGTGTGCCAAATGGAACCATGACGATATAGAAAGGGAGCGACGAGATAAAACCACGCCTAGCGCCTTGCCAAAATAGCTTATTACGACCAAACAACAGAGGTTTCCTTATGGGACGGAAAAAGTGAGAATAGTGTTTCAGTTAGGTCCACTATTGTGATCTTTAGCCAACGCGACAACAAGTAAAAAGAGGAACTAAGTGCTCGACAAAATCCTGAATGCATTTCGCAATTCAAAATGGCGAGGCTCAAGTTTCATTATCGTGGGTATCGATTTTGTAGAACATCAACTCGCCCAAGCACTGATTGAGAGAGGTGGAAAAATAATAGCCTTTGTCGATGATGAGCCATGGAGCCATAAAACCGAGATGCTTGGAGCCCCGCTTCGATATCCAAGCGAAATAGAAGCACTGGCTCAGCGACATCATGTTCAAGCTGTGGTTACATTCAACCAAAGATCTGAGCTGCTGCCTGATGAATGCGTTAAGCAACTTAGCTCAATGAACATACCCACTGTCCAAATGGACCCAAACCTGAGTTTGGAAGAACAACTGAATACGATCTCTTCAACGCTGGACTCATATGAACAGAAGTAACGCGACACTGATTGGTTTTTCAGCCATAGCGCTCTGGGGTGCCTTGGCTCTGTTAACTCGGTTAACGGATAACCAGATCCCACCCTTTCAATTAATGTCGATGACCTTCGCCATTGCTTTTCTACTGATGCTTACCAAATGGCGTAAAGAGGGTCACTGGGGTGTCCGTTACGCAAAACAGAAAAAGCCTGTCTGGCTATTAGGCGTAAGTGGCTATTTTGGTTACCACTTCTGCTACTTTTTAGCGATGTCGAAAGCGCCGGCTGTGCAGGTCAGTCTATTAGCCTACCTTTGGCCCCTACTGATTGTTCTATTCTCTACCCTACTTCCAGGCCACCGTTTTAGATGGGCGCATCTAGTCGGCGCTCTATCAGCTCTAGCGGGCTGTTGGTTATTGATTGGGGGTGGCAGTGACGCCTTCGAACCGCAATACACGTCAGGCTATCTAATCGCCCTAGCCTGCGCTCTAATCTGGTCTAGCTTTTCTGTCACCAGCCGTTTGGCCGCCAATGTACCGACCGATGCGGCTGGCTGGTTTTGTGGTGCCACAGCGGTATTGGCCTTCTTCTGTCACCTCGCCTGGGAGACAACCGTCATGCCAGCCAATCTGATTCAATGGATAGGAGTGATTGGCCTTGGCCTGGGGCCAGTCGGCATCGCCTTTTTCACTTGGGATTACGGGGTAAAGCACGGCAATATTCAACTGCTGGGGGTACTAGCCTATTCGGCACCGTTGATCTCGGTCGTGCTGTTGGTTCTGTTTGGATTAGCGGAACCGAGCTGGACTCTTGCCTGGGCCTGTCTGGCTATTGTCGGTGGGTCACTGATTGCAGGTTTTGAACGCAACAAAAAAGCCGCTTAATAGAGCGGCTCTTCAATCACTTAGCGGAACTTAAAACGCTGTACCCGCTTTACCGCCTAGCTTCTTCAGGATAATTGCCAATGGGCAGAATCCAGTAAAGGCTGTTTGGAATAGGTTCGCACCAACAAAGGCTGTGAACCACAACCAGTACTCACTGACAAACAGTGGGCTAGCCGCTACGCCCAGTGCCAAGCTCAACAAAACCATAAAGCCAGCAAAGGCAAATACCATACGTTCTACAGACATGTTCCGTCCCTCTCAAAATTGAAATTAGGTGGTTCAACTCGAACCAATTTCTATATATTAGTTTTTACTAATTAAACAAGCAACTAATTTATAAAATGCACAGCGACCTCTAACCAAACCGTGTAAAATATTCAGATCGAAAATTTTTAAGGAGTGGGCGATCCCATGAACGAAATCACCATCAAAACACCCGATGATTGGCACCTTCACTTTCGTGATGGCGATATCCTTGCTGAGACAGTAGCAGCAACCGCTCGCTGTTTTGATCGTGCGATTGTCATGCCCAACCTTGCACCACCGGTTCGAAACGCTGCTGACGCAGAGGCCTACAAACAGCGCATTCTAGCTGCACGACCAGAGGGTTCGAACTTTGAGCCTTTAATGACGCTTTACCTCACCGACAGAACCACCGCTGAGGATATCAATGAAGCGGCTAAAGCGGGCATTAAAGCCGTTAAGCTATACCCTGCCGGTGCGACCACAAACTCGGATGCTGCAGTAACAAACATCGATGGCTTAGCCGATGTGTTCGCTGCGCTGGAAGCGAACAACATGCTTCTACTGGTCCATGGTGAGGTCACTGATTCGCATATTGATATTTTTGATCGTGAAAAAGAGTTCATCGATCAACGCATGGGTCCAATCACTCAGAAGTACCCAACGCTTAAAATTGTATTTGAACACATCACCACTAAAGACGCAGCTGAGTTTGTGCTTGCTGCGGGCGGAAACATTGGTGCCACCATTACACCGCAACATTTGATGCTGAACCGAAATGACTTGTTAGTGGGTGGTATTCGCCCACACAACTACTGTTTACCTGTCTTAAAGCGCAACATTCACCAGCAAGCGCTACGTGATGTCGTTGCATCAGGGTCAGATAAGTTCTTCTTAGGCACTGACTCAGCACCTCATGAACAGGCTAAAAAAGAGACCGCCTGTGGCTGTGCAGGCTGTTACAGCGCTTGGGCAGCCATTGAGCTATACACCCAAGTGTTTGATGAGTTAGGGGCACTGAACAAACTAGAGGGTTTTGCGAGCCTACACGGCCCTAAATTTTACGGCCTACCGGAAAACAGCGGCACCATCACACTGTTAAAAGAGTCCTGGACACTACCAGAGAGCATCACTCTACCGAATGGCCGCCCCATCATCCCATTCATGGCCGGAAGTGAGGTTCAGTGGAAGCTGAAAAGCTAGAACTCACTTGCAAAGCGAGGCGGTATCAGTAAGATTCACGCCTCAAGATAAAGCGCCCGTAGCTCACCGGAGCGCCGGCCGGCTAGATAAAGTAACAGCTTCAGATCCTGTTGGTCGGGGGTTCGACAAATTGTGGCAAGAATTTGGACCGCTGTAAGCGCCCGAAGGGGCGTTGAATCGCTTAAGCGATTCAACGAGTCTATCCCGATGATGGATAGCACTATACAATTCAACAACTCAACGCGCCCGTAGCTCAGCTGGATAGAGTAGCAGGTTCCGATCCTGTTGGTCGGGGGTTCGAATCCCTCCGGGCGCGCCATCTTTACCTGAAAGGCCGAGGTCAGGATTGACCGAGTAATCCCGGGCGCGCCATCACACCAAATCACTCCCTACCGACGCTTACCTCGACCTCCCGTCGCACTAGAAGGCTTACCATTTTTAGAAGCGCCACCGCGTTTTGCTCCTCGATCAGGATGTTTGGTTGTCGGTTTACGCACGATCGGTTTGCCTGCAGCATTTCGTTTTGGTCCGTTGGAATTGGGTTTTTTACCCTCTCCGTGGCTATTACGATTTGCATGCCCTTTCTTGTGTGTGGATTGAGAGGGCTTTGATCTGTTCGGGCTGCGTGACTTACGTGTTCCGGGCTTCGCCTCTGACGAGGAGTGCTCTACTGATTTTAACAGTGTTGTTAACTCTTTTTGTGTCAGATCTCGCCAATCGCCAAGCGCTAGGCCCTTCAGGTCGACGTTCATAATGCGGGTACGCTCTAGCTTTACGACCTCATAGCCAAAATGTTCACACATACGGCGAATCTGTCGGTTAAGCCCTTGAACAAGCGTTATGTTGAACACACGAGTATCTAACTTTTTCACGGGGCACTTTTTGGTCATTGTGCCAAGAATGGGGACTCCGCCCGCCATCCCTTCTATGAACGCCGGAGTGATCGGTTTATTAACCGTGACCACATACTCTTTCTCGTGGTTATTACCCGCGCGCAGGACTTTGTTAACCAAATCGCCATTATTGGTCATAAAAATCAGACCCTGAGAGTCTTTATCTAGACGGCCGATTGGGAAGATACGCACACCGTGATTAACGAAATCAACGATATTGTTGGGACGTGAGCTCTCTGTAGTCGATTCAATCCCTACAGGTTTATTCAGGGCTATAAAGACGAAGTCATCGGGCTCTGGTGGGTCGATCATCTGACCATTGACGCGAACCTGATCTCCAGGGTGTACTTGGTCTCCAATCTGAGCCCGTTTACCGTTAATAAAGACATTACCCTGTTCAATAAAGCGATCGGCTTCTCGTCGAGAGCAGATACCACTCTCACTGATAAATTTATTGAGTCGCTTTGCTGAACCGTTGAACATGGCTTAGAGTAATCCTGATTAATTGATCGTCTATTGTATCGATCGAACCAGGCTTCACCAACTTAGACCGCAGATTCATAAGTGAAAAAATGACAAACATAACCGCTTTGCTCTTGGCCCTGTCTGTAACAGCACCGGTATTAGCCGATACAGATAACTACACCTTTATATCGGGAAGTGATATTTACGAAGCTTTATCACAGGAGTCGATGGTCGTTCAGGGGTATGTGTTAGGCGTGACCGATGCACTGAAGCACAGCACAGATTCCAGTAGCTGTTTTGTGATTCCTATGCGTCCCGATGCGGATGCCGTTATCTATTCAACCTATTTAGACTATTGGCAGAACCGCCAAATTCCCGACAGTGGAACTGAGGCAATCACTCAGATGATGCTAAACAACTTCCCTTGTGCGACCAACGTCGAAAATAACTGATATCTCTTAACAATTTACGTTAATTACTAATCAATATACGTTTTCAGGCCGTAAACTTTGAAAATTGATAAATATCAATCTATTGTTATGGGAGAAGTCAGAAATTGACTGCAAAGTTAATTCTGATACTTCTAAAAATGGAGAACATCATGAATCTTAAATTTCTAGCCGCAATCCTTACATCGTTGATGATGGCTTTCGCATTTGTATCACCAGCTCATGCAGCTGATGAGGGCGAAGCAAAGTCTATCTACTGCGATGACGGTTCACTTTGTGTACCAGAGGGTGAGCCAGAACCAGAGTGTGATTAATTTCAACACTCAATAATTATTAAAAAAGAAACATCACTGAGGAATCAAACATGATCCGTAAATCTCTTGTAATGGGCCTAGTTGGCGTAGTTGCTACAGGTATGGCGAGTCTTTCAATGGCTGGCTCTCACTCGGACGACAAACCAGTCGGCATCACTGGCGACCTATTGTCGATTGAAGTCATGCACAACGGCAGCAAAGTGACTGTTGAGCGTAACGCTGACAACCAGAACACTGTAAACCCATCATTCGCATTGACTTCACGTCCTTGTCCTCCTTTCTGTATCCAACCAATGAAACTTGCACCTGGTGTCGAAACCATTGGTGAAGTAGAGATGATTGGCTACATGGAGAAAGCGTCTGCAGGTGACGACTCTATCCTAATCATCGACTCACGTACTCCAGACTGGGCTGCGCGTGGCATGATCCCTGGTGCGATCAACCTACCATGGACAGCACTATCAACTCGTAAAGGTGCTGACCCAATCTCTATTGGTGAGATCTTCACTGACACATTCGGTGCTGAAGAGTTCGACGGTCTTTGGAAGTTCGGTAACGCTAAAACTCTAGTAATGTACTGTAACGGTATGTGGTGTGGCCAGTCGCCAACTAACATCAAAGCACTTCTAGACTTCGGCTACCCAGCGCACAAAATCAAGTGGTACCGTGGTGGTATGCAGAACTGGGAAAACCTTGGCCTAACAACTGTTAAGCCTTAATTGGGGTTTTATACCTAGTTGAACAAAAAAGCGTAGTTATTAACGACTGCGCTTTTTTTTGCCTAAAAATAAGGAAGATACAATGAAAAAAATTCTAATCGCGTCACTGGCCGCTCTCACACTGGCTGGCTGTAACTCTGCAGCAACTAAAACAGAGTCGGCTGCAGCAACCAAGCCTGTGGGTATCACTGGCAGCCTAATGTCGGCTGAGGTCATGCATAAGGGTGAAAAAGTAACCGTCATGCGTAACCAAGATACTAAAAACACCGTGAACCCTTCTTTCGCAATGACATCACGCCCTTGTCCGCCATTCTGTATTCAGCCAATCGTACTGGCACCCGGTGTTGAGACCATTGGTGAAGTAGAGATGGTCGGCTATATGGAAGCGGTCTCTGCAGGTGATGACTCAATCCTTATCATCGACTCACGCACCCCAGACTGGGCTGCTCGCGGCATGATTCCTGGAGCAGTAAACATTCCATGGACTAAGCTGTCGACTCGTAAAGGGGCAGACCCTATCTCTATCGGCGAGATCATCGTGGAAGATTTCGGTGGTGAAGAGTTTGATGGCCTATGGAAGTACGGTAAAGCTAAAACTCTAGTGATGTACTGTAACGGTATGTGGTGTGGCCAATCGCCAACCAACATCAAAGCGCTGCTTGATTTCGGTTACCCAGCTGACAAGATCAAGTGGTACCGCGGTGGTATGCAGGATTGGGAAACACTCGGTTTCACAACCGTTAAACCCTAAGTCGTGCGTCCCTAAGGATAAGGATAAGAGAGCTTCGGCTCTCTTATCCTTTCACCTTTAATCTTCTCATCTTTTAGTCTAAAGCCAATCCCACCGATCATCTCTGATCCTCGATAAAGCACTAAAACAGTCACAAGTTGCCCCTATATGCTAGTTATACCAACCCCTTACATCTTTAAACGATAAGAACCAAAGATAGCGTTATTTCGAATAAAACTAATAATCGTTATAATGCGCGCAGAATTTTTAGCCTTCGGTCTAGGTTACCCACAAGGTAGCAAGTAGAGCCGACTTCAATACAGAGAGGAGCAGCCAATGAAAGCAATCATTTCTAAGGCTTCAACAGCACTATGTACTCTAGGTCTAACGTTTGTAGCTCTATCAGCGCAAGCCGTTACTTCTGAAGATGTCATCGCAGAACGTCTAATGCCAGTAGGCAAAGTGTGTCTACAAGGTGATGAAAGCTGTGGTTCAGCTTCTGCAGCACCAGCGGGTGGTGCCCGAACTGCAGCGGATATCGTCGCGGTTTCATGTAATTCTTGTCATGGTGCAGGTGTATTAGGCGCTCCTAAGATCGGCTCTGGTGAATGGGCTGCACGCCTAGATGCTAAAGGTCTAGACACCTTGGTTAGCAATGCAATTAATGGCATCGGTGCAATGCCTCCCCGCGGTACATGTTCTGACTGTACTGATGATGAGATCAAAGCATCAATTGAGTACATGATCGCTCAATAAGCGATACTCGATAAAAAACAGCGCCTGAGGGCGCTGTTTTTGTGTGTACTATCAGAAATCATCCAATAGATTTTTTAATCCAGCCAAGGTCTGTTTGCCTCTGACTCGGTTTCGTTCTGGATCGACTTCGCCATGCCCTTCACGCTCAATATCCTCATCGGGCAGTTCGTCTAGGAATCGACTCGGTTCACAACTCTGCCACTCCCCAAACTGTTTACGCTTCTTCGCTAACGTCATCGCTAACGTGCGCTGCGCTCGGGTGATGCCCACATAGGCGAGACGACGTTCCTCTTCGATGGTGTCCGACTCGATGCTATTTCGGTGCGGTAACAGATCCTCTTCCATACCCATTAGGTAGACATGGGGGAACTCCAATCCCTTAGAGGCGTGTAGCGTCATTAACTGAACACGATCGGAGTCATCCTCCTCCTCTTGGCGTTCTAGCAAGTCGAGCAGCACAAGTCGCGCAATCGCCTCTTCAATGCCCGCATCTGGATCATCTTCTTGGATACGCTCCAAGGAGGCACGAAGGGAGTCGACTAGGAACCAGACATTCTGAATACGCTTTTCCGCGATAATATCGCTTGAGGCGTTAGCGGTAATCCACTCTTCGTAGCCAATTTCGGCGATCAGTTCACGAATCGCCCCAATGGGATCCGACCCCAAACAGAGTGAGTGCAAACGCTCTATCATCTCAGTAAAGGCACGCAGCCGAGCCAGCGCGTTGGGCTTCATAACCTGCTCGATACCCAACTCATCGACCGCTGCAAACATGCTGATATGTCGCTCGGTTGCATACTCCCCGAGCTGCTGCAGTGTGGTAGGTCCGATCTCTCGACGCGGCAAGTTGATGATACGAAGGAAGGCGTTATCGTCGTCGCGATTGATCAACACTTTGAAGTAAGCCATCAAATCTTTGATCTCGGCGCGAGCAAAGAACGAGGTGCCGCCGCTGAGCTTATAAGGCACCTTAAAGTTCTGCATTTTAATCTCGAGCAACCTGGCTTGGTGATTGCCACGATAGAGCACAGCAAAATCTTTAAAGGGTGCGCGCTCTCGCAGGTGTCGTTCCAGAATCTCGGTCGCGATGCGCTCACACTCCGCATCTTCACTGGGTAGGTGTATCAGACGCAGCGGATCACCCATGCCCATTTCGCTCCACAGCGTCTTATCAAACACGTGGGGGTTGTTCGCAATCAAGGTGTTAGCCGCCTTGAGTATGCGGCTTGTAGAGCGATAGTTCTGCTCTAGCTTTACTAGTTTTAAACTTGGAAAGTCGTGCTGCAGTTGGGCCAGATTCTCTGGACGAGCACCACGCCATGCGTAGATCGACTGATCATCATCACCTACGACGGTTAAACCTGTACGATGCCCCACCAGCTGTCGAACTAGACGGTACTGTGACAAGTTGGTGTCTTGGTACTCATCGACTAACAAGTAGCGAATGCGGTTTTGCCAACGCTCTAACACCTCTGGCTTTTGATCAAACAGCCGCACAGGCACCAAAATAAGATCATCAAAATCGACCGCGTTATAGGCACGAAGGTGGCGCTCATATGCCTCATAGGCTCTGGCGCAGAGAATGTCGATCGGCTCTGAGACAGTCTCCAGAGCCTGTTGAGGCGTGATCATCTCATTCTTCCAAGAGGAGATTTGGCTCTGAACGACATTGATCTTATCCGTGTCCTCATCGTGATGGACTAGAAGATCTCGAATTAAGATGCGACTGTCTTGGTCATCAAACAACGAAAAGCCTGGCTTCATTCCGAGCGCTTTATGCTCACGGCGCAAGATGGTTAGACCAAGATTGTGGAAGGTTGAGACAATCAAACCGCGTGCCGCTTTACCCTCCACCAGCGACATGACTCGCTCTTTCATCTCACGCGAGGCTTTGTTGGTAAAGGTAACCGCCGCAATGTGGCGCGCCTCAATGCCGCACTCTTCAATGAGATAAGCGATTTTTCGCGTGATGACACTGGTTTTACCTGAGCCAGCGCCAGCCAATACCAGCAGTGGACCACTGATGTATTCGACGGCTTCTTTCTGACGGGGGTTAAGGCGTGACATGTTTGATGAGCAGACTCGATATTAGGGCGCACAGTGTACACCCTGACATCAGCAAGCCCAAGATCTGCTCATCAGTTAAAGCTGTCGATAGCTGAGCGCCTCCATAATGTGGCTGTTTTCGATCGCCTGATCTGCATTCATATCCGCCAGTGTGCGAGCCACGCGAAGTGCTCTATGGCAAGCCCTAGCGGAGAGCTGTAAGCGTGTCGCTATCACCATAAACTCTTTTGATAATGACTCTGAAGCATTCAGCTCTTTTTGGACTTCACTGCCTGTTAGCTCAGAGTTGAGCTTGCCCTGCCGATCATACTGTCGCTGCTGACACTGACTAACTCGCTTACGAACTGCGTCAGAGCACTCCTCATGCGATTCGCCCAGTAATAGCTCCTCTGTGGGCACCGCACTCAAAGCCAGACGCATATCAAATCGATCCAACAATGGGCCAGAGACTCGACCCTGATATCGATCGATTAGAGCCTGAGAACACTGACATCGCTCAGTCCCATCAGCGTAGTAACCGCAGGGGCAAGGATTCATCGCCGCCATCAAAGAGAAACGCGCAGGGTAGGTCAGCGTGCCCGCCACTCTAGAAATACTGACCTCACCGGTTTCAAGCGGCTCTCGCAGAACTTCCAGAACAGAACGGGGAAATTCTGGCAGCTCATCCAGAAATAGAACCCCTTGATGCGCCAGTGAGATCTCACCCGGCCTAGGGGAAGATCCACCCCCCACCATCGCCCGTGATGATGCACTGTGGTGCGGTGCTCTGTAGGGTCGTTCACCCCGAAACAATCGCTCGACCGGCAAACCCGAGACCGAATAGATACTGGCCGTTTCGATACAACTGGATTGCGAAAGTGGCGGTAGGATCGATGGCAGTGCTTGGGCCAACATACTTTTACCACTGCCCGGAGGACCGCTCAAAAGCAGGTTATGCATTCCACTGGCGGCCACTTCCAAGGCACGACGGGCCATCGGTTGTCCCCGAACTTCTGAAAGATCTACGGGGTAACTCGGCGGATAATGAACTGGGGGTTGAGGGTCTATTTCAGGTAGCTTTTCAGCACTCAACGCCTGACATAGATCGTACAGCGTCTTAGCTGAAAGTTGTTGCTTAGCACCCGCGAGAGAGGCTTCTTGGCTATTATCGGGGGCAATAACAATCAGTGAATCCGCTTCAGCACAGGCATAGGCGGCCGGAAATAGGCCTCTAATAGGGTGCAGTTTGCCGTCCAAGCCCAATTCTGAGTAGAGCTCTGCCTGCTGCAGGTGAGTTGTTTTAAGCTGATTGGATGCCAACAGAATGCCAAGCGCAATGGCTAGGTCATAGCGTCCGCCCTCTTTGGGGAGATCGGCCGGTGATAAGTTAACGGTGATTCGTCGTTGCGGGTATTCAAAGCCGGCGTTTAACAGTGCACTGCGCACACGCTCGCGGCTTTCACGCACCGCGGTCTCTGCCATACCCACAATTGCAAAGGAGGGTAAGCCTCCTGAAAGGTGCACTTCAACGCGAACGCGAGGTGCCTCGATACCGAGCTGAGCTCGGCTATAAAGAGTTGCCAATGCCATGACGCCATCCTTGGGTCCTGCAGTTGGCCTAGCGTTGCTTTAGGACTCTTTTGACTCCAACTCAGCAACCATCGCTTCCAACTGCTCTAATTTTTCTCGAGTTCGCTGAAGTACAGCGGCCTGAGCGTCAAACTCCTCCCGAGTGACTAAATCCAGTTTAGCAAAACTTGATTGAAGTACAGTTTTAATTTGCTGCTGCATCGCCTCCTGACCTGGAAGTGATGAGTTACCCTGAAGGAATTGGGTCATCGTCTGACTTAGGTTTTCAAACATCTTAGGATCAAGCATCTCAGCCCCCTTTAACATCGATATGCGTCTCAATAGATGCACTATACCAGAACCCTTTTAAGACAAGCGTCTATGATGACTATTTTAGCCTCAATATGGCGCACCAAAGTAGTGCATGCACTTTTGTGGTGCATACTGGCGTGCACTATAAAGGTTGATAAAACGGTAAAGAGACCCATGAAAAATTTATAAGTCAATGTTTTATAAGTTATTTTTAAAAGTTGGCACAAGTTTCGCAAATAGAGTTCACAGGAAAAAATTAATCCTCCCTTTTCACATTAAGGAGAAATCTGATGAAACTAGTGTCAGCCGTAATTAAGCCATTCAAGCTTGACGACGTGCGCGAAGCGCTATCAGAGATCGGTGTACAAGGTATCACCGTGACTGAAGTTAAAGGCTTTGGCCGTCAAAAAGGCCACACCGAACTCTACCGTGGTGCAGAGTATGTTGTGGACTTCCTACCTAAAGTTCGCCTAGACGCTGCTGTCTCTGATGAGATCGTAGATCAGGTTATCGAAGCGATCACCAATGCTGCGCAAACCGGCAAAATTGGCGACGGTAAGATTTTTGTTTCAGCGCTTGAACAAGTGGTTCGCATCCGTACCGGTGAGACCGGCGACGAAGCTCTATAACGTTTTGATTTTTGGCCTTATTGGAGGGCATAACAATGGAAGAACTTTTGAATACAACAGCTGGTGATGTTACCCAGCTGAAGTACGCACTCGATACCTTCTACTTCTTGGTGTGTGGTGCGCTGGTTATGTGGATGGCGGCAGGCTTCTCAATGCTAGAAGCAGGTCTTGTTCGTTCTAAGAACACCACTGAAATTCTAACTAAGAACATCGCGCTATTCGCGATCTCTTGCATCATGTACTTCGTTTGCGGTTACGCGATCATGTACGGCGGTGACTACTTCCTATCTAGCATCACGGGTGACGGTGTTGCCGATGAGTGGACCTACGCGCCATCAGCTGACTTCTTCTTCCAGGTGGTATTCGTTGCAACAGCAATGTCTATCGTATCGGGTGCAGTGGCTGAACGTATGAAACTATGGGCGTTCCTAGCGTTCGCGGTTGTGATGACAGGCTTCATCTACCCAATGGAAGGTTCTTGGACTTGGGGCGGCAACGCTGTATTCGGCATGTACACTCTAGGTGATCTTGGTTTCTCTGACTTCGCGGGTTCAGGTATCGTCCACATGGCAGGTGCTGCAGCAGCACTAGCAGGTGTCCTAATGCTTGGCGCACGTAAAGGCAAATACGGTAAGAACGGTGAGATCAATGCGATCCCTGGTGCTAACCTACCAATGGCAACACTGGGCACATTCATCCTTTGGATGGGTTGGTTCGGCTTCAACGGTGGTTCGGTTCTAGCAACGTCTGACGTTGAGAACTCAAACGCAGTTGCCGTTGTCTTCATGAACACTAACGCAGCTGCGGCTGGCGGTGTAGTAGCAGCACTAATCACAGCGCGTCTACTGTTCGGCAAAGCGGACCTTACAATGGCACTTAACGGTGCACTAGCAGGTCTAGTAGCGATCACAGCAGAGCCTTCAACCCCTTCTGCACTACAAGCTCACATCTTCGGTGCGATCGGTGGTGTTCTGGTTGTCTTCTCTATCCTAACGCTGGATAAACTAAAAATTGACGATCCTGTCGGTGCGATCTCTGTACACGGTGTTGTAGGTCTTCTTGGTCTACTACTGGTACCAGTAACTAACGACGGTTCTACTTTCTCTGGCCAGATCATCGGCGCCCTAACAATCTTCGTATGGGTATTCGTTGTCAGCCTAGTGGTTTGGGGCATCATCAAAGCTGTGATGGGCATCCGAGTGACTGAAGAGGAAGAGTACGAAGGTGTCGATATCTCTGAATGTGGTATGGAAGCCTACCCAGAGTTCGTCACTTCACGTAAGTAATAGGAAACTCAGTTTCTGTTGAAACCCGGGGTGTAGCGATACACCCCTCTTCTCAGCCCTACCCCCAGGTAGGGTTTTTTTCGTTTCTGGACAAACAGGTTGATCAGGAAACTTGAAGGTTAAACCATCCATGTACATAATGGATGAAAATTTACAGCGAATTGGGACAGTTTTGCCTGCCCAGTTCAACAAGGAGAAACTATGAAACTGGTATCGGCAGTTATCAAACCGTTCAAACTGGATGATGTGCGCGAAGCGCTGTCTGACATTGGTATCCAAGGTGTTACAGTGACTGAAGTTAAAGGCTTCGGTCGTCAGAAAGGTCACACAGAACTTTACCGTGGTGCCGAGTACGTAGTGGACTTCCTTCCTAAGGTAAAAATTGAAGTCGCGATCGACGACGACATGCTAGATCAAGTCATTGAAGCGATCAGCTCTACGGCCAATACTGGCAAGATCGGTGATGGTAAAATCTTCGTTATGCCAGTTGAGCAAGTGGTACGTATTCGTACTGGCGAGACGGGTTCAGAAGCGCTTTAAGCTTCGATCCATTTCAAAAATGCCGCTACCGATCAGTTCGCTAGCGGCATTTTTATATCTACTTGAAGCCCCGTTGGCGCGAGGTTTTGGAACTGAACCTCCCCACCGACGCGTTCAGTCGCTCGAGTCACGATACTCAAACCCAAACCGTAACCGCCTGAGTTGGCCCCACGTCTAAATGGCTGCCCAATCGAATCTAGAATCGATTCTGGTAATCCGGGTCCATTATCAACCACTCGAATCGTTAGCCTGCCGTTATCAGTAGCGACAGATACCTTAATCAACGTACCCTGTGGCGTGTGATTGATGGCGTTATTCAACAGATTGCTGACGACTCGACTCAGTGGTTCACTCCGAATGGTTGCTCCATCAGTGACATCAAGTGATAGGTCGAATTGATGCTGTGGGCCGCTGACACGGGCGTCCTGCACCAGATCCCGACACAGCAGTGCCAGATCCAAAATTGGTGCAGTCGCTTCGGCATCTCGAGCTCGGGCCAGTGTGAGTATTTCAGAGATTAAACCGTCTAATTTAACGCACTCTTTATTAATGCGTTGCAGGGTACGATCATCCTCACCCCACTTCTGCTCTGCCAAACCTGCTGCCGCCTGAAGACGGGCTAAAGGTGCTCGTAGCTCATGAGAGACATCCTGCAGAAGATGCCGTTGGCTATCGAGCGTCTGCTCAACGTAATCAACCATCTGGTTAAACTCACGTGCCAGCTGGCCCAGCTCATCGCCTCGTTTGACGAGCTTACCCTCGGCTCGACTGCTTAAATTACCCTGTTGATGAAGGCGGCGAACAAACCCCTTCAAGTCGTTAATCGGTCTGACGACTAACCACGTGACCAGAAGGCTGCTGCCAAAGGAGACCGCAATGACCCACAAAACTTGGAAGGAGAGTAAGAACCCCCACATCCGTTCAAACAGCTCTTCATTTCGTTCGGGTGGGAAGTAGACGAGGTATGGGGTGCCATCAGCAGCGATGATCTCTGTCACCATTGCATCCTTGGGTTGTGACCGTCTACCTGACGAGTAGATCAGTTGATTGGATCGCTTCTCATAGATCCAAAGCGGTAGACGTCGGCGCTGCTCTTTACGTTGCATCCCATACTGATAATCGGAGATTAACTGCTCTGCGATGATGGTCGCTTTCTGCTTTTGGCTCTCGGTGCGATCGGGAGTATCAGTGACAGAGATGAACAGGGTCAAGCTGATAAGAATACCAAGCGTGCTGACCAGCCAGACGGCGCCGAAGATGCGCCAGAATAGATGTTGATACCAGCGCATTAACCCTCCACCCCAACGACCATCTGGTAGCCTTCACCACGGACTGTTTTAATCATCTCGGCTAAGCCAGGCTTTGCCTGCTCAAGCTTCTGTCTAACACGGCTGACGTGGACATCGATCGATCGATCGTAAGCCGTTAATTTGCGGTGCAGTACCTGTTCGGTCAGCCACTCTTTTGACGCGACCTGCCCAGCACGCTCCATCAACAAAGCCAGCACATTAAATTCAGCTGCGGTTAGCTGTAACTCTATCTCATCAACACAAGCCACTCGACGAGCTGGGGTAAGATTCACTGCCCCAACCGAAAGCGTCTGTTTGTTAGTCTCCTCTTTAACGGGAACAGACCTGCGTAACACGGCACGAATACGCGCCAGCAGCTCGCGCGGGTTGGCCGGTTTAGACAGGTAGTCATCAGCCCCCATCTCTAGTCCCAGGATGCGATCAATATCATCCCCTTTACCGGTCAACATGATGACAGGTGTAGAGACCTTAGGACGAACCTGCTGCAGCAACTCAAGTCCAGATAGGCCAGGCATCATGATATCGAACACACAGAGATCAAACTGATTGCCAGCATCAAACAACTCGATAGCCTGCTCTGCTGACCCTGCTTGAGTCACTGAGAACCCCTCATTCTCAAGGTATTCACCCAGCATGTCCGTCAGATCAAGATCGTCATCAACTAACAGTATTTGTGTGCTCATATTCACTCCTATTTGGGCCCAGTTTACGCTTGGCTGCGTCAAACTCCCAAAACTTTACGCAACTTTACGAACTCGCAACCCAACTTAGCATTGCCATCATCAATAATGGATACATCGAAACGAACAACGAACGGAGAGTTCACATGAAAAAGACAATCATCGCTTCAATTACTGCTGTAACACTAACAATCGGTGCACTATCAGGCGCGGTATACGCACATGAAAAAGGGGGTAAAGGTGGCCCAAAAAGCGCTGAAGATCGTGTTGAGAAACTGACTCAGCGTCTGGATCTATCAGCCGACCAACAATCACAGCTTTTAGCTATGTTCACAAAACGTGATGCGGATCGTGAACAGATGCAAGCGACCCTAACGGCAGAGCAGCGTGAAAACATGAAAGCCAATGCGCGTGATGGCATGCGTGACCAGATGCACAAAGATATAAAATCGCTGCTGACAGAAGATCAAATCGCTAAGTTCGAAAACATGCACTCTGGTAAAGACGGCCACGGCAAAGGTGGTAAAGGCGGCAAACACTAAGAGACACCACTGCAGGCTCTGAATGAGTTTTTGAAACCAACAATAGGTTAGAACCTTTTGCAGTGTGGGGAGCTTCGGCTCCCTTTTTAGTTTCTCTTGACCTGACTAGGTCCGCATAGTTAATTAGGCCTAAACTATAAGGAGCTCCTAATGAAATTGTTACGAGTCGGCGCCATAGGGCAAGAGAGACCTGCCATTCTGGATAAAGATCAACAGATTCGAGACCTCTCTTCTGTTGTTCCAGATATCAACGGCGATCTATTATCGAATCAAGCGCTCGAGAGATTAAGAGCGGTAGATCTCGATTCACTTCCCATTATCGATTCATCAGAAAGAGTCGGCCCCTGTATTGGTGAGGTTGGCAAAATAGTCTGTATCGGCTTGAACTACTCAGATCATGCCGCAGAAGCGGGCATGGAGCTTCCCTCAGAACCCGTTCTCTTTATGAAAGCCACCAGCGCGATTTCAGGCCCAAATGACCCTATACAAATTCCACGTGGTGCCGATAAAACAGACTGGGAAGTCGAGCTGGCCATCGTCATTGGCAAAAAAACAAAATACATTTCAGAAGATCAATCGATGGATCATATTGCTGGCTTTTGTCTTGCCAACGACCTATCCGAACGAGCTTTTCAACTTGAGCGTTTAGGCAGCTGGGACAAAGGGAAATCCCATGACAGCTTTGCTCCTATCGGGCCCTACTTAGTGACCAAAGATGAAATCGTTGATCCGCAAAATCTAAGGATGTTTACAGAGATTAACGGTGAGCGTTTCCAAGACGGAAATACCAATACGATGGTGTTTGATGTCAAAACGATCGTCGCCTATTTGAGCCAATTTATGACCTTAGAAGCTGGCGACGTCATTATGACGGGGACTCCCCCTGGTGTCGGTATGGGTCAATCACCCCAAAAGTATCTTATGGCTGGTGATAGGGTGCGAATTGGCATCGAAGGGCTCGGTGAGCAGCACCAGCTCTGCATCGATGCTTAAAACGCGTAACTAATGACCGACTCACCTGAGTTACTAACCGCTAACACGGGGAAGCGCTCAGGGTGAGTTTTGGCCTCATTAAGCTCTGACTCACTGGTGGGTAGTAGATTCGCCTGCAAAAAGTAACCGATCAGCGCTTTACGAATCTCAAACGCTTCAAGCTGCTCCAGGTCAAAATCATCGATGACCAGTCGTTGTTGTGCCGCTGTAAGCGCGTCATTAACGACCAGTCGAACAGAGAGTGATTCATTCCACGCATTGTCGACCGGCAGCTCATCTCCACCCTCTTTAAGAGTCAGAGCACCGCGGAAGCGACTTAACACAAAGTCACGATAAGCTTGTCGCTCCCAACAATAGGCACGTACATGCAATCGATTGCTGGCACTGATGATGGCACAGGGTGTAATCGATCGAAGTGAACCCTCTGGATTCTGCATCGAAACATAGACCGCCTCTATACGGCTTCGATTCTCAATGCCTGCCAAAATAGTGGCTAACGCGCCGGGCGCAGTCGATCGATTCAATACGGGTACAGAGAAGAAGTCGGGGTTCGCCGGAGTCGATAGGCGGGAGATGGTGATCAACGAGTCAGCCGAATCTGGAATCAGCTTAGGCTTAAACCCCTGAGTGGGTTTGTAACTGCGATCAGATGGCGAATAGGAGCGAACATTTTCAGGCGCGAACTCACAGTAGGTATTAATCGCCTCTTGCGCCTCTGGACGAGCAATACCAAAGGCCCCAACCAACATAGGCGCGGTGACTTCACGCTCCCACAACAGCTGACGCTCAATAAACCTTAAGCGCTGCAGCTGCGGCCAAGATGTCTCGTTAATTGTGACTGCCATTTTATCTATTCCATCCCATTTTAGGTAAAGTCTAGCGCATTCAGAATCAAAGTTGGGGATATTCTAATACCCTCTCAGATCTCCTGTTAGCATGGTAATATGGAGTAAAAATTTTAGGAGTCAAAAATGTTAGGTACCGCTCTTTGTAACAGCGCAACACGCGTCATGATGTTGGGTTCTGGTGAACTCGGTAAAGAGGTTGTCATCGAACTTCAGCGCTTGGGTTTAGAGGTGATTGCCGTAGATCGATACGCAAATGCGCCTGCTATGCATGTCGCTCACCGAAGCCACGTCATCAACATGCTGGATGGTGGTGCACTGCGTGCCGTTGTTGAGAGCGAAAAACCGGACTATATCGTGCCCGAGATTGAAGCCTTAGCAACCGAGACACTGCTTGAGCTTGAAAGCGAAGGATTCAAGGTAGTCCCTACCGCACGGGCCGCGCGTCTGACAATGGATCGTGAAGGTATTCGTCGCCTAGCGGCTGAAACACTAGGAGTACCGACTTCAGCTTATCGCTTCGCAGATACTGAGGCTGACTATCAAGAGGCTATCAAAGAGATTGGTATTCCCTGTGTCGTGAAACCGATCATGAGCTCATCCGGCAAAGGGCAGTCGTTGGTTCGTTCTGAAGCGGATGTGGCACCGGCCTGGCAATATGCTCAAGAGGGTGGCCGTGCCGGGAAAGGCCGTGTCATCGTTGAAGGGTTTGTCGATTTTGATTACGAGATCACACTGCTGACGGTCAACGCCGTTGATGGCATCCACTTCTGTGCACCGATTGGCCACCGTCAGGAAGGGGGTGACTACCGTGAATCTTGGCAACCACAAGCGATGTCAGATCTTGCACTACAACGCTCACAAGAGACCGCTCGCAAAGTGGTCGAGAACTTAGCGGGTTTTGGCATTTACGGTGTCGAGCTGTTTATCAAAGGCGATGAGGTCTACTTCAGCGAAGTGTCACCCCGACCACACGATACGGGATTGGTCACACTGATTTCCCAGAATCTCTCTGAATTTGCGCTGCATGCCCGTGCCATTCTCGGCTTCCCTATCGGTAACATTCGCCAGCTTGGTGCTTCTGCATCAGCGGTCATCTTGGGTGATGGACACTCTACAGACATTCAATTTGATGGGGTTAGGGAAGCGCTGAGTGATAACGACACGCAACTGCGTCTATTCGGAAAACCCGAAATCGCTGGAAGTCGCCGCCTAGCTGTGGCGCTTTGTCAGGCTGACAGCGTTGAAGCGGCCATCGAGAAGGCGGTAACCGCTGCCGGCAAAGTTAGTATCAACTACTGATCAGAGACTCAATATGTCACGACACGGCGGCGGCCGGCACTACAAGAGCGACTCCAATAGCAGCAACACTGTTGGCATGAGCGAGGCTTGGTCGGTCATTAAAATGATCTGGCCATACTTATGGGAGTATCGCCGTCGCATGGCGGTCGCGTTTCTGTTGTTGATCTCCGCCAAGCTTGCAGTGGTTGCTATGCCACTGGCTTTGAAGCAGATCGTTGATGGTCTAGATGCCTCTCTGAATCCATTGATTACAGTGCCCATTGCGATGGTCGTAGCCTATGGGATGCTCCGCTTTGGCTCGGTCTTCTTTGCAGAAGCTCGCGATGCGGTGTTTAGCCGAGTCACAGAGAGAGCGATGCGCCGGATGGTGCTCAAAGTCTTTCGCCACCTCCACTCATTAGAACTCGATTTCCATCTCTCTCGGCAGACCGGTGGTATCTCTCGCGACATTGACCGTGGCAGTAATGGCTTCAGCTTTTTGATGAGGATGATGGTCTTTAACATCGTACCAACGCTGATTGAGATCAGCCTCGTTGCTGCCATTTTGCTGTTCAACATCAGTGTCTGGTACGCATTGGTGGTTGTGGTCTGCGTTGGTATCTACATCTACTTCACCATACTCACTACCGAATGGCGCAACCGCTACGTGCGAGAAACCAATCAACTCGACTCTCAAGCCAATACTCGAGCCATTGATAGCCTGCTCAACTATGAGACCGTAAAATACTTTGGCAATGAGGAGTATGAGGCCAGCCAGTACGATAAAAACCTAGCCAGCTGGGAAACGGCTCGTTTAAAAACGCGCATGACGTTGATGATCCTCAACAGCGGTCAGGCATTCATCATCTCGCTAGGGATCATCTTAATGCTCTGGCTGGCCGCAGAGGATGTTGCAAGCGGAGCCATGACCCTGGGTTCGTTAGTCATGATTAATGCCTACATCTTACAGCTATTCATGCCGCTTAATTTCCTTGGCATGGTCTACCGTGAAGTGCGCAAAGCCCTGACAGACATTGAGAATATGTTTGGGTTGTTGAAGAAGCAGCCTAAGATTGTCGACCGCCCCGATGCAACCGACTTGATAACTCAAGGGGGCGCCATTTGCTTTGACTCCGTCAACTTTGCTTACCACCCCGACCGTCAAATTTTGAAAAGTGTCAGCTTCAAAGTAGAAGCGGGTAAAAAGGTCGCCATCGTCGGGCCAAGTGGATCGGGCAAATCGACCTTAGCGCGACTGCTGTTTCGATTTTATGATGTTCAGTCGGGGCAGATCAGCATAGATGGCCAGCCGATCGACCAAGTGACTCAGCACTCATTACGACAAGCGATTGGCGTGGTTCCGCAGGATACCGTCCTGTTTAACGATACGATCTACAACAACGTGGCTTATGGACGCCCAGGTTCAAGCAGAGAAGAGGTTCTCAAAGCGATTGAGCTGGCCAACCTAAACGACTTCATTGCGGCACTCCCTGAGGGGGTGGATACCCTGGTTGGCGAACGTGGCCTAAAAGTCTCTGGCGGTGAAAAACAACGCATTGCGATTGCCCGCGTGATTCTGAAACGCCCACCCATTTTGCTCTTTGATGAAGCGACCTCAGCGTTGGATAGCGACAATGAGCAGGCGATCCTTAACGCCTTTACATCACTCTCGAAAAACCATACGAGTTTGGTGATCGCGCACCGTCTGTCGACGATTATCGATGCCGATAACATCCTAGTGATGCGCAAAGGCGAAGTGGTGGAACAGGGTACTCACACAGAACTCCTTGCCCAACAGGGCGTTTATGCTGGTATGTGGTCTCTACAGCAACAATAGAGAGCAATCGCCTCATCTTCGATAAGGCTCCAATCCAGTGCTGGAGAACTATTGGCGCTCTGTTGGAGCGGTCTTAAAAAGGCCGCGATAAATGCACTCAGGCACCAAAACGAATCTTAAAGCTTTCCATCAAAGATTAATCTGAATCTATGTACTATGCTAAGTAAAACAGTATCAATTTGGAGTGATCAATGAACGGTGAATTCCTTAGTGGCGGCATGATCGTCACCTTAGCTTTTGCAATCTTCTTCCTCGTACTCGCCTGGTCTGCCGTTAAGGTTGTTCCACAGTCACAGGTATTTGTCGTTGAACGTTTTGGTAAGTTCTCCAAAACCCTGAACGCAGGGATCAACTTTATTGTCCCTATGATCGACCAAGTGCGTCACCGCATCTCTATACTTGAACGCCAGCTACCGGCCTTTGAGATCAGCGTCATTACCAAAGATAACGTTGAAGTGATCCTAGAGGCGACCAACTTCTACCGTATTACCGATGCGGCCCGCTCGGTCTACCGTATTCAGAACATCGATCAAGCCATTCAGACGACAGCCGAGTCGATTGTTCGCTCTGCAGCGGGCAAGCTGGACCTTGATGAGCTGCAATCATCACGCGCTCAGATGAACGAAGAGATCCTGACCAATCTGCAAAAAGCAGCTGAAGTCTGGGGAATTGAGATTACTCGTACTGAGATCACCGATGTTCAAGTGGATGAGCAGACCAAAGAGGCGCAACGTCAGCAACTCAATGCAGAACGTCAGCGTCGGGCACAGGTTGCGCAGGCAGAAGGCCAAAAACGCTCTGTGGAGCTGAATGCAGAGGCACAACTCTACGAAGCACAAAAGCAAGCTGAAGCGGTAAGAGTCGCGGCCGATGCAGATGCCTATGCGATAAAAGTGAAAGCCGAAGCGACCGCCGAGCAGACGCGCATGATAGCCGATGCTATTAATAACGGCGGGCAATCGGCGATCAACTTCGATATTCTACAGAAACAGGTTGCAGCACTGTCTGAGGTTGCAGCAGCTGATAACAGCAAAACAGTGATCATGCCGACAGACATCACTAAAGCAATTGGCTCATTAGAGCTATTAGCACAGACCGTTGGCGACGGATTAAAGAGTAAATGATGGATTTTTTTACAAACGGAAACGGCTGGCTGATTCTTGGATTGGGGCTCATCATCATTGAGATGGTGTTGAACCTCGCTTACATCTCTATCAGCTTCGGTATCGGGTCAATCCTAACGGGCCTATTGATTAAGTTGAATCTGATCCCGACCCTATTGGATTCTGGCGTAATCGATGAGCTACTGATCGTCGGTATTATCTCAGTGATCACGCTGATTGCTCTGCGCGCACTGTTCAATAAAAAGAGTGATCAGGATATCAACCAGTACTGATCTATCGCCTCATCCTCGATAAGGCTCCAACCCAGTGTTGGAGCTCTGTCGGCGCACTGTTGGAGCGGTCTTACAAAGGCCGCGAATAAGACTGATCAGAAATCATCTTCTGAGTGCGGTGTAATGTAATAATCGCCATACCCATCCACTGAGACAGAAAAGTGGATGGGGTGGCAACAGACCGTACAATCACAGACAAACATCTCAGCCTCATCGGGCTCGTAGACAATCTCGATCATCTCCCAACAATAGGGACACTGTACATTTTGACTGGGCAGCATGGGCGATCTCAGCTTAAAGAGTTAACTTCTATAAGTGAGCTTTAACCCGTTGGATCACCCAATGACTACTCGGAATCTTTACTGCGCTTTTTCGCAAAGCTGGCAGAGACGTAGTAGATCAGCAGCAGAAAGGCGCCAATACCGTACTGAAGCAGGGACACATCAAAGCGTGGCGGACCGCCGTTAGCAATGGCGTAACCCCCAGCAATTGAGGCCACCATCCAAGCTAATGGTAGCGAGAAGAGCTCTTTTTGCGGCGAGCTCTTTTTCTTAAACAGCAGATTACCAATTAACCATACCAACACCCACACACCAATTAACGAAGAGAGTATTGAGAGGAGTATTGCTGTCATATCGGCTCCTTAATTAAGTTGAGAAGTGACTCGAGCGATCAGTCCGCTCTCTCTTCCGCTTTTTTTACACGAATCATATTACGGCCAACCAGTGTGTGGTTTAGATTTTTAACCGCCGCTTTCGCTTCACCTGGCTTAGGCATTTCAACAAACCCAAAGCCCTTCGATGAGCCCGTTTTCTCGTCCATCACCAAGGTGCAGTACTGAACGCTACCGTAACCTTCAAAGAGCTCTTTAATCTCAGCTTCTGTGGTTGAACGATCCAAATTACGGACTAACAATTTCATAATTAACTCTCTCTATTCAGCAGAAGGTATCAATGTAGAGCTGCTCTACCTTATCGCGAGCCCACTGCTGTTTGCGTAAAAATTTTAGGGATGACTTAACGGATGGATCGATCTGAAAGCAGTTAATATCGATCCGCTCGCCCAACTCATCCCAGCCGTAATGATCCACAAGACGCTCGACAACATCAGCCAACTTAACGCCGTGCAGTGGATTATTCGGTTGATTGTCCATCTTAGTTGACGCGCTCGAACATCAGATCCCAAACACCGTGACCTAGCTTTTCACCCCGTTTTTGGAACTTAGTCACAGGGCGGAAGTCTGGCTGTGGCGAAAACTGACCTTCGCCCATCTGGTTTTGATAGCCCTCTGCCGCACTCATCACTTCCATCATATGCTCTGAGTAGGGCTCCCAGTCAGTCGCCATATGGAAGACACCGCCAATCGCCAGCTTTTGACGAATGGTTTGAGCAAATTCAGGTTGTACAATGCGGCGTTTATTGTGCTTCTTCTTATGCCAAGGGTCTGGGAAGAAGAGCTGCACACCCGCCAAAGAGCCATCCGGTATGCACTGTGCCAGTACCTCGATCGCATCTTCACAATAGACGCGAATATTGTCGACCCCTTCGGCACGTGCATCAGCTAACAAACGACCAACACCGGGAGGATGCACTTCGATTCCAATAAAGCCCTTCTCAGGTGAGCGGCTCGCCATCTCTACCAGCGACGCGCCCATACCAAAACCGATCTCTAGAGTGACGGGGCGATCATCGCCAAACAGAGTTTTAAAGTCGACCATGCCATCTTCAAGTTCTAGCCCATACAGAGGCCAGTTCTCTTTCATTGCACGCTCTTGCCCTTCTGTCATGCGTCCAGCGCGTACGACAAAACTTCTAATCGTACGGTGTGGGCGCTGCTGTTCTGTGTCACTCATTGTTCTATCCGTAAGGTTCGTAACGACCAGGCAAACAGTGCCCAGCCAATAATCATTAATATACCACCGATGGGGGTGATCGCTCCTAACCAACCAGTATCAGTTGCGATTAGCAGATAGAGGCTGCCACTGAAGATCAACGTCCCTGCCAACAGCGAATACCCAGCAAGGCGCCAGCTTTTACTATTGAGTTTAAAACCGGTAATACCGACCACCATCAAACCTAGAGCCTGCCAAAACTGGTAATCCACAGCGGTGCTGAAGGTTTCAAAGCGAGCAGCTGACAGGGTGCTTTTCAGTAAATGGGCACCAAAAGCGCCAAAAATCACCGAAAACATCGCTAAAAGCGCACCAATCATCAAAAAACGTTTCGCGTGCATCATCACCTCATTTGGGCCGCAAGCATACACAAAAAAAGCCGCTAATGCGGCTTTTTCACAACACTTTCATCCGTTAGATAACGACTAAAGCGTTTTTAATTTTCTTCATCGCGTTCTTTTCAAGCTGACGGATACGCTCTGCAGAGACCTCATACTTAGCGGCCAACTCGTGCAGCGTTGCTTTTTCATCAAGCAACCAACGCTGCGCCAAGATATCTCGACTGCGCTCGTCCAACTGGCCCATCGCTGCGGCTAACTGGCGGTTAGAATTATCTTCCCAATCCTGCTCTTCAAGTAGCTCGGCTGGATCGGCAGACTTGTCTTCCAAGAACAGTGCCGGTGCAACAGGCGCACTCTCTTCAGAATCATCAGCAGCAGGCGCATCAAAGGCCATGTCAGTGGCGGCCATGCGACCCTCCATCTGACGCACTACTGCAGCATCAACGCCTAGATCTTCTGCGATCGCTTCAACTTCATCGTTGTTCATCCAACCTAGGCTCTTCTTCTGTGAGCGTAGGTTAAAGAACAGCTTACGCTGAGCTTTGGTCGTCGCAACTTTAACAATACGCCAATTGCGAAGAATGAATTCATGCATTTCGGCTTTGATCCAGTGAACAGCAAAGCTCACCAGACGAACACCGACGGTTGGATCAAAACGTTTAACCGCTTTCATCAAACCAACGTTACCCTCTTGGATCAAATCACCGAGAGGAAGGCCGTAGCCTTTGTAGCTGCGCGCAATGTGCACAACAAAGCGCAGATGTGACATAACCAACTGGCGAGCCGCATCAAGGTCTTGCTCAAAATGCAGACGCTCGGCAAGCTCCCGTTCTTCCTCTGGAGTGAGGATAGGGATAGTGCTGACATTCTGAACGTAAGCGTCAAGATCGCGCCCCGGAGTCAGATGTTCAACTAATTGCAAGCTAGTGCCCATTTCTCTTTAAACCTCAAAAACTTTCGTTTTTTACACTGTTTTAAATCGTTTTAACTGTCTAGTTAGACCCAGTTTTGACAAAAAAGTTCATTAGGAATTACTAATATTTACCAACACTGGACCCAAAAAGATACCAGAGTGACAGATAAACGCAAATCCGGCTAAATCCGATCAATCAGAGCCTTGATTTAACTGCCCCATCTGTCTGGATACAGCAATGAATGCCCCTATCCATCCTAGTATAGTCCCGCCCACTAACAGCGCCATGATTAATGACAAATCAGGTCCCTGAAGATCAAAACGACCAATATAGAGCTCTGTTAACTCAGCCAATGGCGCTTCGACAAGTGCCAGTGAGAAGTAAACCAATACTAGGCTCAACAGTGCACCAAAGAGTCCGTACAGCAGTCCTGCATAGAGGAATGGGCGTCTCACCCAAGCAGCGGTAGCGCCTATCAACAAACTGACCTCAATCTCCTCTTGGCGACTGCTGATCATGGTACGAATGGTGTTAGCGATCACCAGAAGCACGGTCATACCCAATAACAGCGCCAGCACAAAACTGATGCTGGAGAATGAGCCTAAAATCACTTCGAGACGCTCTAACCACTCTACGTCTAACTCGGCGACATCCACCTCTGGCAAGGCTGCCATGCTTTCACGCAGTGCTTTCATGGTCGCAGGATCTTGATCACGCGGCGTCGCGAGCACAACCGCTGGGAGTGGATTCTCATCCAATAGGTTGATCAGCTCACCCAGTTCAGAGTGGCTTTTAAACTCGCTGGCACCTACATCGCTACTGATCAATTCAACCGAAAGTAGATCATCACGCAGCAGGAGTGAACGGCTGAATCGATCTAACTCGTCGGCTTTGAGTTCTGGGCTTAAATAGAGTGCAAGCTGAGGCTCAAAGTCAGTACCCGGTGTCAGCTGTTTCAAATTACCCAACAGCGAATACATAAAGGTTGGCACAGCGAGTACAACCGCCAATAGCAGCAGTGTCACCAGCGTCGACAGTCGATTATGTAGAAGACGCTTAACGGCATCGGCACTCTCTAGACGGTGCTGTACCGCCCAGTGTTTAACGCGTTGCCAACGGCTGACGCTGATATCAGAGGCGCCGCGTGATCGAGTCTCACTACTGGACATGACGCAGTCGCCCCTTATCTAAAATCAGCACTCTATGACGCATTCGCTTGATCAACGCCACATCATGGGTCGCGATCAAGACGGTCGTTCCAATGCGGTTGAACTGCTCGAATAGACTCATGATGTCGAGAGAGAGTCTAGGGTCGAGGTTACCGGTCGGCTCGTCGGCAATCAGCACCCTAGGCTTATGAACAATGGCACGCGCAATACCGATACGCTGCTGCTCGCCACTCGATAACGCCTGTGGGAGCTTCTGCTCTGACTCCAACAGTCCTACTCGATCGAGTGCCGCGCGTACGCGACGACCAATATCCTCTTCGTTATAGCCTGCGATACGCAGTGGAAGTGCAATGTTCTGGTAAACAGTGCGATCTTCTAACAGACGATGATTCTGGTAGACCACACCCAGGGTTCGGCGATATTGCGGAATCTCGCTGCGAGACAATTCAGATAGATTTTGATCACCGACCCACACATCACCACGGCTAGGTTGCTCAACGCGCGTCAGCAGTTTTAACAGGGTACTCTTCCCTGCTCCCGAGTGGCCTGTCAAAAAGGCCATCTCGCCCGACTTCAATGTAAAGTCGACAGACCTTAGGGCCTCTTGACCAGAGTCATAGCGCTTACTGACGTTAGTGAATTGAATAGCCGCCATAGGAGTTAGTCGAACAACGCCTCAACAAAAGCTTTCGCTTCAAAAGGACGTAGGTCATCAGCTTGCTCACCGACACCGATGAATCGAATAGGCAGACCAAACTGTTTGGCGATGGCAAAGATAATACCGCCCTTCGCTGTGCCATCGAGTTTCGTTAGGGTAATGCCCGTCACGCCCACCGCCTCTTTGAACTCTTTAGCCTGGCTGATGGCGTTCTGACCCGTACCCGCGTCGAGTACCAACATCACTTCATGTGGCGCCGAAGGATCTAACTTCTGCATCACACGAACAACCTTCTGTAACTCTTGCATCAGGTTATCTTTGTTCTGCAAACGACCCGCTGTATCTGCAATCAATACATCAACGTTTTTCGCTTTAGCTGACTCAAGCGCATCAAATAGAACAGAGGCTGAGTCTGCACCGGTATGTTGAGCAACCACTGGGACGTTATTTCGCTCACCCCAAACCTGAAGCTGTTCAACCGCCGCGGCACGGAAGGTATCACCCGCCGCTAACATCACCGACTTACCTTCACCCTGATACTTCTTGGCCAGTTTACCGATGGTCGTTGTTTTACCGACACCGTTAACACCCACCATCAGAATCACCATTGGGGATTTGTCACTCTGTAATTCAAGCGGTTGATCAACGGGTTCTAATAGCTCGGCCAGCTCCTGTTTCAGAGCCGCCTGCAGAGCGTCGCCATCCGAGAGCTGTTTACGCTCTACACGATCGGTTAAACGTTCGATAATCTCTGTCGTTGCCTCAACGCCAATATCGGCCATCAGCAACAAGGTCTCGATCTCTTCCATAAGATCTTCATCGATCTCAGGGTTACCGGCGAAGAGGGTTGTAATCTGCTCAGTCAGGCCGGCTTTCGTGCGACTTAGACCGGATTTAACACGATCGAAGAAGCTTTTTGTTGGCTCTGGCTCTGGCTCTGGCTCTGGCTCTGGCTCTGGCTCTGGCTCTGGCTCTGGCTCTGCAGGAGTCTGTTCAACCTCCACTTCGGTCTCAACAGCTTCTGGCTCAACCGTCTCTTCTGCAGCTGCTGGCTCAACTACCTCTTCGACTGCGTCTTCAGCAACAGGCGGCTCTTCAACGGGCGCTTCGTCAACCGATGGTGTTTCAACTGGGGCCTCTGTAACGCTCTCTTCAACGCTTTTTTCTGAAGCAGAATCCTGAATAGCCTCAGTTTTATCCCCTTTCAGATAACGCATCATCACAATCAAAATGACGACGGCAAAAGCGGCCGCAACGTAAGGGATAATGGCTGGATCATAGCCGTTATCAAGCATCCAGTTGTAGAGAGATTCCATAGTCTAAACAGTCCTAATCAGAGGGAACTAAACAGTCAAAATATAAGTCCAGAATTCTACCACATCAGACGCTGTGAAAGCCTATCTATTAGCCTAAGCTGAGGTTAAAATTTCTGTTTACCTAAAACTGCTTTGGCAGAGACCTTTTTCAATGAGCCCTAGACGCAACAGAAACAGCAAACCCGCCCCTCATAATCGAGCAAATGACTCGTTCGTTCGCATCATCGGCGGAGATTGGCGCTCACGAAAACTGACCTTTCCAGAGAGTGAAGGACTTCGCCCAACACCGGATCGGGTTCGAGAAACGCTATTCAACTGGTTACAAGCTTACACACCAGCAGCCAAATGCCTGGATCTGTTTAGCGGCAGCGGTGCGCTGGCGTTTGAAGCGCTGTCGCGCGGTGCAGCTCACGCCACACTGATTGATGCATCGCGCTTGGTCTGCAATTCACTTAAACACAATCTGCAAGAGCTGAAGGCACAAAACGCTGAAGTGCTCGAAACAGACGCTACTCAATGGCTCCTGCAGCAAGCGAGCCGTGAATTTCGATACGACCTGGTCTTCTTAGACCCCCCCTTCAACAAAGACTTAGTTTCAGGCATCTGTCAGCTACTTGAGGAAAATCAAGTTCTTGCAGATGGATCGATGATATATATAGAGACTGAGAGATCGCTAAGTACCCTATTAGTTCCAGATAACTGGCAACTGTATCGCGACAAACAGGCAGGTGACGTCAGCTACCGCTTGTATAAAAGAAATTAATTTTAGTTATAGATAAATAATTTAATATATCTATTAATTATTAAAAGTTTCTCCTATAATTTGTCGCCTTGACGCAATTCCGTTACCATCCGCGGGAATATTACCGCTATTAGGAGTAGCTGGGATGAAAAGGGTAGCTTACCCAGGAACGTTTGATCCTATTACGAACGGCCATGTAGATTTGGTGGAGAGAGCCTCCAAACTGTTTGGTCAGATTGTAGTAGCTGTGGCAGAGAGCCCAAAAAAACGTCCCCTGCTGGATTTGGATGTTCGAGTAGAACTTGCACGCGAATCCTTGGCACACCTCGACAACGTAGAAGTGGTTGGCTTTAACAGCCTACTGATCGATCTTTTGAAAGATCATCAATGCGACGTCATTTTACGAGGTTTGCGAGCGGTTTCAGATTTTGAATATGAGTTTCAGCTTGCCAATATGAACCGAAAGTTGGCTCCACAAGCTGAGAGCCTGTTTTTAACACCGGCTGAACACTTGTCGTACATCTCATCGACGCTGATTCGCGAAATCGCGTCATTAGGTGGAGACGTGACAGAGTTTGTTCATCCGGCTGTCGATGCGGCATTGAAACGACATTTTTCTAACTAGTTTAGATTTGAGCCTAGAGTGAGGTAGACACGATGGCACTAATGATTACCGACGAATGCATCAACTGTGATGTGTGTGAACCAGAATGTCCTAACGAGGCGATCAGCCCAGGGGATGAGATCTACGAGATCGAGCCAAGTAAATGTACTGAGTGTGTAGGCCACTACGACACGCCACAGTGTGTTGAGGTTTGTCCGGTTGACTGTATTCCAAAAGATCCTGATCACGTTGAAACTGAAGAGCAACTGATGATCAAGTACGAGAAGCTGGTTGGCTAATCGAACTCAAAGACAAAAAAACGCGACCTTGGGTCGCGTTTTTTTGTGCCTGATTAACCTAAAACTCCGGCGCCAGCTCGTTCATCTGAAACTCTTGATCAAGACGCTGGCCAACCACATTGGGCTCCACCAAGTGGTAGGCGTAGTTCATGTGCAGACAACGAACTTTGTCCCAGTTAGCAATACCGCCAATGCCTACCTCGTTGAACATCTTAGTGAACCCAAGAGTTTCGATTCGCTGTCTGTCCTCCGGACGCATCAGTTCCCAGCGGCGCTCCATGTAGTGTTTCTGCTGCGCCATGTAGGTATCACGAAGCTCTGCATCCTCTTGCAGCTCCTCCTCAAAACGCTTAATCCAGCCCGTCATCTCGACACGACTGATCTCAACACTTAAATCCTTACTGCTCAGCCAATAGAGGGTTGGGAAAGGCTTATCATCGATCAGGCTTCGCATCTGTAACACCAATGGCACACCACTAGGGGTTTGTGCCGCTATCGCCTCGATACCGCGAGGCTCGCGACCGATCTGCTGGCGTACTATTTGAAGCTGTCTCTCTGTTGGTTGCATCTTAAACCTGTGCGTATTGATCAGCATTGAGGATCCATCGATCACACAGCTGACGGGTTAATTCTGTTGATGTCTCTATGCGCTCTGCTGTCTGCTGGACACTGTCGAGCATGTCAGCGTCACGTTGCAGATCGGCGATTCTGAAACTCATCATGCCTGTCTGGCGGGTGCCTAACACCTCACCCGGGCCTCGCAACTCAAGATCACGCTCTGCAATACGGAAACCGTCACTGGTCTCACGCATGATTGCCAAACGGTCGCGACCCTGCTGCGAAAGAGGCGCATGATACATCAAAACACAAAAACTCTCTCGCGACCCTCGACCTACACGGCCGCGTAACTGATGCAACTGTGATAATCCCAGTCGTTCGGGGTTCTCGATGATCATTAAACTCGAATTCGGAACGTCTACGCCGACCTCAATCACCGTCGTAGCCACCAAAAGATCCAACTCATGCGCTTTGAATTGCGCCATCACATCCGCTTTTTCGGCCGGTTTCAGACGACCATGCACCAGACCAATTCTAAGATCGGGCAGAGCCTCGCGCAGCTCTTCGGCAGTCGTTTCGGCTGCCTGACACTGCAGCGCTTCGGACTCCTCTACCAGCGTACAGACCCAATAAGCCTGCAGGCCCTGTTTGCAGTTCTGTTCAACGCGCTCAACCACTCGATCGCGACGACTGTCATCAATCACGACCGTTTGCACTGGCGTTCGGCCCGGTGGTAGCTCATCGATGATGGAGCAGTCCAGGTCAGCGTAAGCACTCATTGCTAGTGTACGAGGGATGGGGGTAGCGGTCATTATGAGCTGATGAGGTATTTTACCGTCATTTCGCCCCTTTTCACGCAAACTTAGCCTCTGATCGACGCCAAATCGATGCTGCTCATCAATCACAACCATCGCCAGATCATGGAAGGCGACCTCATTTTGAAACAGGGCGTGGGTTCCGACAACCACCTGAGCCTCACCACCACTGATCTCAGCTAATGCCGCTTCCCGTGCTTTACCTTTTACCTTACCCGCCAACCACGAGACCTTTATCCCAAGCGGCTCCAGCCAACTTTTAAAGTTGATTAGATGCTGTTCGGCCAGAATTTCTGTCGGAGCCATAACCGCCGCTTGTTTGCCGTTTTCAACCGCTTGTAACGCGGCCAATACAGCAATCATGGTCTTACCTGAGCCCACATCACCCTGCACCAACCGCAACATCGGCAAAGGGCGCCCCATATCACGGGCCACCTCTCGTGCCACACGAAGCTGAGCCTCTGTAAGTGAAAAAGGCAGCCGATCTAGAAACGGCAGCGTGAGTCGACCCGTCGATTTCAGCGCTGGCGCACCTTGCGTCTGCATCTGATGACGTACCACGCGAAGCGATAGGTTATGTGCCAATAACTCTTCGAAAGCTAAGCGTCTCTGCGCTGGATGCTGCCCTTCAAGTAGCGACTCCAAATCCACACCAACAGGAGGCTGGTGAAGAAAGCGCACGGCATCGATTAGTGAGGGGTAATGGTTGCGCGCTAGCTCAGAGTCCGGCAGCAACTCATCTAAGGGTTCAGAACCCAAAGCGGAGAGTGCCTGCCCTACCAGGCTTCTAAGGCGCGGTTGAGTCAAACCTTCAGTCAATGGATAGATTGGGGTCAGCGTCTCTTCCAACTGATCAAAGCCATCGCCCTTCATCAGCTTGTACTCGGGATGAATCAGTTCTAAACCATTTGCACCAGGGCGCACCTCGCCAAAACAGCGAATATCCGCATTGATCAAGCCGCTCTTTTGCGCAGCGCTGAAGTGGAAAAAACGCAGAGTTAGGGTACCCGTGCCATCCTGAATACGGCAGACCAGGCTTCGGCGGCGCCCCATCACGATGTCACACGCGATTACACGCGCCTCAACCACCACCTCATCACCGGGGCGCATCGCTCCTATCGCAGTGATGCGCGTTCGATCTTGGTAGCGCAACGGCAAGTGAAACAGCAGATCCTGAAAGTTATGAATACCTAGCTTGCCAAGTTTGGACGCTAGCGCAGCGCCAACACCCTTTAGCTCAGTGACCTTTCGATGGGCTACCTGAGAAGACACGGCCAGTTAACTATCCAACGCTCGGCACTTAGCGATGGCATCAACCAACACATCAATCGCCTGTGGACGAGGGAAGCTGGCACGCCAAGCAACAGCAACCGATCGCATCGGTTTGGGATCATTGAACGGCACAATATCAACCAACGCATTGGAGGGGTGGTTCGCTAAAGCCGACTCTGGTAACACGCTGGTTCCTAAGCCAGAGGCGACCATCATACGAATGGTCTCTAGTGAACTGCCTTCAGTGACTCTGTGTTGATCATGGAACGACTGATTCAAGCTTGGGCATGCCTCTAGTACCTGATCCCTGAAACAGTGCCCCTCACCTAGCAGCAGCATATCCAGCTCGTTCAACTTCTGAGAGTCCACTGAGCCCGCTTTGCTCAGCTCATGCCCTTTTGGAGTAATTAAACTGAAGGTCTCATCATAAACCGCCCGAGTCAGCACATCGGGCTCATGGAAAGGCAACGCGATGATGATCGCATCCAACTCACCAGTGCGTATTTTGCTTCGAAGAACTTCGGTCAAATTCTCCTCGATGTAGAGAGGCATTTGCGGAGCAATCTGCTGAACTTCGGGAATTAGACGAGGGAAAAGGTAGGGACCGATGGTGTAAATCGCACCCACACGTAACGGGGTAGCCAGCTGATCTTTACCTTCACGGGAGAGCTCTTTAATCGCTTCAGCCTGCTCTAATACGCGCTGTGCTTGACGCACTACTTTGTCACCTATGGGCGTCACGCGTACGGCGTTTTTACTGCGTTCAAACAACGCGACACCGAGCTCATCTTCCAGCTTTTTAACGGCGATAGAGAGCGTCGGCTGACTGACAAAGCATTTTTCGGCGGCATGGCCGAAGTGCTGTTCACGAGCTAGCGTGACGATGTAGCGAAGTTCTGTAAGCGTCATTTTCGATCCTCTGGTAATCTTTAACGACTAAAGGGAGAACACTACCGTGTCGAAACGTTTTCTAATCATTGGCTGTGGTGACTTGGGCAATACCATTGCAACCAAGCTCATCAGTCAACAACATAAGGTCTATGGTCTTAGACGTAATATAGACCAGCTATCGGAAGGCGTACAACCAATAGCGTGCGACTTTTATGAAATTGAAAATCTCCCGCCCCTTCCAGAAGTCGATTACGTCATCTTCTCGGCCGCCGCAAAATCACGCGATATTGAGCACTACCGACAGATATACGTCGATGCCCCGGCTGCCATATTAAAAGCACTGCCAACTGCACCGATACGCTCTTTTGTGGTTAGCTCAACCGGCGTCTATGCTCAAAACCGTGGTGAGTGGATTGATGAATTCAGCGCTGCTGAACCTAACACGGCGCACTCCGTTCTACTTTTGGAAGGCGAATCACAGTTTAAACAGCGATCAGCTTGCACCCTGATCCGCAGCAGCGGCATATACGGCCCTGGCCGTACCCACCTTCTAAAACGCATCCTCAGTGGAACCATTGCGTTAGAGACGCCGACTCATTTTAGCAATCGTATACACAGTGACGACTTGGCCGATTTTGTTGTGCACTTAATTGGCAAAGCGATCGACCAACAACCACTGAAAGAACTCTATTTAGCCAGCGACGGTCACCCAGCACCGATTCATGAGATTACCAAGTGGCTTGCAGAGCAACTGGGCGTGGCAGCCCATCATCAGGAGCCGATACAGCGTGGCGGGAATAAACGCATCGCTAACAGAGCGATGAGGGAGAGTGGCTTTGTCTGTCGATACCAGGACTACAAAGCCGGATTTGCGCCTCTGCTGGATGATTTCAAATCGCAACAGAGGCAGATCACTTAACAGCGGTTAAGCCTTCGATTTAAGCAGGCGTGCCGCTTTAACGGCAAAGTAGGTCAAGATGCCATCGGCACCTGCTCGTTTGAATGCCAGCAGTGACTCCATCATCACCGACTCCTCATCCAACCAGCCATTTTGAAACGCCGCCATGTGCATCGCATATTCGCCGCTCACTTGGTAAGCATAGGTAGGCACACGTAGCTCAGTTTTCACACGGCGCACGATATCAAGATAGGGCATACCCGGTTTTACCATCACCATATCAGCACCCTCAGCTAGATCGAGAGCAACCTCGTGCAGGGCTTCATCGCTGTTAGCAGGGTCCATCTGGTAGCTGTATTTATTGCCTTTGCCAAGATTACCGGCAGAGCCTACTGCGTCACGGAAAGGACCGTAGTAAGCACTTGCATACTTGGCAGAGTAGGCAAGGATGCGAGTATTGACATGACCACCGGCCTCTAGCGCTTCACGGATCGCCTGAATACGGCCATCCATCATATCACTCGGGGCCACCACATCAGCGCCCGCTTCAGCGTGTGAGAGCGCCTGCTTCACCAATACATCAACAGTGATGTCATTGAGTACGTAACCCTCTTCATCGATGATGCCGTCCTGTCCATGGGTAGTAAATGGATCCAACGCAACGTCAGTAATCACACCCAGTTCTGGTAATTTTGCTTTGATCGCTCGCACGGCACGCTGTGCCAAACCCTCTGGATTGAATGCCTCTTCGGCCATTTCAGACTTAGCGGATGCAGGTGTGACTGGGAATAGAGCCACGGCAGGAATACCTAGTTCATAAGCTTCCTGACAGGCATCAACAAGCAGATCAATGCTGAGTCGCTCAACACCCGGCATAGAGGGGACCGTTTCACGCTCACCTTCGCCCTCAATCACAAACATTGGGTAGATCAGATCTTGGGCTGTCAGCTGGTTCTCACGCATCAAATCACGAGAGAAAGTGCTAGCACGCATACGACGCATGCGAGTGAGTGGAAAAATGCGTTGGCTAGGATCGAATGCCACGAGACACCTCATTAGTAGATGATTTTTAACAAGTATAACGCTCAAGATGGCGGCAAGACTAACCCGCCGACCAACAAATCGACACAAAAATGGCTTTGGTTATTTACATATAACTAAATAATATCTAAATAACCTCTTTTTAGCTGTTATGACTATATACAAACCCTATCTCAATCCCTAAAGTACGCACCACGGAATAACTGAGGTCATGGATTGACCCGGTGAGACCAAGGATTGGTTTCAATGGAAGTAAAGCAACACAGGGACATCGCAGGACGCGACTAGGTTGCAAGGAAAGTCTTCCAACAGGGCGTGCCATGGAGTGGCCGCCCTATTTTTTTGCCTGCTATTTGCCCAACAGCAATGCGATGCGATGCGCCAGATCCTCGGGATCATCCCAGGGCATCATATGCCCAGCCCCTTCAATGAACTCCAAATGCATCGGCTGCTTAATCCTATTAGCCACACGTAGCGCATACTCTTTGGATAACACCTCATCATGATCACCTTGCAGATTGATCAATGTAAATGGGAACACCGAATCAGCAATCCCAGCTTGATGGGTAAACAGTGAAGCAAGCGTTGCCAGAGGGTAGTCAAAGATAATCAATGGATCGTCATTGATGTAGGGCCCTGCGGGGTGATCACCCAGAAGCGACTCAAAATCGATAAAGCTCTTAAGTGGCAGGCGCATATTGGGAAACCACAGAGCGCTGAAGCGAGTCCAGCTCCAACCCAAGGCATACATCATATCGGGAGGCTCTTGCCCTAACAGCAGCGTGGTACAGAGCACCGATTGAATGCGCTGATCTAGCTCAGCCAACGCAACCGCCGTGACAGCCCCTATCGAGTAACCATAGACGGACCATGGACCGGTAAAGCGGGATTCAAGGGCATTCAGCACATGGGAAAGGTGATGCTGGAACTGTTCAACAGTATATCGACCGCGATTACCTGCAGAGTAGCCGTGTCCCGGAGGATCGACCGCAATCACATTAAAACCCTGCTGATTAAGGGCTACAGCTAATTCAGCATAGAGCTCGACATAGGTGCCGATCCCTGCGAGAAACAGAATATTGGGGGCGCTGTGCGAGACAGGGTAGATCTCGACATTAATGCTGGCATCCAATCGCCACACTTCACGATGTGTCAGCGCATCCGAAATACCCAACCCCTGACGACGAGCCTTCTGCTCTACCGTCTCAACGGGGAACGCCTGCCTAAAGCTCATTAACGCTGACACCTAGGACAAAATACCGTCGCCCGTTGACCCTGACGAATCTCTTTAAGCGTCGAGCCACAGGATTTACAGGCCTCACCGCCTCGACCGTAGACCGAGAGCTCTTGCGCAAAATAACCTGGCTTGCCGTCACTGGAGAGGAAATCCCTTAAGGTAGTACCACCGCGCGTGATGGCGTACTCAAGCACGCTCTTAATCTCGCCGACCAAACGCTCATAACGCTGTTTTGACACCTTACCCGCCGGCTTACGCGGATCGATACCCGCTCTAAAGAGAGACTCATTAGCATAAATGTTGCCAACACCGACGACGACTTCAGAGGTCATGATGAACTGCTTGATGGCTAGAGAGCGATTACGTGACGCCTTAAACAGATAATCCACGTTAAATGCATCGGACAGAGGCTCTGGGCCTAGCTTCTCCAATAACTTGTGCGTCTCACCTTTGGGTTGCCAGAGCACAGAACCGAAACGGCGAGGATCGGTTAGGCGCACCAACAAGCCATTTTCCATCACGAGATCCACATGATCATGTTTGGCCGGTTCTGTTCCTTTGGGAAGAACTCTCAAGCTACCTGACATACCCAAGTGCACCATGAGATCGCCCTCATCAAAACGTATCAGGATATATTTTCCTCGACGTTCGACGCTATTAACCTTTTTTTCAACGATGTTTTTAGGAATTTCACTAGGCACAGACCAACGCAAACGAGGCTCACGCACCACAAAATCGGCCACACGCTGCTGATCAATGTGCGGCTCTATGCCTCGTCGTGTTGTCTCTACTTCGGGTAACTCTGGCACTTAACTCACCTTAGCCGCACGTTGGGTTAAAAAGACACCTAGCACCGTCACAGCCACACCCACCAAGGTTAGCATCGACAGACGCTCATCAAACAGATACCAAGCTTCTAGCGCTGTTGCGGGCGGAACAAGATAGAAATAGCTGGCTACTTTGGCTGACTCACCTTCACGAATCATCAACATCAATAGCAAAATAGCAGAGAGCGACAGACCAAGCACCAACCAGGTCAACGCGCCAATTAACTCAATGTGCCAAACCACCTCTTGAGTCTCAAAAGCGAAGGTTAAAGCGCCCATGATAATCGCCGTCATCACGTATTGAATGAACGATCCAGTAAGAAGATCCGCCCCCCCACCAAAACGTTTCTGATAGAGGGTGCCAATAGAGATCGCAAAGAGTGCCACCAAGGCGGCCGTGATCGCTCCCGCCGTAAGGGTAATCTCCTCATCCGCCACACCTGACCAGAGCACTGTCACGACGCCGATCAAGCCAAGCCACAACCCAACCCAACCCATAGGGCTCAACTTCGACTTGAGCCATATCTGTGAGATAAAGGCGGTCAGTAGCGGCTGCAGACCGACAATAATCGCCGTTACACCGGCCGGCATATCCAACTTGATGGCTGCAAATACGCCACCCAAATAGCCTGCATGAATCAACGATCCCGTAACCAACTGATGTTTAGCGACATCCCAGCTCGGCCAACGTCCACGGAAGATCTGAATCAATAAAAAGAAGACCGCCAACGTGAACAGCATACGGATAAATAGGTAGTTAAACGGTTCAATATAGGGCAAACCGTATCGAGCACCGATAAAGCCGGTGCTCCAAAGCAGAACAAATGCAAAAGGTACAACACTCATCCATGACTTAGTCATGCGAACATCCTTAAATGGGTAAACGCTGGGCAAAAAAATACCCGCATCAGTGTAACCGAATGCGGGTATCTTTGGGATGCTGTATCAATTACTTGATCTTAGCTTCCTTGTAGATAACGTGCTTACGAACAACCGGATCGTATTTCTTGAATTCGAATTTGTCCGGAGTGTTACGCTTGTTCTTATCTGTAGTGTAGAAGTGACCAGTACCTGCAGAAGAGACTAGTCGGATCTTTTCGCGTGCGCCTTTAGCCATGACTTAGCTCCTTATGCTTAGACTTTGTTGCCATTTTTACGAACGTCAACAAGAACAGCGTCGATGCCTTTCTTGTCGATGATGCGCATACCTTTAGAAGATACGCGTAGACGAACGAATTTGTTTTCGCTCTCTACCCAAAAACGGTGCCAGTGCAGGTTTGGTAGGAAGCGACGACGTGTTTTACGTTGTGAGTGGGAAACGTTGTTTCCTGTTACTGGGGATTTGCCAGTAACCATACATACTCGAGACATTTTAAAACCTCAGTTAATAGTGTTTTCTTTTACTCTGTCAGATATTTATTGAATGCCACTTTCATAACGAAAACCTTGGCAATCTCAGGCGGAGCGTCCGAAAACGAGACAGAAATCCCGTACCAATGAGACAGAGGCGCGTGATATTACAGAAGAACCACCCCAAACGCCACCTTTTTGTCTGTTTTTTGTTCAATCTTAGGAGTGATGTGAGATCGTGGTTTTGCGGTTTTGTTCGCGGTTTTTAGATTTCGCGGTTTTTCGCTTCGCTCAAATTCGCTCCTACAACGCCACCCCGTAAGAACGAATTACCGCAGGTAAACCGTGACACATGATCGCAACCCCCACCCCGCAAGAACGAATTACCGCAGGTAAACCGTGACAAATCATCGTAACCCACACCCCGTAGGAACGAATTGCCACAGGCAAACCGTGACAAATGATCGTAACCCACACCCCGTAGGAACGTATTACCGCAGGTAAACCGTGACACATCATCGTAACCCACACCCCGTAGGAACGAATTGCCGCAGGTAAACCGTGACACCCAATCGAAACCTCCACCCTGTAGGAACGAATTGCCGCAGGCAAACCGTGACACATCATCGTAACCCACACCCCGAAGAAACAAATTGCCGTAGGCAAACCGTGACACGTCTAATCAAGCCATATGGCATCCCAATGCGGATATTCTCTGACTGTTGTTACCAAACCCGCTCTTACTGGGTTCATCACAATGTATCTAGCAATACTCTCAATATCATCCGATCGCCTAATCGCTCGATCATAAAAGCCTTTTTCCCAGCTGATACCCTGACCTTTAACCAAACTCAGCTTAACTTTTCTCATCACATGTGAAATTGAACCTGAGTGTTCATTGAGTTGAATTAGCCAATGGAAATGATCGGGCATTATGACATAGGCCAGACTCTCAATCTGTTGACTGTGCAGGCATTTAACTAGAGATCGAGCCACATGAAAATCTTCAAAAAAGCACTGGCGCCCCAGCGTCACCGTGGTTAGATGATAAATCTGCCCTGGAATCGAAACACGGCCTTTTCTTAACGAACTGTAACCTGGTTTTTTAATCATGACTCATCCTTGAGTTATGTAATTTATGTTTGCGGTATTTGTTTGTGTTTTGCGATTTTATGCGCGGTTTTTTATTTTCGCGGTTTTTCGCTTCGCTCAAATTCGCTCCTACAACGCCACCCTGTAGGAACGAATTGCCGCAGGCAAACCGTGACACATCATCGCAACCCACACCCCGAAGAAACAAATTGCCGTAGGCAAACCGTGACAAATGATCGTAACCCACACCCTGTAGGAACGAATTGCCGCAGGTAAACCGTGACACATCATCGCAACCCGCACCCCGCAGGAACGAATTGCCGCAGGTAAACCGTGACACCCAATCGAAACCTCCACCCTGTAGGAACGAATTGCCGCAGGCAAACCGTGACCTACAACAAACCCCGCTCTGCAAAGCTCATCGATTGGCTGCCCGCTATGATCAGATGATCGAGCACTTTGATGTCGATCAGAGCTAGCGCTTCTGAGATTCTTTGGGTAATGGTTTGATCGGCCATCGAGGGCTCGCAGACGCCTGAGGGGTGGTTATGGGCGAGGATAATGGCTGAGGCGTTGAGCGACAGCGCCGCTTCAACAATAACTCTGGGGTAGACCGCAGCCGCATTTAACGTACCAGAAAAGAGCACCTGCCATTTAATCACTCGATGCTGTGCATCCAGAAACAGACAGCCGAAGTGCTCTCGGCTGGCGCCGGCCAGCTCATGGCTAAGATAGGCCTTAACCGATTCCGGACTCTCGATCACCGAACGTTGTGCTATTTCACTGGCTAGGTAGCGTTTCCCCAGCTCCAGAGCTGCCTGAAGCAGAACGTACCGAGCAAGGCCGGCGCCGGCCAAATCGATAAAGCTTTCACACTCTCTATTGAGCAGTGCATTTAAGCTACCCGCTTGATCCAACCATTGACGGCCAAGATCGACGGCATTGCAGCCCGGTAACCCCTGCCCTACAAAAACGGCCAGGAGTTCAGCATCACTCAGCGCCGATGCGCCCTGTTGTAATAGCCTCTCACGCGGCCTCTCTGAACTTGGCCAATCCAAAATTTTCATATCACCTCCCTGTGATGAACGATATTTCGCTATACTCTGATCCCAGTATAGAAGATAATTCAATTTAAACATTGTCACTGTTTATAAGGCTTTCGAGGTATGCATAGACTTACTAACCGCCACATTTTGATCGGTATCACTGGCGGTATTGCAGCGTATAAAGCAGCTGAATTGACGCGTCTATTCAAAGGAGTCGGCGCGGATGTACGCGTTGTTCTAACGGACGCTGGTGCCGAGTTCATCACCCCGCTGACCCTACAAGCGCTATCGGGCAACCCTGTGCATCAGTCTCTGCTCGATCCGGAAGCTGAACAGGGCATGGGGCATATTGAGCTGGCCCGTTGGGCGGATCTCATCATCGTAGCGCCAGCGACGGCTGACTTTATGGCTCGATTTGCAGGCGGCATGGCAAACGACTTGCTGACAACCCTCTGTCTAGCGACGGACGCGCCTATCGCGTTAGCGCCAGCCATGAACCAGGCTATGTGGCGTGACCCTCGCACCCAGCAGAACTTAGAGACGTTGCTATCTCAAGGCGTCAATATCTTTGGACCTGGTTCGGGTGAACAGGCCTGTGGTGACACTGGGCCTGGTCGCATGATTGAGCCCACTGATATCCTAGCCAGTTGCGCCAATCTAATTGCGAACGGTCCGCTCAATGAGAAGAGCGTTGTGATTACCGCTGGTCCTACCCGTGAACCGATCGACCCTGTTCGTTTCATCTCGAATCACAGCTCAGGCAAAATGGGATTAGAACTGGCTTCAGCAGCCGCTAAAGCGGGTGCCAATGTCACCTTGATCGCAGGGCCTGTATCACTGCCAACGCCTAAAGGGGTTCGACGAGTTGATGTCGAGTCAGCAGAGCAGATGCTTGAAGCCGCTTTGGTTGCTTCAGAACAAGCTGACATCTTCATTGGCGCCGCTGCTGTGGCCGATTACCGTCCGCAACTGGTCGCAGAGCAGAAGATCAAGAAAGGGGCCGAAGAGGTGATGGAGATTCTATTAACCAAGAATCCAGACATCATCGCTACCATTGCCGCGCAACCTGAGCGCCCACTGATGATTGGCTTCGCTGCTGAGACTGAAAATCTTGTTGAGTACGCTCGCAGCAAACTGGTTCGCAAAGGGCTGGATCTGGTGATTGCTAACGATGTTTCGCAAGCCGATATTGGTTTTAATGCTGATCAGAATGAAGTCATTCTGGTCGGACCTAACGGCGAGCTTCCTCTACCCAAAGCCGGTAAGAGCGAATTGGCCGAACAACTCATTTCACACATTTCACAATTGATGGATTGATATGCAAAAGCTACAAGTAAAAATCCTAGATAAGCGCCTAGGTGACTCGATTCCCATGCCAACTTACGCCACCACAGGATCAGCGGGTCTGGATCTACGTGCCTGTGTTGAAGCACCGCTGACTCTAGAGCCAGGCCAAACCGAACTTATTCCGACTGGCATGTCGATCTTTATTGAGGACCCTAGCCTCTGTGCGATGATTCTTCCACGTTCTGGCTTGGGACATAAACACGGCATCGTGCTTGGCAACCTGGTTGGTTTGATCGATTCTGACTACCAGGGCCAGCTATTTGTATCGTGCTGGAACCGTGGTCAAACCAGTTTCACTGTTGAGCCAGGCGAGCGCATCGCACAGTTAGTTTTGGTTCCTGTGGTTCAAGCTGATTTTGAATTTGTTGAAGAATTTACTGAAACGGATCGCGGCGAAGGCGGCTTTGGCTCTTCGGGTCGTCACTAATTTTTATATTTGATTTAGAGGTTTTTTCACCATGCCATTAACACGCCAACAAGCGATCTCGACCGCCACCGTCCTTTCTGAAGCGCTTCCCTATATTCAACGCTTCGTCGGTAAAACCATCGTCGTTAAATACGGCGGCAACGCCATGACCGATGAGAAGCTAAAAGCCAGCTTTGCACGCGACATCGTTATGCTGAAACTGATTGGCCTGAACCCCATTGTTGTGCACGGTGGTGGCCCGCAGATTGGTGATCTACTCGACAAATTGAAGATCGAATCTCACTTCATTAATGGCATGCGTGTCACCGATACGGCAACCATGGATGTGGTTGAGATGGTTCTCGGCGGCATGGTCAACAAAGAGATTGTCGGCCTCATCAACTCCGCCGGCGGTAAAGCGATCGGCCTGACCGGTAAAGATGGCGACCTGCTTCGTGCACGTAAGCTGAAAGTGAAACACAAGACGCCTGAGATGGAAGCACCTGAGATCATCGATATCGGTCACGTCGGTGAAGTTGAGCGTGTTAACGTCAGCGTTCTAGAGATGCTGGTGGATTCGGACATCATTCCAGTCATCGCCCCAATCGGCGTAGGTGCTGACGGTGCCTCATACAACATCAATGCGGACCTAGTCGCGGGTAAAATTGCAGAGGTTCTTCAGGCAGAGAAACTGATCCTACTGACCAACATTGCAGGTTTGATGGACAAAGAGGGCGAAGTGTTAACAGGCCTCTCAACCCAACAGGTCGATGCTCTAATTGCCGACGGTACTATCTACGGCGGTATGTTGCCTAAAATCGACTGTGCATTGAGTGCGGTAAAATCAGGCGTGACTTCAGCGCACATCATCGACGGTCGTGTCGAGCACTCCTGCATGCTGGAGATCTTCACTGATGAAGGTGTCGGCACTCTGATCTCTAACAAATCGTTGAAGGTGGAAGCATGAGCGAGACCAAAATTTCACGACGCGACCAGATTCTCCAGGCACTCGCCCAGATGCTGGAGGTCAATCCAGGACAACGCATTACAACGGCGGCCCTTGCAAAAGATGTTGGGGTATCAGAAGCGGCTCTCTACCGCCACTTCCCAAGTAAAGCGCGCATGTTTGAAGGGCTAATCGAATTTATCGAACAGACCCTATTCACACGCATTAAGACCATCACACAATCCGATGTCAGCGCCGTTCGTCAGGTTGAGCAGATCATTACCCTGCTACTCGTCTTTTCAGAGCGCAATCCAGGGATGTGCCGACTGCTTGGTGGTGATGCTCTTTCGGGCGAAAATGAGCGCCTGCGCGGTCAAATTAATCAACTGTTCGAGCGTATAGAGACGCAAATCAAGCAGACCTTACGCGAAGCCGAGTTGAAAGAGGGTATTCGCACCCAGCTGCCAGCCGGCTCTACCGCCAACTTGATTTTGGCAACGGCTGAAGGTCGCATTCGCCAGTACGTTAGAACGGACTTCAAGAAACGCCCCACGGAGTTCTGGCCAGAACAGTGGTCCCGCATGTCGATCGGTCTCTTCAGAAGCCCATCGAACTGATGGGTAATAACTACTTCAAAGATCGCCTCAGTTTTTTTGCGGCGATCTTTGCATTGATGCTGGCCGCAGCCAACCTTCGCGGCGGCTTAGTCGTTATCGGTCCGCTGGTCGAAGATATTCGGTCGGACCTGGGGATTTCAGCTGCCGCGTTCGGCTTCTTGATGACACTCCCTTTGCTCTGTTTTGCCTCATTCTCTCTGGTCGTGCCCTGGGTTGCTAACCGTTTAGCACCGATGAAAGTCGTGGCACTTGCTCTGCTGACTCTTGGCATAGGCGCAGCGGCGCGCCTCTTTGGCGACTATGGGATGATGGTCTCTGGCACGCTAGCACTAGGAGCCGGCATCGCCATTTTGAATGTACTGATTCCATCACTGGTTAAGGGACTCTTCCCAGAGAACGCGAGCTCACTGACCGGTGTCTATACACTGGTGCTAACCACAGGGGCCGCGTTTAGCTTCTACTCCGCGATTCCGATGCGAGATGCCTTTAATGATTGGCATGTGCCTATGATCGTCTGGGCCATCTTGCCGATTATTGCTCTATTGGTCTGGCTGCCGATGTTGCGGGTTAAGTTTAAACCGGCTGCACCGACCAGCGTCAGCAGCAGCGTTTGGCGTTTACCACGAGCTTGGTCTTTGGCCTCTTTCATGGGACTGCAGTCTATTCAGTTCTATGTATTGGCTACCTGGCTTCCACGCATCTTTATGGATGCAGGGTTAAGTGATGCAGAAGCGGGATTGATGACCGCCATCTTCACCATGATCGGTATACCGGCTGCACTGTTAACCCCGATGATAGCGGCTAAGTTGCCGACGCAACGCAGCATTGTCGCGATCATCACCTTAATCGGATTGGTGGGCGTTTTTGGAATATGGCTAGCGCCCATTGAAGGTCGCTACTTGTGGGTCGCTTGTTTAGGTACCTATGGTGGGGCTTCGCTCTCACTTGCGTTGGCTCTGATCGCGATGAAATCGCATGATATGCGCCAAGCAACCGCTCTGTCAGCCATGGTCCAAGGGGTCGGTTATCTGCTCGCTAGCATTGCACCGAGTTTGATCGGCGCTCTTTACGACTGGCAACAAGCTTGGACTCTGCCGATGCTCACGCTTGTCTTGCTGCTCATTGCACAAGCGGTAGCAGGTTGGCCCATCAGTGGCACCGGCAAGGTCGATGAAACGCGTTAAATGTTGAAGGCTTCGATCTCATGGCAGAGATCGAAGCTGTGATGCAGTGATTTAGAGCATTCAGAAAACTCTGCAATGATTTGATCTTCCACCCCAGGTTTTAGGTGCATGATATGCACCTTGCTGGGCTCGTCTAACTTGGCCAAATCCTCTGCCAAAGTAACCGATGTGTAGTGCTTACTGATTCCAGCCAGTTCGGCAGAGTCATTTCGGTAGGAGAGCTCTATGAAGATATCTGAGACCGGCTGCTGATTCAGGGTTTGCCACACCAGCTCGGTTGGTCCGGTATCACCAAAAAAGCAGAAAGCACCCTCCACTCTGCTGATCCGGTAGGCAAAACTCGGCACCGTATGCGACAGAGGGATCGGCATCACCTGATAGCCGTTTAACTCCAATGTTTGAAAAGGTTCTAGCTCTAGATATTCAAGAACCGGTGTCTGCTCGTTGGGTATTTTTGAAAAGTCTGGCCAGATCACCCAGTTCAATATGTGCGCCTTAACCGCCTCTAAAACCTCTTTAGGTGCCGCTAAGATAACTGGCTTTTTTCGATGCTCGGAAACAGAGGCGAGCATCATGGCGACACCGGCGATGTGATCCATGTGAGCATGGGTCAGCAGCACCGTTTCGATCTGGTTCATCTGCGCTAAGCTAAGCCTACCAACCCCAGTGCCACCATCTAAGAGTGTGCGCTCATCCAATAGAAAGCTGGTGGTGAACAGCCCCTCTGCCAAGCCTCCTGAACAACCTAAGTTTCGAACCTTCATCGCTGATCAATCATCGATTAAGGATGTTCAACGCTTTGAGCATGGTCAGCGCTTGATAGAGCTGGAAGTCATCACCCGCTAAATCGGTCTGCACCGAGGATTGAACCGTCTCTTCTGACTCGTTCTCAAGGTGTCCTGCCAAATCCACTTCGCGTACCTGATCTAGATTAGGGGCTTTGCGATCCAACTGAAGGTCTTCGACTACCACATCAGGGCTAATCCCTTGCGCCTGAATGGATCGTCCATTGGGCGTAAAGTAGCGTGCTGTCGTAATCTTAACGGCACGATCTTCTGACAGCGGAACAACCGTTTGTACAGAGCCTTTACCAAAACTCTGAGTACCCATAATTACCGCGCGTTTTTGATCCTGTAGAGCCCCTGCGACGATCTCTGATGCTGAAGCGGACCCGCCATTAATCAGCACGATTAACGGCACATTACCGATCGCCACATCATCCGTGGCATTAAACTCCAACTCAGATCGAGCAATACGCCCCTCTGTATAGACAATCAGACCTTCATCCAAGAATGCATCCGACACCGCAACAGCCGCCTGAAGCACGCCACCAGGGTTATTTCGCAGATCCAAGACAAGCCCTTTAAGCGCCTCATCTTTTTGCAGCTTAGCCAGAGCATCTAACAGATCCTGACCTGTATTGGCTTGAAACTCGCTGATACGCACATACCCAAAGCCAGGCTCTAACAGGCGGCTTCTGACGCTTCGAATCTTGATTGCTGCACGAACCAACTCAACTTCAAAAGGAGCATCGACGCCTTCACGCATGATGGTGATGCGAATCGACTCACCAATTTTGCCGCGCATCAATTTCACTGCGTCACTGAGAGACATACCTTGAACCGGCGTATCACCCAATTTAGTAATTAGGTCACCCGCTTTGATACCGGCCTCTTGAGCAGGGGTATCGTCCAGCGGCGTAATGACATGAACAAAGCCATCCTTCATGCCAACTTCGATGCCCAATCCACCGAACTCACCGTTCGTGTGTTCTTGCAGGTTATCGAACGCCTCTTTAATTAAGTAGTCCGAGTGCGGATCTAAGCCACGTACCATGCCGGCAATGGCATCTTCTAATAACTGCTGATCGGTAACAGGCTCGACGTAACTCTTTTTGATACTGCTAAACACCTCCGCAAAACGGCGCAACTCATCAAGAGGCAACTGATTCTCGGAGGACTCTTCACTGGTCTGTTCTGTCGGGTAGGCAAAGACGTTCAATGATAAGAGGCTTGAAAGGAGCAGAAAGCTAACGGAACGGAACAACATAAAACCACCTATCACTGATTCGAATTATCTCTTTTTATTTAGCCAGGGAACCGGGTTAAAACTCTTACCATTATGACGTAATGAGAAGTAGAGACCCGTCTGATCATAGCCACCACTGCTACCGGTGAGTGATATGGTCTCGCCCGCTTGCACCCAATCACCTGTGTTACGCAATAGACTCTGATTGTGACCATAGAGGCTGAGGTAGTCATCCCCATGATCCACAATAATCAACAGCCCATAGCCTCTTAACCATTCAGAAAAGACAACACGACCTGGATGAACCACTCTAACAGCCTTACCTGAATCGGAACTGATGAAGATACCATCGGTCGAAAGCGTGCTCTTTTTACTGCCGTATTTAAGTGCCAACTTACCCGACACCGGCCAATCTAACTTCCCTTTGCGCTTGGCAATCTGCGGCGTATCGATATCGACGAAGTTATCTTTGAGCGACTGCTCTATCTCAACGAGTAGAGACTCAAGCTGTTTGCGATCTTGCTCGAGTTTGGCCAACTGATTTTTCTCACTACCGATGTCTCGCTTGATCTCATCCAAGGTTTTTAAGCGCTGCTGGTAGGCTTGTTTTAAGCGATCTTCCTGCTCAACTAGCGCCTGCTTTTCAGACACTAGTTGTGACTCTGTTGCACTGAGGTCGGCGCGATTCTGATCAAAGTCACCTAATAGCCTTTGGTAGTTAGTCACTCGCGTTTTTAAAACATCGCTGAGGTGATCGTAGTAGCGCAGCATGCGATCAACCGTCTGTGGCTCTGTACCACTCAAAATCATTTTCAGTCTTGGCTGACGACCTTTACGGTACTGCTCTTGCAGCAGCGAGATTAACAACGCCCGCTCTTTTTCGACCGCCTGTTTTAGACGAGTCTGATCACTGGTTAGCGTATTCGCTCGACCGGTTAGTTTATTGATAGATAGGGAAACTTCGCGTTTTTTCGAGGAAATTTCAGCAATTTTACGCTCATCTTCACGAAGTTTTTTCTGAAGCGCTTGCTGGTCGCCCTGTTTTTTAGCGACACTTTTTTGCAGTGACTGCATCTGTGCAGTCAGCTGTTTGATTTTCTTCTCTGTCTCTTCCGCTGTTCCCGCCAATACGGGGGAACTACAGAAGAGGCAAAGTAACAGCCAGTGGCGCAACACGGATTAGAGTGACGCCAAGCTAGAACCGGTCATTTCAGACGGCTTATCAATATCCATTAGATCCAGCAGCGTCGGTGCCAGATCACATAGCGCGCCATCCGCTAGGGTTAGCGACGCTTTGCGTGGACCATCATAGATCAAAGCGACTGGCCAGTTGGTGTGTGACGTATGAGGTTGCCCAGAGTTTGGATCGACCATCAACTCAACGTTACCGTGATCGGCTGTGATCAGTGTCTCACCGTCCACTTCTGCCATCGCCGCCAGCACCTTAGCAAGCGCTTCGTCGACCGCTTCACAGGCTTTAACCGCCGCATCGAATTTACCAGTATGACCTACCATATCACCATTGGCGAAGTTGCAGACAATCAGATCGTATTGACGGCTTCGGATAGCATCACACAGTTTCTCACTCACCTCTGGCAAGCTCATTTCAGGTTTCAAATCGTAAGTGGCCACATCAGGAGAGGGCACCAAGATACGCTCTTCACCTGGGTAGACCTCCTCCTGACCACCGTTAAAGAAGAAGGTGACGTGTGCATACTTCTCGGTTTCAGAGATACGCAACTGAGTTTTACCCATACCTGAAAGGTACTCACCCAAATCGTTACTGATCTTTTGTGGAGGGTAAGCACAAGACGCCGGTATGTCAGCTGCATACTCGGTCAACATAACAAAGTCGGCAAGTGCTGGACGTTTAGCGCGTTCAAAACCATCGAATGAGTCATCCAGAACAAAGGCACGCGTAATTTCACGAGCACGATCCGGGCGGAAATTCGCACAGATTAGGGTATCACCATCATTGATCGTACCCACTGGCGCACCTGATGCATCAGTAATCACAGTGGCTGCGACAAACTCATCGTTCTCATCACGAGCGTAAGCAGCAGAGAGCGCCTCTTGAGCGGACTCAGCCGTTTGAACACCTTTACCCATTGTCATGGCATCGTAAGCCATCTGCACACGATCCCAACGGTTATCACGATCCATTGCGTAGTAACGACCAACAACGGTGGCGATGGCGCCTACGCCAAGATCTGCAAACGCCTTCTCAGCGACGGCAATCGACGGCTCTGCAGAGCGAGGCGGCATATCACGACCATCCAAAATAGCGTGTAGGTAAACCTGCTTCGCACCGCGTTGAACGGCCATTTTAGCCAACGCAACAATATGATCTTCGTGGCTGTGGACACCGCCAGGGGATAACAAGCCAGTAATGTGCACAGCATTACCCTTTGAAATTGCGGCATCCATCGCGTTAACGAGTGCGCTGTTCTCGAAGAAATCACCATCGGCAATCGCTTTGGTAATACGCGTCAGGTTTTGGTAAACCGTTCGGCCTGCACCGATATTCATGTGCCCTACTTCAGAGTTACCCATCTGACCATCTGGAAGGCCCACGGCCATGCCCGATGTTTGAATACGTGAGTTTGGATTATTGGCCAATAGACCATCCCAAACAGGCGTATTAGCAGCGGCTACAGCTGATGATTCAGTGGCTTCGACTCCGTACCCATCTAGGATAAGAAGCGCTCTTGGGGTGCGCATATCACTCATAGTTATGAATATTCCGGTTATAAGACTTTAGATTGATAGAGATTTTAACCGCTGAGGCCCGTTAAAACCATTAAACATTGGTGATTTTTCAGTCAGCCCCCTTATCCCTTGAGGCTCTGCAATGTATACTTTCGCGCATTAATTTTTATTGCATACACAGGTCTGAAATGGAAAACGTAATCGAATTTATCGGCAATCACACCATGATGGTTGTTGCTTGGGCATTTACCCTAGCCATGCTGATCTTTACTGAGCGTATGAAAGGCGGTAAATCAGTAACAGCTGCTGAAGCAACGCGCCTAATCAACAAAGAGGATGCTGTTGTTCTTGATATCCGTGCACACAAAGATTTCAGCACTGGCCACCTAACTAACTCGATCAACATTCCACTGGCAGATTTCGATCGCCGCATGACTGAGTTGGATCAGTACAAAGAGAAGCCGATCATTGTAGTGTGTAACATGGGTCAGACAGCGGGCACCGCGTGTCGCAAAATGAAATCGGCTGGATTCACCCAGGCGATGCGTCTTACGGGAGGCATCTCTGAGTGGCGCCACCAAAGCATGCCAGTGGTAACAAAATGACAGTAGAAATTTACAGCTCAGCTCTATGCGGTTTTTGCACACGTGCAAAGATGTTACTTGATCACAAAGGTGTTTCATTTAACGAGATCAGCGTAGATCAGGATCCAACGAAACGCGCTGAAATGATGGAACGCAGTGGTCGACGTACCGTTCCTCAAATCTTTATCGGCGAGCACCACGTTGGCGGATGCGACGATCTGTTCGCACTTGAGCGCAATGGTGAACTGGACGGACTGCTGGCGAACAACGCCGGCGAATAATTAGAACGATTAAAAGTAAGGAAGCAACATGTCTGAAGAGAATCAGCAACCAGCACCACAGTTTGGTATGAAACGTGTCTACCTAAAAGACGCATCACTTGAAACACCTGCTGGCCCAGAAATTTTCAACAAAGCTTGGCAGCCACAGGTTGGTCTAGATGTTAATTCGGCTAGCCGTGTACTGGGCGATGATCACTACGAAGTGAACCTAACACTGACTGTGACCGTTAAGACAGAAGATGAAACAGCCTTTCTGATCGAAGTACAGCAAGCAGCTATCTTCCAGATCAGCGGCTTTGAGCCAGCACAGCTGCACCACACTCTAGGTGCATACTGCCCAACGCTTCTATTCCCATACGCACGTGAAGCAGTAGACAACCTAGCGACTAAAGCTAGCTTCCCTGCACTGATGCTTGCACAGGTGAACTTCGATGCTTTGTACGCACAGAAAGTTCAGCAAGTAATGGAACAGCAGAAAGCAGAGCAAGGCGAAGCTGAAGCGGCTGAATAAGCACGCACTGCACACAATATAAAAAGGAGGCGAATGCCTCCTTTTTTGTTGTCTAAAGATCGGTGTTTTACGATCGATGCTCCACCCAATACTCGAACATATCATTCATCGTTTCAGAGAGTGGACGATACTCAATACCTAATACCTCCCGACTCTTACTGTTGTCCGCTCGCCATTCGATGTTGACGTTGTTAGCAATAAACTTTCGATCCAATTTAATGAACGGAGCAAGCAACCAAACCAACCATTTAGGTGCAGCTCTCTTGGGAAGTTTGTAGTCCTTTCCGAATCGCGCTTGCAGTGTCAGTAGTGCGGTTAGTAGGTCGCTACAGTGTCCAGAAAGAATAAAGCGCCCTACTGCCTCAGGGGTGAAGGCTGCACGTAGATGAGCTTCTGCGACCTCTCGAACATCAACAAAACCAATACCTAAACGTGGCGCACCCTGTTTGAACTCACCCGAACCCACACGTTCGATGATCGAGAAACTCTCTGACGTTGGAATGCCACCTATCGCTGGCCCCATCACTAAACAGGGATTGATCGTCACCAAGTCAAACGATGCATCCTCAGCGATGCGCCAGGCTTCACGTTCGGTCACAGTTTTTGAATACGAATAGGGCTGATAGTCTATGGATGCGGTTTCATTCCAGTTTGCTTCCGTTAGCACGCCGCCCTCGACCGAGTCACACTCTGTCGCATCAGTATAGATTGCAGCACAAGAACTGGTGACCACCACCCGCTTAACGGTTTCGAAGGATTTAGCCGTCTCGAGCACATTGCGGGTACCGATCAACGCAGGATCAATAAGTTCCCGCTGCGGGTCTTTAAAATTTGAGGTAAAAGGCGATGCGGTATGAAATACAACACCACACCCCTCGATCGCATCGGCAAACCCCTCTTTGGAGAGCAGATCGGTTTTGAAGAATTTAAGCGTACCCGGGCTTCCATCAGCTAAGGCGTTCAACGCTTTAAGTTTATCGGTGGCCTCGGGATCACGCACCGTGGCATGTATAGTTAACCCCTCTTCCAATAAGCGCTTAATAATCCAACCAGCAACATAGCCTGTAGCACCCGTCACTGCGACGGAAAGAGAACGATCTATGTTCATATAAAGGACTCTTCTAAATTTTAATTAATGTATCACGTACGCTAGTGTTTTAGACCTAGACCGCTTTAATCCTATTAACTGCCATCAATCATTGATAAGCTGTTTCTAATATAAACTAAACATTAGGAGAGCAACATGGCGGTTATTGAGCTAAACCAAGAGAATTTTGAATCGACCATTACGCAAAACAACTTTGTGATTGTCGATTACTGGGCGCCTTGGTGTGGTCCTTGTAAAGCCTTTGGCCCAACCTTTGATACCGTCTCTGAAGAGTTCCCAGACGTTGTCTTTGGTAAGGTGAATACTGAGGTTGAACAGCAAATTGCAGCAGAGTTCCGCATTCGCTCGATTCCAACACTGATGATCTTCCGCGACAACATTCTGATCTACAACGAAGGCGGTGCACTGCAAGCGGGACAGCTTCGCGAACTGCTGACCAAAGCGGCTGAACTTGATATGGATACCGTTCGTGCAGAGATTGAGCAACAAGCCGCAGCTAAAGCTGAATAGTCTTCAGGCTCAACAGGCGTCCAATTTGGGCGCCAGTTCTTTCTAAATTTTCAGCGCCATTAGCAAGCGCCTCTTCCAAGCTACAAACACCTGGAACCACTGAGAAAAGTGCATCTATCCCCACGTCATGCACGCCCTCTGCCCCCTCACCAATTGAGCCACAGAGTGCAATCACAGGCAGGTCGTGCTGTTTAGCCCAACGTGCAACGCCAACCGGGGTTTTACCGCTTAGACTTTGACCGTCCATGCGTCCCTCACCGGTAATCACCAGATCGGCACCCTCAAGCGTTTTATGGAAATCGACCGCCTCCAGCACCAGATCGATACCTGGTGCTAAGCGAGCATCTAAAAACTGAACCAACGCGTAGCCAAGGCCACCCGCTGCGCCAGCGCCGGCACGATCTCGTAAATCCTTACCCAACAAGTCAGCACTCACGTCGGCCAATCGAGTTAGGGCGTCATCCAACTGTTGAACCTGTTCAGGTGTCGCCCCCTTTTGCGGACCAAAAATAGCAGAAGCCCCCCGCTCACCTAACAGCGGATTATCAACATCACAGGCGACTAAGAACTCTGTCTCGGCTAAACGTGGGTCAAATCCGGTTAGATCTATACGATCCAGATCAGCCAGTGCCGCACCCCCTTCGGCAAGTTCATGACCTGCCGCATCAAGAAACTTAGCACCCAGAGCCCTTAACAATCCCGTTCCACCATCATTGGTGGCACTGCCTCCTAAGCCCATAATGATGCGACGCGCGCCTTGATCCAGGGCTTTAAGGATCAGCTCACCCGTACCATAGGTTGAAGCTGTTAGGGCATCACGCTGTTCAGGCAGTATCTTATCCAATCCTGAGGCTGCCGCTGTTTCGACCACCGCTGTCAGTGGCACACCCTCTTGGTGACCCAGTACGCCCCAGATAGCATTGAGGGAGCCCCCTAATGGCCCCGTCACTTCGGCCGTGTGTTGCTTCCCAGAGGTTGCTGCAATCAGCGCTTCCGTCGTTCCCTCGCCACCGTCCGCCACAGGTACGCAGTGAATGTCGACATCCGTTAGCGTTGACTCAATGCCTTTGGCAATCGCACGTGCGACGCCTTCTGCATCTAGGCTCTCTTTGAACGAATCAGGGGCAATGACTAGCTTCATCAACAAGGCTCCAGAAGTTGGGACTCACCCAACTATCGCATTGTGCACTGCATCAAGCAATAAAAAACCCAGCACATGGCTGGGTCTTATTACAGAACCGGTCTTAAGAGGGCTGCTTAGTGGTGCGTAGGTAAGGCAGCTTGATGTCTACATCGCCAAAACGCTCTTTAGCCTCTTCATCGTTAAGTGATAGAGCTACGATGACGTCCTCACCTGGCGCCCAGTTTGCTGGCATCGCAATTGGCACACCGTAAGAAGCTTGAAGTGCATCTAGGGCACGCAAAACCTCAGCAAAATTACGACCTACAGACATAGGGTACGTCATCGAAAGCTGTAACTTTTTATCTGGGCTAAAAATGAAAACAACTCGAACACTAGCAGAATCAGCTGCTGTTCTGCCATCAGGGAGGTATGCTTCCGCTGGCAACATATCCAGTGCTTTAGAAACCTCTAGCGACTCATCAGCAATGATTGGGAAATTAGCCTTTGCATTGGCAAAGCTCTCGATATCGCACTTCCACTCTTTGTGCTCATCAACACCGTCAACCGATAGACCGATCACTTTTGTGTTGCGCTTAGCCCATTCATCAGCCAGTTGAGCAACTGCGCCAAATTCAGTTGTACATACTGGAGTAAAGTCTTTCGGATGGCTGAAAAGGATTGTCCAGCTATCACCAATGAAATCATGAAGCTTGAATTCACCCTAATCAGTGACAAGATCAAGATTTGGAACAGTATCATTAATACGTAAAGCCATGGTTTATCTCCATTGTTAATTTAATTTCGACTTGTCTTCAGTCGATATGGTTATAGTTACATAACAAAAATACATAATAAATTTTATTATGTTTATGGCCTTGATAAATTATATCTATGTTGGTCATCGAAGAGCTTGGCGAAAAAAGAACTTAAACCAGTTCGCCTGTGTCACGATCACGCTTGGCTAATCGACCACGACTGGCAACGTAGTGCTGATTAAAGCGTTTGAAATAGGCATTGAGGTGGTTAGCGGCAGGTTCATCGCCAAGCTGCTCAAGCAGTGCGATGGCCACTTCGGCGGTGCAGAGTTGTCCTTCATGAATCGCTTTGCGCAATCCATAACTCGACTCGCGCACTTCATCCAGACTGATCACTGGAAGATGTTGTAGGTAGTCTGAGTGGCGGAAGATTCTGCGCGCTTGTCGCCAGGTACCATCCAGCAGAATTAAAAGGGGCTTAGCCGAATTCTGTTGTACCTGAACGGGCGTTGTCATTCGCTCGAGGTAGTCCTCTGCGGGTGGGAAGACAATGATAGGCTGGTAACTGGGATCGTTCAGCAAAGCCGTTAACTCGTCACCGGGCTCTTTACGACCTTGCCACTCTATGACGCGGGTTTTAGCGATGCTGTCGGCGATTAGCCTACCGGTATTGGTGGGTTTATAGGTTTCGTAACGATGCATCAACACCACAAATTCAACCTGTGATTCCACTTCAGATCGGTACTCACAGATACAGGCGGTGATTGGCAGACGGCACTGTTCACAGCGCTTTACATTAGCACCACGCGTAACAAAGGGTTTACGAGGGGGATTGTCGACCTGAGGCATTGAGCAGCGTTAAAACTTAGCTTTTAGCGCTGCTATCAGTCTCTTCTGAGTCTGAACGGTTTGCGTCGTCTTCCGCTTCAGCCGCAGCGAACTCATCTTCAAACTCCTCCTCATCCGTGTTGCGGACAAAGACACGGCCCATAATCAGACCCACTTCGAACAGCAGCCACATTGGCAGTGCGAGCAGAGATTGAGAGATGATATCTGGGGGTGTCAGCAGCATGCCGACAACAAAACAGCCAACGATCACATAGGCACGTTTTTCACCCAGTGATTGCGCCGTTGTCGCGCCTGACCAGATCAATAACAGCGTCGCGATAGGGATCTCGAAGACCACACCAAAAGCGAAGAACAGTTTTAGTACGAAGTTCAAATAGCTGCTGATGTCCGTCATCACCGCAACGTTCTCTGGACCTACGCTGGTAAAGAAGCCAAATACCAGTGGGAAGACCACAAAGTAGGCAAAGGCAATACCGGCGTAGAAGAGGAAGATCGATGAGATCAGAAGAGGCACGGCAAGGTGCTTCTCATTTTCGTAAAGACCTGGTGCGATGAAGCTCCAGATCTGATGCAAAATGTAAGGGATACCGATGAATACCGCTAACACCAATGCCAATTTAAAGGGCGCAAAGAACGGCGACGTGACGTCTGTCGCGATCATGCTGGTCCCTTCAGGCAGCAACGCAGTCAGCGGTGCCGATAGGTAGGCATAAAGATCATTCGCGAAGTAGAAAAGCCCCGCAAAAATCACCAACACGAACAACACGATGCGCATGACGCGCTGGCGTAACTCGATTAGGTGGGCAATTAATGGCTGCTCTTTATCAGCTGTGTTTGTTTGGCTCATTCTGCTCTGTATTGTCCGCTAGCTGCTCAGCTGGTTCAGCAGTTACCGGCTCGGCAACATCTGATTCAGCGACTTGGGCAGCGCTCTCTTCTTGAGCGTTCTCTTCGGCTACGGCGGTTGGCTTGTAAGCTTCGTGAACGGAAGGGTCACTGGTAAATGAAGTTGGGTCAAAGTCGGTTTTGGGGGCGTCAGGTGCTGCTTTTTCTGCAGGCGAATCCTCACCAAAAGGACGCTGGAAAGATTCGGTAACATCACCAAGCTCTTTCTCTAGCTGATCTTTGCTCATCGCCGTGGTGCGTTTTAGCTCGTCAACGCGCAACTCTTCATTGATCTCGCGTTGAATCGAACCGATAGAGCGGCGAATACGACCTACCCATAGGCCAACCGTGCGAGCTGCTGTCGGCAGTTTCTCTGGACCAAGTACGACCAGACCTACTACACCAACGATGAGCAGCTCGGCAAAACCGATATCAAACATCTTAAATTAAGACTTAGATTCGGTTTTATCTTCAGTTTTTTCAGCGTCTGCAGCTTTGAACTCTGCATCACTCTCTTGAGCGATTGATTTAGGCTCTTCTTTTGCGCCTTCATCAGACATTGCTTTTTTGAAGCCTTTTACAGCTGAACCTACGTCACCACCCAGGTTACGAAGTTTCTTAGTACCGAACAGCAGAATGATAATGCCGAGTACGATAACCAATTGCCAAATGCTGATACCACCAAAACCCATTACAGTTCTCCTAACGCGTTGTTGTTCTGTTTTAGTTTGTTATACACCTATTATTTGGTGCGATTTGCTTTTTCTTCAAGGCCTGACAGACCAAAACGTCGTGCCAGTTCCTCTAAAACCTGTTCCGGTGACACATCTAAGTGCTTTAACGCCACCATGGTATGGAACCAAAGATCAGCAGTTTCGTAGATTAGCTCCGAATTGTCACCACTCTTTTCTGCATCTTTAGCCGCAAGGATGGTTTCAGTCGCCTCTTCGCCCACTTTCTCTAGGATCTTATTTAACCCTTTAGAGTAAAGACTGGCTACATAACTCGAGTCAGCTGACGCCCCTTTACGTTCTTCAAGAATAGCGGACAGTTCGCCAATAACGTTATTCACCTTTGGTATCCTCTTTCGCATACAGCAGCGCTGGATCCTTCAGCACGTCCGTTTCAACTTGCCATTCGCCGGTCTCACTATTGAGCTTACGGTAAAAACAGCTGCGGCGACCTGTATGACAAGCCACTTCGCCAATTTGTTCAACGCTCAACTGAATGACATCTGCATCACAGTCCAAACGGATCGCGTGCAGCTGCTGAACATTACCCGACTCTTCACCTTTACGCCAAAGCTTTTGACGCGAACGCGACCAATAAATGGCACGCCCTTCGGCCACACTCAACTCTAATGACTCGCGGTTCATCCAAGCGACCATTAGGTTTTCACCGGTTTTGTAATCTTGAGCGATCGCCGGTACTAAACCACGATCATCCCACTTAATTTCATCTAACCAAGACATCTCTCTTTCCTATGCCCGCCACACAAGCAGCCAAGCCAAACCGGCTGGCAGCCAAGCATAACCGGGTAGGGATTCTACCCAAGCCAATACGGTTGGCTCTGCCAATGCTGTCGCAGCTGCTAAAGTGGCTGCCAACAGTAGGGTACGGCGTGTATTACGTGATCGCTGCTCTTGCGCTTGCTGCAAAGCCAGCATGCGTTGGTACTCTAACTCACCCGCTTGACGGTTTTGTTGCAAGTTATCAAATACCAGTTGTGGAATTTGCGGTAACTTCTCAATCCAATCCGGTGCCTGCTGCTTGATATTCTTGATCATCGCTTTGACACCCATACGCTCTTTCATCCAGTTCTCTAGATAGGGTTTACCCGTTTTCCAAAGATCCAATTCTGGATAGAGCTGCCGACCCAGCCCTTCAATATTGAGCAAGGTTTTTTGTAGAAGAATCAGCTGAGGTTGCACGACCATATTAAAGCGACGCGCCGTCTGAAACAGTCCTAACAGCACCATTCCAAAGGATATGTCCTTCAATGGCTTTTCAAAAATCGGCTCGCAGACACTGCGAATCGCGGTCTCGAAAGCGTGAACATTGGTATCAGCAGGTACCCAACCGGAGTCGATGTGTAGCTGTGCCACCAAACGGTAGTCGCGCTGGAAGAAGGCCAAAATATTACGGGCCAGGTAGCTCTGATCTTCAGGTGAAAGCGATCCCACAATACCAAAATCAACGGCAATGTATTGTGGGTCGTCAGGATTTTCACGCGACACAAAGATATTGCCTGGGTGCATATCAGCATGGAAAAAACTGTCACGGAAGACTTGGGTAAAGAAGATCTCTACGCCACGTTCAGCCAGCTTCTCCATATTGGTACCCTGAGCTTGCAAAGCGTCGACATCCGCTACAGGAATACCGGATATACGCTCCATCACCATGACGCTTTGACGCGTGAAGTCCCAATAAACTTCGGGCACGTAAAGAATATCTGAGTCGGCAAAGTTACGTCTTAGCTGAGTCGCATTGGCCGCCTCTTTACGCAGATCGAGCTCATCAAAGATGGTCTGTTCGTACTCTTCAACCACCTCAACGGGGCGCAGGCGCTTACCCTCGGACCAAAGATTCTGCACCATGCGTGCCATGACATAGAGCAGCGCAACATCCTGGCGTATGACACGTTCAATGCCAGGGCGAATCACTTTAACAACGACAGCACGGCCATCTTTCAGTCGGGCTGGATGAACTTGGGCAACGGATGCCGAGGCTAAGGGTTCGGCATCGAACTCTGCAAAAAGCTCATCAACACTGGCACCCAGTTGTTTCTCTATCAACTGACGCGCTTGCGCGCCTTCGAATGGAGGCACTCGATCTTGCAGCAGGGCCAATTCATTGGCGAGATCTGGCGGTAGTAAGTCACGTCGGGTTGATAGAGTCTGTCCAAACTTTATAAATACAGGGCCTAAAGCGATCAATGCGCCGCGTAAACGCGCCTCAGAGCTACCCTTAGCTCGGAAGAAGAGACGCCAAGGCAGAAGCGTAACCACAAGGCGAAGGTACCAGGGCAAGCGGGTCGTGTTGATGAAGGTATCAAGACGAAAACGGGCAATAACCCAATAAATTTTGATGATTCTAAGAATGCTTTGCACGAAACGGCCGCCAGCACTGATCGATAATGAAGCGGCTATTATGCCACCTTAGAGGAGCACAAAAAACAACTGCTCCAAAAGGAGCAGCTGTTAGAAGGTTATTGTGCCTTTATTGAGCGTTGCGCTCTTTCTCGATTAGGTGTTCTGCCACTTTCAACATGTTGGCGTGTGAACCCGTTAGAGTAGAGGTGACTAGGTATTTACCGTTAACGATGATGCTTGGTACACCCTGAATCTGGTATCCACGGACACGCGCATCACTCTGCTTCAACTGCATGCCAACCGCAAAGGAGTTGTAGGTCTTAAGGAAGTCCTGCTTCGACACGCCATGCTCTTCAAATACTTCAGCGATATCTTCTGGACTACGGAAGCGACGACGCTCAACATGAATCGCATCAAACATCGCTTGGTGAACCTTATCTTTAACGCCCAATAGCTTACCTACGTAGTATGCACGAGCGAGTGGCTCCCAACTGCGGCCAAACACAACTGGCATGTTTTCAAACGTCACGTCGTCTGCAAGCTTCTGGCTCCAAGCGTGAAGCATCGGCTCAAAGGCATTACAGTGCGGACAAGAGTAACCAAAGGCCTCAACCACCTCGATTTTGCTCGCATCCGCTGTGGGTACAGGCTGTTTAAGAACGGTGTAGTGCTCACCCGCCTTCCACTCTGTCGCATGAGCAAGTGTGGCGCCAAGCGACAAAACGGCAACAGCAAACAGATTGAATGAACGTCTTAACATGGTTTAGTTCCTTGGAAATTATCTTTAATAACTAAAGTAATGGTCATGGCTGAATTGAAGCTGAAATCAAAAAAGGCAGCCGAAGCTGCCTCTTTATAGAAGTCTACGATTACTCGTAAAGACCCTGGATGTAAGCGGCTACCGCTTTCATTTCGTTCTCTTTCATCTTCGCAGCGATCGTACGCATCATCGCGTTTGGATCGTTGTTACGCTCACCTGAGTAGAACTTCTTAAGTGTGCTCTCAGTGTATTGAGCGTGCTGACCCGCTAGAGCTGGGTAGCCTGCAGAGGTAATGCCTTTGCCTACAGGACCGTGACAGGCAGTACACGCTGCAACACCACTCTCTGGGTTACCTGCGCGGTAGATCTTCTGACCAAGCTCAACCAGTGCTGGATCTGCCTGACCACCAACCATCGTTTTACCTGCGTAGTGAGCGGCAATCGCAGCAAGCTCATCATCGCTCATCGCATCAAGAAGACCAGTCATTTCAGGAATAGCACGTGCACCTGACTTGATCTCTTTAAGCTGCTTTAGCAGGTATGGCTGGCCTTGGCCGGCAATCTTAGGAAAGTTACCCACCATGCTGTTACCATCTGCACCGTGACAGCCAGCACAAACAGCCGTTAGTTGAGCGACATCTGCCGCATTCGATCCGCTAACCAGACCAACGCTGATCAACATTCCGAGTAATACTTTTTTCATGCTCTCTACCCACATTTCATCTTTGAAAAGTTTGAAACCAGTGGTACTGGCTTCGTCGAATCCGTTCAACGCGCTCGTTTTTTTCACTTTTGGTGGTTACGAGTTGACGACAGCGCTAAAATTGCGGTGCATTATAAACCTAATCATCTATAACGAAAACCGATAAACCCCGTACTTATATAGTACTAAAGGCCAGATATGACTGAAGAGTTAGAACAAATTCATTACAACACAGCACGTTTTCTTATAAGCGCGGCAAAACTCAGTCAATGTCCAGAAGATGTCGGTGCAGAAGTTGCCTTTGCTGGACGTTCCAATGCGGGCAAGTCGAGTGCCATTAACTCGCTAACCAATCAAAACAGTTTAGCGCGCACTTCTAAAACGCCAGGTCGCACACAGCTGATCAACTTTTTCGATCTGAATGTCGAAGGTGTGCGCATTGTCGACCTTCCAGGGTATGGCTATGCGAAAGTGCCGATCGCGATGAAAGAGCACTGGCAAAAGCATCTCGATGACTACTTACAGCGCCGTCAATGTCTGCGCGGGGTGGTATTGGTGATGGATATCCGCCATCCGATGAAAGAGTTCGATGAGATGATGATCGACTGGTGTGAATCTACGGGCGTGCCACTGCACATCCTTCTCACCAAAGCCGACAAGCTAAAACGCGGCCCAGCTCAGGCAACACTGTTGAAGATTAAGAAAGAGACCAAAGAGCGTCTGGCCGACAAAGTCAGTGTCCAGGTCTTTTCAGCACTAAAGAAAACGGGCGTCGATCAGCTACGTAACCGTCTAGACAGCTGGCTACTGCCTGAGCCGTTCGACGCAGAATAGAGCTATTTGTGTCAACGGGAGCACGCTTAGTGCGCTTGCTCCCAGTTATCACCGACACCCACTTCGACCAACAGCGGCACACTCAATTCAGCGGCCGACTCCATCAGACGTTTAATCTCTGCATTAAATGCATCAACCTGATCTTCAGCCACTTCAAAGACCAATTCATCGTGCACTTGCATGATCATTCTGGCATCAAAGCCGCTCTCTGTTAGCCAAGCATCCACCGCCAACATCGCGCGCTTAATGATATCGGCGGCGGTACCCTGCATCGGAGCATTGATCGCAGTTCGTTCAGCCCCCTGGCGCAACATTGGGTTACGGGCGTTGATCTCTGGCAAGTAGAGACGGCGACCAAAGATGGTCTCAACGTAACCCTGCTCGCGAGCCATTTCGCGGGTGCTCTCCATGTAGTTTTGGACACCTGGGTAGGTTTCGAAATAGTGCTCAATGTAGGTTTGCGCCTCTTTACGCGACGTACCCAACTGCTTAGCCAAACCAAACGCAGACATACCGTAGATCAAACCGAAGTTGATCGCTTTAGCACTGCGGCGCTGATCGGTGCTGACTTCATCCGGTGAGACCTTAAAGACCTCGGCAGCCGTCGCTTTGTGAATGTCATCGCCATTGGCAAAGGCATTGACTAACCCCGCATCACCAGAGAGGTGAGCCATAATGCGCAGTTCGATCTGTGAATAGTCTGCTGCCACCATGCGGTAGCCCTCTGGAGCGACAAAGGCGTGTCGAATGCGTCGACCTTCGGCCGTTCTAACCGGAATATTCTGCAGGTTAGGGTCGGTCGAAGAGAGACGTCCTGTAGCCGTCACCGCTTGATGGTATGAGGTATGCAGACGACCCGTATTGGGATCAACCATCGTCGGCAGCTTGTCCGTGTAGGTCGATTTCAATTTGGTTAGACCGCGGTGCTCAATAATCAGCTTGGGCAGTGGGTACTCCAGCGCCAACTCTTGCAGCACCTCTTCTGCCGTCGACGGGGCGCCTTTCGGAGTCTTCTTAATCACCGGCAGCCCCTGCTTTTCAAACAGAATGGTCTGCAGTTGTTTAGGTGAGGATAGATTAAACGGCTCACCCGCCGCTTCAAACGCGTCGTTCTCTAACACCTTAAGGCGCTGCTCGATCTCAGCACTCTGTTGCGCCAGCAGTACCGATTTAATCAGCGCACCGTTGCGTTCAATGCGTGACAGAACCGGAATCAGTGGAATCTCGATCTCGTCTAGAATCGGTTTCACCGAAGGCACTTCATTTAGAGCTTGCTGCAAGGTCTCATGCAGACGCCACGTAATATCGGCATCTTCAGCGGCATAAGGGGCGGCCTGCTCTATCTCGATCTGATTAAAGGTCAGTTGCTTCTTGCCTTTACCCGCCAAGGATTCAAAGCTGATGGTACTCTCATCTAGATAGAACTTAGCCAAACTGTCCATATCATGGCGTGTCGCGGTGCTGTTCAGTACATAGGATTCCAGCATGGTATCGGCTGATACGCCTTGAACATTAATGCCATATCGCGCCAGCACATTCATGTCGTACTTAATGTGCTGACCCACTTTATTGAGGGAGGCATCCTCGAGCAGCGTTTTAAGCTCAGCTAACGCCCAATCAAAATTAACTTGCTCCGGCACGCCGACGTAATCATGGCCCAGTGGCAAGTAGGCCGCTTTGCCCTCTTCACAACAGAATGAGACACCCACTAACTGAGCTTGCATGTAGTTTAGGCTGGTCGTCTCGGTATCAAAGGCAAAGGTGCCCGCAGCGCGCAGTTTGGCAAACCACGCAGAGGCCGTCGCCTGATCCAAAATGGTTTCGTAGTGGCGTTCAACACTGGGCTTAGGAGCAACGGGCTCGTTTGAAGGCGCAGAGTCTTCAACAGCTTGCCCATCGGGGCCCTCTAATAGCGCCACCCATGAGCGGAACTCGTAATCCTTAAACAGCTCAATCAACGAAGCGTTATCAGGTTGCGGAAGGTGCACATCCGATAGAGAGATCGACAGTTCAACATCCGTTTTAATAGTCGCTAACAGATAAGAGAGCTCAGCCGCTTCACGATGCTCTTCAAGTTTCTTGGCCATGGTTTTAGAGCCACGGAAGGTTAGATCGGCAATCTTATCGAGATTTTGGTAGAGGTCACTGATACCGCCAATACCTTGCAGAAGCGCCAGTGCTGTCTTCTCGCCCACGCCAGGCACACCTGGAATGTTATCGACCTTATCGCCCATCAGAGCCAGATAATCGATGATCAATTCTGGGGGAATACCAAACTTTTCGACCACCCCGTCGCGATCCATCTTAGTGTCAGTCATGGTGTTGATTAGGGTGACCTTATCATCGACCAACTGCGCCATATCTTTATCGCCCGTTGAGATCACAACCTCTAAATTGTGCGCTTCGGCCTGGCGCGCCAGTGTACCGATCACATCATCCGCTTCGACGCCCTCTTCCACCAACAGTGGCAATCCCATTGCCTTAATAATGTTGTGAACCGGCTCAATTTGCTCACGCAGATCATCGGGCATCGGAGGACGCTGTGCTTTGTATTCAGGATAGATCTCATCACGGAAGGTTTTACCCTTAGCATCGAAGATGACCGCCACAGGAGAGTTTGGATAACTCTTTAGCAGACTGCGCATCATTGAGGTGACCAGTCGCACCGCACCGCTTGGACGTCCGTCGGATGTTCTTAAATCAGCCTGTTGTGACGCAAAGAAGGCGCGGAACAGATAAGAGGAGCCATCAACGAGAACTACGGGGGCTTTTGTGTCGGTCATAATAAGATATCTATTGTATTTTTAAGCAAGGCACACAATCATAGACAAAAGCGCTGCTGCACCCAAGCTTTAGCAGCAGATAGCCCCTGATCATTGAGAACCAACCATGGCTGTATACACTCAGGTGTCTGACACCGACCTCGACAAACTGCTCGCTGATTTTGATATTGGCCAGGCCGTGGCACTTAAAGGCATTGACGGTGGTATTGAAAACACCAACTTTTTCTTAACAACAGAAAAGAGCGGCCAGCAGGCGGAGTATGTACTCACTCTCTTTGAAGAGCTTGACAGAGATGAGGCACCTTTCTTTGTTGAACTGGGCAGCTGGCTAGCGAAACGTAATGTTCCCGTCTCTTATGCCATCGAAGATCGCAATGGCATTGGTCTGAAACAGATCTCAAAAAAACCGGCCATTATTCAACCGCGATACCCCGGTGCACACCTAAAACGCGAGCTTATGACGGCCAATCATTGTGCTCAAATCGGCACAGCCCTTGCACACTACCACCAAGCCTCTAAGGATTTTTATCTAAAGCGTCAGGCACACCGTGGGGTATTTTGGTGGCGCAGAGAGAGTGAACGACTCGCGCCTTTTATCGATTCAGAGTCTCGTGATCTGCTATCCGAAGAGGTCGCTCGGTTTGATGAGCTACGCGACACCTACACCAACCTGCCGATGGGCATTACCCATGGCGATCTTTTCCATGACAACGCGCTGTTCCATGAGGATAAGCTGACGGCAATTCTGGATATCTACAATGCGGCAACCGCCTACTGGCTCTATGACCTTGCGATTGTCGCCAATGATTGGTGTCTGGATGAGAATCTGCAGATTGATCCGGTGAGAGAGCAAGCGCTGTTAAAAGCCTATTCAGCGATTCGCCCCTTTAGTGCAGAAGAGCATGAGGTTTGGCCGCAGCTGACTCGTACCGCCGCGATGCGTTTTTGGCTATCACGCCTTGAGCCTTGGGTTGATGCCCAGCAAGGCAACGGCAGCGATAAGACACTGAAAGACCCTGATGAGTTTAAACAGGTGCTGATGCACCGAATTAAATCGCCGAGTCAGCTGTAGGAACGAATTTCTACATTTAAAAGATAGTGGTGTCAGACCGGAGGTCAGACACCTGTGAGGAACCGGTGGGTCTGACCTCTGGTCTGACCCATCTATCTATGCCAGTGATAATAAAGCTTCCGCCAACTTAATCTCGTCGTAGCGATCTGTGCGTTCAGGATTAGCCAGATCAACATCCAAAAGCTGAATGCCACGCTTACCAAGCCAGTTTAGAAACTCTGCATCAATGCCACTCAACAGTGTGGAATCGGTCAGCAGAATATCGATACAGCGCTCCGATCCACCTTGAAAACCACCGCCTGCATCTCGAGCAACAAATCGTTCCAACTGCTCAACCTGCTCCTGCAAGGTCATACCAAACTGCTCAGGATCCATACCTAAATTTGGGACATACACTTTGCTGGCAGGGTTATCCATGATCGCTTTACCCACCCCTTTGGGGAGTAGGTTAGCCAGAATACTGCTATAGAAACTACCGGGCGGGAAGACGACCAGATCTGCTGAATTGATCCAACCTCTCTCTTGATCAGCCAAATGCGATTCCGTGCCCTGCGGCAAATGCAGATCAAGTAAGGCGATACGCTCATTTAATGGCTGGGACTCTTTTCCTGTCATCCGATGCTGCCCGATGATCTCTCGCCCACTCTCTGTCGTCACTTTCAGTTCACCGCACTCGTCCGTAACAGTGCGTACTTGGCCTCTAACATGAACCAGACGACTAAACAGCAGAGCAATAGGATCTAATGATCGATTATGGCTCAGGTAGCCCCCCGCCAATATCAGATTACCAATACTGGCTCGCCTGAAGTCAAAATCCTTGGGAGCTGACTCAAGAAAGTAGTTTAAAAAATCACAAATAATGCTCTGGACAGGCTCGGGGATGGACTGGACGCGCTTGTCGTTGCGTTGTTGCATCGCCTCGACCCTTGCACGCAATAGCAACTGCGACTCATCAGTCGGCAGGCGGTACGCAAACAGCTCGATCACTTCAGGGTGACCGGCGAGTGAAGCGTCAGCTAACGCCATCATGCGGGAGCGCAAATCGCCAACAGCAGGCATATCAAATGCGTTTCGCAACACAGCGGAGCTGCCGCCAGAGTCATAGGGAGTCACTAAATGAATAGAGTTATGGGTATAGCGTTTGAGAATCTGCGAAAAGCCATTCAACGCAGTGCCACCGCTAAAAAAAAGCAACTTAGGCCCGGTATCAGGGTTGGCTTGATACTCAGCCAAACGGGCAGTCGTATGGTCAGCAGATAAGGGCATTCACTACTCAATAAAGGTGGATATGTCATCCCAGTGTAAGTTTGCTGCGTAGGAATGCCAAGACTCCCATAATAATTATGCGTATACTGTACGCCCATTCAGTAATTTCTCTTTTTGAGCAGTGCGGCACTATGGATGTAACTCACATTATCGACTCCCTCAACGATGCGCAGCGTGAAGCGGTTACCGCGGATATCAGCAACCTTCTGGTGCTGGCCGGTGCAGGATCAGGCAAGACGCGTGTCTTGGTTCACCGAATCGCTTGGTTGATAGAAGCCGAGCAGATTTCACCCTATTCGATATTGGCGGTTACCTTTACCAATAAAGCGGCTAAAGAGATGCGTGGACGTATCGAGAGCCTGCTCAACGTCAATGTGCATGGCATGTGGGTCGGTACTTTCCACGGCTTGGCGCACCGACTGCTTCGCTCGCACTGGCAAGAGGCCGGGCTGCGTGAGAACTTCCAGATCATGGACTCCGATGACCAGTTACGTTTGGTTAAACGCATCTCTAAGGAGATGGGATTAGACGATTCACGCTGGCCGCCGAAACAGATTCAGTGGTACATCAATGCACAGAAAGATGAAGGGCTACGCAGTAAACATCTAGAGCGCACCGGTGACCTGGTACAAGACACCTTAATACGTGTCTATGAGGCGTATGAACAAGCCTGTGATCGCGGCGGCATGATCGATTTTGGTGAACTCCTGCTGCGCTGCCTTGAACTGCTGCGTGATAAGAACCCACAACTGCTGCAGCACTACAAAGAGCGCTTCCGTTACGTCTTAGTAGACGAGTTCCAAGACACCAACGCCATTCAGTACGCTTGGTTGCGCCTGCTCTGTCAGGGTGAACACAAACTGATGGCCGTGGGCGATGACGATCAGTCGATTTACGGCTGGCGTGGCGCACGTATTGAGAACATTCAAAACCTTGAGGCACACTTTGGTGGGCTTAAGACCATCAAGTTAGAGCAGAACTACCGCTCGACAGACAACATTCTGTCTGCGGCCAATGCCGTCATTCGCAACAACTTTGGACGACTGGGTAAGGAGCTGTGGACCGAGGGCAATCAAGGCGATCCTATCAGCCTCTACGCAGCCTTTAATGAACAGGATGAAGCGCGATTCATTGTCGATCGCATCGCACAGTGGGTATCGGATGGTAATCGTCGTGACGAGAGCGCCATTCTCTACCGTTCCAACGCACAATCCCGTGTGCTTGAGGAGATGCTGATCCGTGCCGCAATTCCCTATCGCATCTATGGCGGCCAACGATTCTATGAGCGTTTAGAGATTAAAAATGCCCTCGCCTACCTGCGCCTAATAGCCAACCGCGATGACGATACGGCGATGGAGCGCGTCATTAACGTGCCAACCCGAGGCATCGGCACCCGCACCATTGAAGAGGTACGCGATTACGCGCGAAGCCAAGGCATATCAATGTGGCGAGCCTCGAACGAGATTATCGAGCATAAGAAACTACCTGCACGTGCCGGCAATGCACTGCAGGCCTTCTTAGATCTGGTCAATCAGTTGACGGTTGATACAGAAGAGGCATCCCTGCAGGAGCGGACAGAACATACCATTCGCTTCTCTGGACTGATTGCTCACCATGAAAAAGAGAAAGGTGAAAAAGCTCAATCACGCATCGAAAACTTAGAAGAGCTAGTGACCGCAGCGCGCCAGTTTGAGCAGCAGTGGTCCCAAGAGGAGAACCCTGAGTTCCCTTCCGTGCTGGCAGCCTTTCTTGATCAAGCTGCACTGGATGCCGGTGAATCACAGGCGGATCCCAATACCGACAGCGTACAACTGATGACTCTGCACTCAGCGAAAGGCTTGGAGTTCCCGCTGGTCTTCCTATGCGGCATGGAAGAGGGGCTATTCCCGCACAGCATGTCGGCCGAAGAGCCTGGACGTTTAGAAGAGGAGCGCCGCCTCTGTTACGTAGGTATTACGCGTGCCATGCAGAAACTCTACATGACCTACGCTGAGTCCCGCCGCCTTCATGGCCAAGACAACTACAACCGCCCTTCACGCTTCATTCAGGAGATTCCATTGGAGTTGATAGAAGAGGTGCGCCTGAATGCTAGCGTTCGCCGACCGCTTTCGAGTGGCTCGGATATGGAGGTCAGCTTCACACCACAATCCGCTTTTGCCAGCGAAGTGCCCGACACTCAACTCAGTCTAGGCCAGAGGGTCAACCACCCTAAATTTGGTGATGGCATGGTCATAAACTTCGAGGGGTCCGGACCGAAAGCCCGAGTACAGGTGAACTTCGACTATGAAGGCACCAAATGGCTGGTCGTTGGTTTTGCTAATCTTACGACGCTGTGAGCAAAACATTTCAGTTTGTTTAAAGAAAAATTACACCTGTGTAACATTCTTGTAACAAAAGTGTATTTAAATAGCGTCAACTTAAATTAGCGACTACTTTAAGTAGTGGTAAATCAATGAACCAAGCAAGAGGAGCTTCTCTTGGAAATCAAAGATATGAATAAGCTTGATAAAGCGACAGCATCTAACCGTGGCGATGTTATGCGCATCGGTTACGCCCTACTCTTCCTAGTAGGTATTGTTCTCTTTATCTCAGCACAAGTTGGGGATATCCCAGGAAGTTACATCCTTGTCATTGCCGCAATGATCGGTGGTTACATGGCAATGAACATCGGCGCTAACGACGTAGCCAATAACGTCGGCCCAGCAGTAGGTTCAAAGGCGCTTACCCTAACAGGCGCTATTATTATCGCGGCTATCTTTGAAGCATCTGGTGCTTTAATTGCAGGCGGTGACGTAGTCAGCACAATTAAAAAAGGGATCATCAACCCTGAAGTGATTGGCGATGCCGATACTTTTATCTGGTTGATGTTAGCCGCACTACTCGCCGGTGCGTTATGGCTTAACCTAGCAACGGCTGTTGGTGCTCCTGTCTCTACTACTCACTCTATTGTTGGTGGTGTATTGGGTGCTGGTATCGCTGCAGGCGGTTTTGGTATTGCTAACTGGGACAAGATGGGCGCGATCGCAGCAAGCTGGGTGATCTCACCTGTACTTGGCGGTCTGATTGCAGCTGGTTTCCTATACCTAATCAAACGCACCATTACTTATAAGTCGGACATGCGTGTTGCAGCTAAGAAGATGGTACCTCTGCTGATCATGTTGATGGCTTGGGCATTCTCGACTTACCTAGCACTTAAAGGCGTTAAGAAGCTGATCAAACTCGATTTTGTGACAGCTCTTCTAATCGGTCTAGCCATTGCGGTTGTTATCTACTTCATTGTTAAAGGTCTGGTTGCTAAAGCAGCTGACCGCTTGGATAACGACAAAGCGGGTGTTAACAAACTGTTCACCATTCCTCTAATCTTCGCTGCAGCACTTCTAAGTTTCGCACACGGTGCAAACGACGTTGCAAACGCCATTGGTCCACTAGCGGCGATCAACGATGCGATCGTTAACCACGGCATTTCAACGAAAGCAGCAATCCCACTTTGGGTCATGATGATCGGTGCTCTAGGTATCGCGTTGGGTCTAGCACTATTTGGTCCAAAACTGATCAAAACTGTTGGTTCTGAGATTACTGAGTTGGATCAGACACGTGCATTCTCTATCGCTATGGCGGCAGCGATCACGGTTATCATCGCTTCTCAGCTAGGTCTTCCAGTCTCTTCAACTCATATTGCTGTGGGCGGTGTATTCGGTGTGGGCTTCCTTCGTGAGTACTTGAAATCAAGCCACGCACGCATGATCAACGAGATCAAATCGCACCACCAAGGCGCCGATCAAGAGGAAGTAGAAGAGTTTCTTGCTAAGTTTGAAAGTGCATCAATCGATGACAAAGCTAAAATGCTTAAGCAACTTAAGAAGAAAACAGCCTCTGCAGAGCTGAGCAAAAAAGAGCGCAAGCAGCTTAAGAAAGCTTACAAACAGGAGTTGGTTAAGCGTTCAGCTGTTTACAAAATTGCCGCTGCATGGATTATTACAGTTCCAGCATCAGGTACATTGGCTGCGATTCTGTTCTACGTAATCCGTGGAATCATGGTCTAATAAACGCCAAACTATCCATCAAAAAGCCCCTTCGTGGGGCTTTTTTGCGTCTTATATCTATCATTAAATTGTCATAAACGCTTCACAGAGTTGTAACAAAGCAAACGTCTAATAGTTATCAAAGAGGTAAGCGACAGCCTACCGACTGATTTAAAAACTAAGGAGTTTGAAATGTTCCTACGACTCGCAACAACAGCTGCTACTTTAACCGCTCTAATGAGCACTCCAGCAATGGCTCGTGATAACGTGAGCATTGCTGGTTCATCAACCGTTCTTCCATTCGCAACAATCGTTGCTGAGCGTCTAGGTCGTAACCCAGCGTTCAACACACCTGTTGTTGAATCAGGCGGTTCTTCTGTTGGTAAAAAAGGTGTTTGTGACGGCATCGGTACTGAATTCATCGATATCGGTAACGCTTCTTCACGCATGAAGACTGGCGAACTAGAGTACTGTGATGCAAACGGCGTGAAGATCACTGAGATCAAAGTCGGCTACGACGGTATCGTATTTGCTAACTCTAAAGACGCTGCTCAACTTGAGATCTCTCGCTCAGATCTTGGTAAAGCGCTAACAGCTAAAGTAGCCGTTAACGGTGAGCTAGTTGATAACCCATTCAAAACTTGGAAAGACGTTAACCCAGCGCTTCCAAATGTTGCCATCCGTGTCTACGGCCCACCAACGACTTCTGGTACTCGTGCATCATTCGCTGAAATCATCAACGAAAAAGCGTTCTGTAAGAAAGACGACGAGATGAAAGCAGCGCTAAAAGCAGCAGGCAAAAAAGCAAAATCTTGCCGTGCAATGCGTACTGACGGTGCATACATCGAAGCTGGCGAGCAGGACAACCTGATCGTTCAGAAGCTACAAGAAGACTCAGAAACTTTCGGTATCTTCGGTTTCTCTTACCTTGATCAGAACTCTGACACTCTACAGGGTGCGAAACTGGATGGCGTAGCACCAACATTCGAAGCGATTGCTGACGGTTCTTACAAAGCATCACGCGCACTGTTCATGTACGTTAAACACCAGCACGTTGGTGTTGTACCAGGCATTGCTGAGTACATAACTGAGTGGACTAAACACTGGGACGAAGATGGCATCCTAGCGGACGCAGGCATGATCCCAATGCCAACTGCAGAACGTGAAGAGATGGCTGCTCGCATGACAGCACTGCCAGTTCTTACTGCTGATGCTCTTAAGTAACCCAATCCTAGATTGAAATTAATCCGGCCTGTATTACAGGCCGGATTTTGCAGCATTTGAGATACTGAAATGACACTGACTTCGTTGCTAATTATTTTAACAGTCATCAGTCTCGCCTTTTACTTCATAGCTAAAAGGACGGTTCTTATCGCTCGATCAAATGGGCAGGTATTCCACTCACTTCCGAACTACTATGGCCTTTGGGCTGGCTCTTTAGCCTTCTTCCCAGCGGTTGTTGTATTGATTCTCTGGTCTATCATCGATATTCAGCTGTTCCAGAGCTGGGTGCGTGATTTCTATCCTCCTGAAATCCTTGCTGCCGGTGGCTCACAAGCCATTGTGGCGCTCGCCAAGGTAGAAAACATAGTCGCAGGCATCCGTTTTGGTGAACCTGAAGCATGGGTTCTGCAAGCAGGAGATGCTTGGATTGGCTGGGCTGCAACCTCTACGATGCTGAAATCAGCCGTGGTATTAGGCCTAGCAACTGTGTGTGGTCTAATCGCTTACCGTCAGATCGATTCCGATTTTCGTGCACGTAACGGTGTAGAAAAGCTGATCTCATACGGTCTGATTGCAGCATCGACTATCGCGATACTAACAACCATTGGTATCGTACTGTCTGTACTGTTTGAAACCATTCGATTCTTCCAACTGGTACCGCCAACTGATTTCATCTTTGGTACCGAGTGGAACCCTCAATTCGAAGGCGCAGAGCGCGCTGGATCGGGTGGAGGTGAAGCTAAATACGGTATGCTTCCGATGTTTGCCGGCACCTTATTAATCTCATCTATCGCGATCATCGTTGCAGTGCCTGTCGGTCTAGCCAGTGCGGTCTATCTAGCAGAGTATGCATCACCCAAAGTACGCTCTACTGTTAAACCGCTTCTTGAGATTCTTGCCGGCGTACCCACTGTGGTTTATGGCTTCTTCGCAGCCTTAACTGTTGCACCTGCTATCAAAGGGTTGGGGGAATCATTAGGTCTTACTGTTGCGTCTGAATCAGCACTCGCGGCAGGTCTCGTCATGGGCGTTATGATCATTCCATTCGTCTCATCACTTTCAGATGACGTGATTAACGCTGTACCTCAATCACTTCGTGATGCAGCTTACGGACTGGGCTCAACAAAAAGCGAGACGACTCGCCAAGTAGTTCTTCCTGCGGCCCTACCGGGTATTGTTGCGGCCGTCATTCTTGCGGTGTCTCGTGCAGTCGGTGAGACCATGATCGTAGTAATGGCTGCGGGCCTAGCGGCTAACCTTTCGTTCAACCCTCTCGATGCTGTCACAACGGTGACATCTCAGATCGTTACAATTCTGGTCGGTGACCAAGAGTTTGAGTCGGCGAAAACACTATCAGCATTTGCGCTATCTACGATGCTGATTATTTTGACCTTGGGTCTAAACTTCTTCGCCCTTCAAATTGTTAAGAAGTACAGGGAACAATATGACTAACAAGGCATTCAAAGGCCTCTCACCTCAAGAGGCGACTGCGCGCGTTGAAGCGTCACTTAAACAACGTCGCAAGAAAGAGAAGCGCTTTCGTCTGATGGGCTTATCGGCTGTTGGCTTAGCGTTAACATTCCTAGTCATTCTGTTCTCGGGCATCTTAACGAAAGGCTTGCCAGGTATGTTCCAGCACTACGTTCAGCTGGATGTGGTATTGGACAAAGCGCGTCTTGACCCACAAGGTGATATGTCAGATGCCTCGCTTTTCTCGGGCGATGCCGACAAAATTATTTTGGAAGCCTCACTGGCCTCTATTGGTGAAGAGGGAGGCCGAAAAACCAAGAAGGCCCTTCGTAAGATGGTCTCTTCGGGTGGCTCACAGCGCCTGATCGATTTCGTAAAGGCGAACCCTGAACTGATGGGGACAACCCAAACGATTAAGTTTGCTGTGGATGATGATATCGACTCGTTCCTGCGTGGATTCATTAAACGTGAGACCCCAGAAAAGGATCGTCGAATCAACGACTTCACCATTGAGATCGTAGATAAGTGGCAAGAAGCCGGTTTAATCAGCTACGAGTTAAGTGACTACCTGTTCTTCGGTTCTGCATCGCGTGATGCAGAGATGGCAGGCATCAAAGGAGCGCTTTTTGGATCGCTCCTGACCCTGGCTATCTGTGTCAGCATCGCCTTCCCTCTTGGGGTTGCAGCAGCCGTCTATCTTGAAGAGATTGCTCCGAAAAACCGCTGGACTGAGATCATCGAGATCAATATCAACAACCTAGCGGCAGTGCCTTCAGTGGTGTTCGGTATCATGGGCTTGGCGATCTTCATCGTCACCTTTGGTATGCCACGATCTATTCCGCTAGTGGGCGGTATCGTACTGGCACTGATGACTCTGCCGACGATTATCATCTCCTCGCGCGCGGCGATTCGTGCAGTACCGCCGAGTATTCGTGATGCCGCACTGGGTATTGGCGCGTCGAAAATGCAGACCATTTTCCACCATGTCATCCCATTGGCGATGCCGGGTATGCTGACGGGTACCATCATTGGTATGGCGCAAGCTCTAGGTGAGACCGCACCACTGTTGATGATTGGTATGGTCGCCTTCATTGTTGATATTCCTGGTGGCTTTACCGACCCTGCGACAGTATTACCGGTTCAAATCTTTATGTGGGCTGACTTTGCAGAGCGAATGTTTATTCAGAAAACCAGTGCTGCAATCATCGTACTACTGGCCTTCCTTATCACGATGAATGCTGCTGCAATCTTGCTTCGTAAGAAGCTAGAGCGTCGTTGGTAAGCGAAAAAATGAACGAATCTAAAGACTTAAACAATTCAACGGACAAGAAGATGGAAAACAGTAATATCAAAACGACGGGTAATGTGTTTGTTGAAAACCCGCGCATGACTGCTCGTAATGTTGACGTTTACTACGGCGACAAACATGCCATCAATGATGTCACCATCGATATTGGTGAGCAGGAAGTCATTGCTTTCATCGGCCCATCCGGCTGTGGTAAATCAACCTTCCTTCGTACCTTGAACCGTATGAACGATACCATCGATATCTGTCGAGTAGAGGGTACTATCGCATTGGATGGCCAGGATATTTACGCGCCATCCGTGGACGTTGTACCACTTCGTGCGCGTGTCGGCATGGTTTTCCAAAAGCCAAACCCATTCCCTAAATCGATCTACGACAACATTGCTTACGGTCCTCGTATTCATGGCTTAACGAAAAGCAAAAGTGAATTGGACGACATCGTAGAGTCAGCACTAGAGAAAGCGGGCCTTTGGAACTAAGTTAAAGATCGTCTAGATCAACCGGGTACAGGCCTATCGGGCGGTCAACAGCAGCGTCTATGCATCGCACGCGCTATTGCGGTAAGCCCAGAGGTCATTCTTATGGATGAGCCTTGTTCCGCACTGGACCCTATTGCGACAGCAAAGGTTGAAGAGTTGATCGAAGAGCTTAAAAGTCAGTACACCATCGTTATCGTCACGCACTCAATGCAACAGGCAGCGCGTGTCTCTGATCGTACAGCCTACTTCCACCTGGGTGATCTGATTGAGGTGGGTAATACTGAACAGATCTTCACCAACCCATCACACCAGCTAACGCAGGATTACATTACAGGCCGTTTTGGTTAGAGCAGAAATTCAATTCGCATATCGATGCCGTACTGTTTACAGAAAGACTCTTCCCGCTCCAGATCCGCAATCAGGAGTGGATATTCATCACTGACCTCTGCATCTAATGAGAGGGTGAGTCGTTCGCCATCGAATTCAATTTTAGGTACTTCAGGGTACTCGCTGCTTCGACTTAGGTGCCAGATAACAGAGATACGTAAAATCAGAATCAACGCGATGGCATGTTTTTTGGATAGCATGCCAAGGTTGGTCACTAGGGACTTTTTAATCTTTTTACGATGCAATCGAACCATTAGCGCGACCAGCTTTTGCTGGTCGAAACTAAAACCGGCTAGGTTTGAATGCTCTAAAATATAGGCTGAATGCTTCTGCAAACCACTTGAATTTAGGTTTAGTCCTACCTCATGTGTCAGTGCCGCATATTGCAGGTAACGACGAGTAAAAACCGGAAGTCGTAATTCTGGAGCTAACTGCCGCCAAAGTTTCGTTGCGGTATCACTGACTCGCTCCGCATGCTTGGTATCAACGTGGTAACGTGCCATCAATGAGCGAATCGCACGCGTTCTAGTATCCTGCTGATCACCCGATGACGCCGTAAACTCTCCCAGCAAACCTTCACGTAACGCACCAGAGGAAAACTTGGCTTGCTCAATCTCGAGGCTAGAGAAAACGGCATCTAGAATCGCCAAACCACCAGCGAAAATCTGCAATCGTTGCTCACTAATGCCTTTTACAACTTTACTGGATAACTCATTTTTGACGACTAATTTACGTAAGGCTTTTATCGATTTAGCGGAAATCTCTTTCGGATCATAGCCCAAGTTTTCACTGGCTGTCGCTATCGCTTGTGCTGAACCTGAAGTACACCGGACTTGATTCCAACCGATGGATGCAAAGAGGGCAGAAAAGCGTTCCAGCTGCTGTTGCGCATAGAGCTTCGCTTTTTTATAAGAGGCCTTATCAACGCCTTTACTGAAGAAGGCCTCGGTAAAACTCACCGAACCCATAGTATGAGAGCGACCTAATTCCAAGCTATTCTCACGACCGAGTGCAACCTCAGTGGACCCGCCACCAATATCAATGACCAAGGTGTTACCCGCTAAGTGCTCTGAACTTGAAACACCCAAATGAACCAGGCGAGCCTCTTCTTGACCACTGATAATCTCGATGGGGTATGGAAAGACTTGTCTAGCAGAGGCAAGAAATTCACTGCGATTCTTAGCAATTCGCAAGGTGTGTGTACCGACCACGCGCACAGTACAGTTTGGAAAGGGCGTTAGTTGTTCAGCAAATGTCTTGAGTACTGCGACTCCTCGTTCGATAGCCTCTTCAGAGAGGTTATTTTTAGCGTCTAAACCCTCAGCCAAGCGAACACGCTCTTTGTGTTTAAAAAGGGGCTGCACATCATCGTGAAGTTGACGCACGACCAACATGTGAAAACTATTAGAACCTAGATCAATCGCTGCAAAGTGTCGTGATTCAGAGTTATGCTTGTCGTTCACGAGAGCGCTCCAGCTGTTTTAAGTAGTCGTAAATCGCCATCTGTGAGCGTATTTTCTTACGATTGCCACGAGTTACATAATGATTGGCCTGCTCCGGGTCTAAGGCTCTAGCCTTAGTGTTATCTCGCCATTGTAGGTCGAGCTGGTCCTTAATGAGCTTACGAACATTTTTATCCAAAATTGGGCAACCGACTTCAATTCGGTGGTCGATGTTGCGAGTCATCCAGTCAGCAGAAGTTAAAAACATCTTTCGTTTACCACCAGCATAAAACAGTGACACACGAGCATGCTCAAGATAGCGATCGACAATACTGATGATTTTGATATTGTCACTCACGCCTGGTATACCGGCTAAAATGTTACACATTCCGCGAACAATTAGACGTATTTTGACTCCCGCCTGGCTCGCTTCATAAAGTTTATTAGAGAGTCCTTCGTCGACTAGATTATTCACTTTCAAAAAGATCTCGGCACGGTTGCCATTGCGTGCCGCTTCAATCTCATCATCAATCAATTGATTGATTGGGTCACGGCTGTAATTTGGACTAACTTGAAGATGTTTGAACTTGAAATTTTTGTAAGGATTGATAATAAAATCAAAGACTTTATCGAGCTCTTCTGTAATCTCAGGTCGTTTAGTAAACAGACCAAAATCAGTGTAAATTCGAGCAGTTTTCTCGTTCAAGTTACCGGTACTGATGTAACCATAAGCAACCTCTTCACCCTCCTCTTCTCGGACGACGTGAATTATTTTTGCATGACACTTAAGTGAGGCAACACCAAACTCAACAACAACCCCTGCCTCAGTAAGTTCACGTGCCCATTCAATATTCGCCTCTTCATCAAATCGTGCACTGAGCTCGACAATGACAATCACTTTTTTACCGTTCTTAACAGCCTCGATCAGTGATTTGAGAATCTGACTATTGTTCGCTACTCGATAAACCGTTACCTGTATCTGCTTAACAGCGGGATCGAACGACGCCGCACGCACAAAATCAGTCAAATAACGAAATTTATAGTAGGGGTAGTGGAGCAGAATGTCCTCTTTAGAGATCGCTTCGAATACATTCGATGCACTATCAAATTGATGACTATTCAGAGCCGAGAGCTTTTCGTTCTCTAGATAGCGAGGACCAACATTTGGAAAATTAATAAAGTCTTTAAAGTTTCGATAACGTCCGCTCGCAGTGGTTTCCGCATCGGGTTGTAGCCCCAAATTCTCACACATGAAGTCAAACATGTAATCAGGCATCATTTCGTCATAGACCAGTCGCACAGGCCTATTCGTATCACGCTGTTTGATGCCTTGAGACATTTTCTCTAGTAGGGATAACTCAACATCACGCTCTAAGTCATAATCCGCATCTCGCGTCACCTTAACGGCAAACATTTCGGTCGAGTCAAAATCGATAAAACCATCAAAGATATCGTCAACGCAATAGCGAATGGCGTTATCGAGCACGATGATTGGCTTTCGCCGCTGACCTTTGATTCGAGGCAGTTGGATAAATCGGTTGGTTTTATCAGAAGGAATTTCAAGAAGTGCATACTGAACTGAAGTCCCTTTTTTTAGGGCACACATCAGGTACGCATCTTCGTCATTCATGACGCTAGCAAGCTTGGTGTTCTCATTCACTAAGATGGGTGTGATGTGGTGCAGGACCTCATCTCGGAAGTATTTCCGTAACCAGCCACCCTCTTTCTCGTTCAACTGATCGTTATTGATCAGAAAGATATTGCGACGGGCGAGTCCCTTGATGACATCAATGTGGATGTCATTAAAACGATCTGCGAGAGTTTGTACCTTCTCATTCACTAGATGTAACAGGTTTTCAGCCGACATCCCTTTGGGTTCGACCTTGCCTAGTTGCTCAAGACGTAGGCGACGGTGCAAGTCTGCAACCCGAACTCTGAAAAACTCATCTAAATTGCTGGAGTAAATACCCAAAAAACGGACACGCTCAATGATGGGTACGTTTACATCCGCAGCTTCCTGCAGTACGCGTTCATTGAACGATAACCAACTTAACTCTTTTTCAATTAACTGCATTGCGTGTCCATTGGGCTTATCTCAACAGCCTAAAAAGCTTATTTCTTTGATAATCATAAGTTTTATCGCAAGGTAAGCCTACCCTTTAGAGATATATTTTCCTTTAACCAAATCGACACGAAACTGTCACAAATCTCTAACATTCTTTTGAAATACTAAAGGTAATTAGACCTATTTGACCTAAAAAGAGGGTTTGTAATGCGCGACAGTGGCGAGATCTATTCGCAACACACATCAAATAAGTTCAACGAAGAGCTTGAGAGGCTTCGTTCCGAATTTTTAGAGATGGGCAGAACCGTTAAGCAGCAAGTCACTGACTCTTTGCATGCACTGCTCAATCAAGATATCTCACTGGCTGAATCAACTCGTGAGCTGGATCGAGAGACCAATCGCTTCGAAAATCAGATAGATAAAGCGTGTGAACAGATCATTGCGCTTCGCCAGCCAGCAGCCGTTGATTTAAGGCTGGTTCTGTCAATCAACCGTGCCATTGTTGATCTGGAGCGTATCGGAGATGAAGCCTCTCGCGTTGCCAAACAGGCCATCGATCTGTCAAATAATGAATCGAGTAGCAAAAGTCTTCATGAGGTCAGCCACATTGGTGAGATGGTCACAGACATGCTCAACTCAGTATTAATCGCTTTTGAAAATCGTGACATCGAATTAGCGTACAAAGTGGTCAAGAGTGATAAACATGTTGATCGTGAATACCAGTCGACCATGCGAGCTTTAATCACTTTCATGATGGAAGACTCACGCTCTATCAGTGGTGTGCTAAATATAATCTGGATCCTTCGTGCACTAGAACGAATCGGTGACCATGCCTGCAATTTGGCTGAGCAAGTCATCTACCAAGTCAGCGGTACCGATGTTCGTCACATGAAGACTAAAGAGATCAAAAAGATCGTTCGAGAGTAAGCTTGCGACTCTGCTTCTAACAAAGCCACCTTCAGGTGGCTTTGTTGTTTTAAGCACTCCCTCACTTCATACTACCACCTTAATTTAAAGATACTTGAGTCACTTGTGATCACTGCAGATAAACTCCATGCCGCATGGCAATTGATGCGAGCAGACAAACCGATTGGCACCTATCTCTTGTTATGGCCAACTCTCTGGGCTTTATGGATCGCCGCAGGTGGCTTACCCAGTTTGGATCTACTGTTTATCTTTACCTTTGGGGTATGGGTGACTCGTTCAGCCGGCTGCGTCATTAACGACTTTGCAGACCGCAAAGTGGATGGCCATGTAAAACGCACCTCCGAAAGGCCGCTACCAACGGGCCGCATTACTAGCAAAGAAGCCATTGGCTTGTTCGTCGGATTAATGCTGATCGCGTTTATCTTAGTGCTATTCACGAACAAAGCCGCGATCTTGCTATCGCCCATCGCTCTGTTATTAGCCTTCAGCTACCCCTTTATGAAGCGCTACACCCACTTCCCCCAAGTCGTTTTGGGTATGGCGTTTGGTTGGGGAATTCCGATGGCCTTTGCTGCAACCTTAGGCGAAGTGCCATTAGTCGGCTGGTTAGTCTTCCTTGCTAAAATTTTATGGACGGTCGCTTATGACACCATGTACGCCATGGTCGATCGGGATGATGATTTAAAGATAGGCATCAAATCGACAGCTGTATTTTTTGGCCAATACGATCGCATGGCTATAGCCGGCCTACAGATTGCTGCTCTTGCTGTACTGGTTTGGATTGGAATACTGGAATCCCTTGGAATCTATTTCTATCTTGGACTGATAGGTGCTGTAGGGTTCTTTATCTACCAGCACTGGCTGATAAAAGATCGTGAACGCATGCCCTGTTTCAAAGCATTTTTAAATAATCACTATGCTGAACTAGTTGTTTTGGTGGGATTAGCTGCTGATTACGCACTGTAAAACGTCATTGTCATCTTTTTGTAACGAAAGCATCATTTAATGAGGTCAATGAAACAGATGAGAGAGTTACCATGAGTCGTTCCAGACGCATACTGATCGTTGATGATGAATCCGCTATTCGTGAAATGATTGTAATGGCACTAGAGCTCGCCGGCTTTGAGACACTAGAGGCCTGTGATGCAAAAACAGCCCATGCCATGGTCATTGATGAAAAGCCTGACATGATGCTGCTCGATTGGATGATGCCTGGTACCAGCGGAATAGAGCTAGCCAAACGCCTTCGCAGCGACCCTACCACCAAAGACCTACCGATCATCATGCTGACGGCGAAAGCTGATGAAGACAATAAAATTCAGGGCCTTGAAGCGGGTATAGATGATTACATTACTAAGCCTTTTTCACCCAAAGAGCTGATCGCTCGCTTAAAAGCGGTTCTTAGAAGAAGCCTTCCCGAGAGTGATGAGGGCGCCATCTCAATCGGTGGGATTATTTTAGATCCAGTCTCACATCGGGTTTCGGATGCTTCCGGCCAGTCGCTCAATCTAGGTCCAACAGAGTTCAAACTGCTTCATCTGTTTATGACACATCAAGATAGAGCCTATTCCCGGGGCCAATTATTAGATATGGTTTGGGGCGGGAATGTCTATGTGGAGGAGCGAACAGTGGATGTGCACATTCGACGTCTTCGCAAAGCACTAGGGCCAGACCTTGGTAATTTAATCCAAACAGTTCGTGGTACAGGATACCGTTTTTCAACCAAACTCTAGGATAGATTTGTGACCGAATCGATAGCACGCCAACTACTTGGCCTTCTCAGCTTTACTCTTGCTGGTGCAGTTCTCGGTTTTTTTACAAGTCACAACCTAATACTGGGTGCATTATTTGGCTCTTTGCTTTGGTCGATATTGAGTTCGCTGCTGAACGCAAAGTTAGTCACTTGGCTAGACCAAAATCTCAGCTCGCCAGATCCTAAATTACCCTTTGAACAGGGGCGTATTGTTCGCTCGATAGCCAACTATCGGAATAAGACGGAAGCAGAATACGATGAGATCCATGCCGATATGGATCAGTTTCAAGCAGCCACCTCTGCCATGAAAGACGCCATCGTCATCATTGATAATCAAGACAATATTGAGTGGTGGAATAATGCCGCTGAAGAGATATTAGAGATAACCATTGAGCAGAAACATAAAAGGGTACAGGAGGTCTTTTCTGAACCTAATTTCTTAGAATTTTACTCTCAATCGTCTCATATCGCTTCATTCAAAGCAGACTCAGCAGACCAGAAAAGAGTGCTTGAGTACCGTGTAGAATCCTTTGGTGAAGGTGACAAAGTTCTCATTGTTAGGGATATCTCTGAGAGCGAAAAAATTGGCCTTATGCGTCATACCTTCTTAGCCAATGCGTCACACGAACTGAGAACTCCCATCACAGTAATTCACGGCTACCTAGAGACTCTGCAAGAGCAAGAACTTCCTAATCCGATACAAAAAGCGATCCACTCTATGCAGTCTCAGAGCAGTCGTATGGCTGCTCTGATTGCTGACCTTCTAACCCTTTCTCGCTTGGAAACCAGCTCAGAAAATAAGAGCCGAAAGCCCATTTTCATTAGAGAAATGCTAGAAAGGATCACAGAAGAAGCAAAAGAGGTGTCAGGGCCAAAACAGCATCAAATCTCACTCGAAATGGACCAAGGCTTTGAGATTCTTGGTAATGAGGGCGAGGTACGCAGCGCTCTATCCAACCTCGTGTTCAATGCGGTCCGATATACTCCGGCTAACGGAGTAATTGATATAAAACTGAAATCCGTCGACACCAGTGTACTGTTTTCGGTGACCGATACCGGTGTCGGTATACCAGCAGAGCACATTCCAAGAATCACTGAACGCTTCTACAGAGTGGATGAAGGGCGATCCCGCGACAGTGGTGGTACAGGACTTGGACTGGCCATAGTGAAACACGTGTTGGTTCGGCACAATGCTAAGTTGGGAGTTACTAGTAAACCGGGTGAAGGCAGCCGATTTAGTGTGACCTTCCCTGAAAGTCGAGTGGTTAAGATTTAGCTGCGCTTACTTTAAACGCCCCTGCTCACCATCAGCTTCATACTCTTCCACCCAAAAGATCGTCGCACCAATCACGGCCGCCGGCATCAAAATCAGATTCAATAGCGGCACCAACATACCAAGCTGAATCACCGAGCCTAGACTTAACGCAGACCAACGGCGCTCTTTCAATAACCCCTTCATTCGCTTGAAAGTCAGACCGTTATTATCCATCGGGTAGTCGATGTACTGAATCGCCATCATCCACGCACTGAAGATGAACCAAAGCACTGGGGTCGCTAGGTTGATGAGCGGTATAAAGCCTAGAATCAACAAGAGCAAAACCCTTGGAATAAAGTACGCCAACTTAGCTAACTCACGCGCGAGGGTGCCGGGAATCATCTGCAATAGGCTGAGTTCATTGCTGATCGCATCGCCTCGCAGACGCTGCTCAACCCGTTCTGAAAGGATACCGTTGAATGGCGCGGCTATAAAGTTCGCAACAACCGAGAAGCCGTAATAGACCATCAGCACCAAGACCAGTGCGAAGATAGGCCATAAGAAGTAGATCAGATAATCCAACCAACCCCAATCAGGTAACCAGAGCGCGATTAGAGCATCAACCCAAGCAGAGAAGTTGGTCACCAGAAGATAGATCGCCCCAACAAAGATGACTGTATTGATCAGCAAAGGTACCAATACAAAGGCGCGAAGACCGGGCTCCGACAGCATTTTGAAACCGCGGCCTAGATAGGCCAACCCTGAGAAAGGCGAGTTCGTGCGCATGGTGAATTACGCTAGGAAGTTTAGGTAGACTCGAATCACAACCGCCAGAATCATGCCGCTCAGACCGATGCGGTTGATACGAAACTCGGTTGGGTTAAGTTTGAGTAGCGGCTCCCAAAAGCGAATGATCGCTTTCCAATCGCCACTGCGAGTTCCATACATGGCCAGAGAGATGATGTAGATGCCCAAGCCACCCCAGAATAGGAAGGGCTCCATCGCTGCTAAATAGTAGTTCATTCAATTGTCCTTATTGTGTTGCGCAGTGCTGCTGCTTTTGACGCATCAGAAGACGGCAGCCATCGCCGCGACTGTTCAGATCGTAGCAGGCAAAACGAGCCCACTCTTTCTCATCTTCAGTCTTCTCTTCTTGGAACTCAGGCACCCCATCACAGAAGCTCTCTGCACGTTCGGCAACGCCCCAACAACCGCGTAGATACTGACCGGCATCGACCGTACACGAGATGCTTAAGCACTCAGCAATCTGACCAATGGCATCATCAAAACAAGCTGCGTCCGTTTTTACCCTACCCTGCTCTTCACCTTTAGCAAAGAACTCGGCAGCCGCCTGTTGTCGCTCTGAGTTAAACGCTTCTAGCCAATCATCACCGGCAAACTCTGCCCAGAGGTAGAAGCCGATGCCTGACATTAAAATAAGAGCCCAGATGATCTTTTTAATCACGCAACGTCTCGCTTATTGGGTTTATAGAGGCCAACGATGGTTAACAGAAGACCCAACACACTCAACAGCATGCCGCCGTTCACCAACAGTGGGTAGCGCACCATAAAAGGAATAAAAGGTTGTTCTGTCTGTGGATCACACTCTGAGAGAGCATAGTCGTAGAAACCACCGGTCGCCGTGCAGCTCTCGATCAAGTGCTGCTCGTACATGTAAGCCCCCATCAGTGCGAGGCTTGGAACAATCAGAAGAATAAGACCCAGTCTAAGCATTACTCTTCGTCGCTGATCCCTATGTTTGAGATGCCTTGGTTTTCACCAAGCTCACGCAGTGCTGTGATGGTTGCAGCATTCTGTTTAGCGCCGTTTAGCTGTTCCAGAACTTCGCTCTGAAACGCATCTTCATCCAGCATCATGTCGTGTGAGTTGATCATGCGGATCAGCTCTTCATCAGACATCTGATCGTCCGCTTCAGCAAACTCAATGTAAGCCGATACGGTCTCGTAAGAGAGGTTCGATACCGCAACCGCGTCGCTCGCCTCTTTCTCTAGCTTACACATCAGCGTTGAGTAGAGCGCCAGCATTGCATCGCGGGCAGGAATGGCACCAAAGGTGTCGAACTCATCGAGATCCACCAGGTTATCGTCAACATGGCCAAGCTGAACGTCGTAGTTTAGCTTGCTGCCGTTTTGAGCCAATTCACCCCATACGCCATCAAGCACTGTGCGCATGCGATCTAAATCGCCAAACTCCATCAACTTGGAGAACAGCGCGAAGTTATTGAACATACGCTCGGTCAGCGCAGCAGAGAAGGCAACCTGCTGCCAGTGCTCAAGGTTACGAATCTCAGTTTCTAGTTCATTGGGATCTAGCATCGATGCCTACCTTTGCCGTTGATTAAAGACGTACTTCAATACCGCGCTCACGCATGTACGCTTTCGCTTCGGGTACTGTGTATTCGTTAAAGTGGAAAATAGAGGCGGCCAGCACTGCGTCGGCTTTGCCTTCGATGCAGCCATCAACCAAATGATCTAGGTTACCAACGCCACCTGATGCGATGACAGGAATGGTCACCGCTTCAGACACTGCGCGAGTCACGCCTAAGTCATAACCACTTTTCACACCGTCTTGGTCCATGGAGGTCAGTAGAATCTCACCCGCACCAAGCTCTTCCATCTTTTGCGCCCATTCAACAGCATCTAGGCCGGTAGGCTTGCGACCACCGTGGGTAAAGATCTCCCAGCGGCCTTCTTCATCTGGAGCAGAGACTCGTTTCGCATCAATCGCCACAACAATACACTGGCTACCAAAACGATCCGCGGCCTCTTTGACAAACTCGGGGTTAAATACGGCCGCCGTATTAATAGAGACCTTATCAGCGCCAGCATTTAACAGCGTACGAATATCATCACAGGTACGAACACCACCGCCAACGGTCAACGGGATAAACACTTGCGACGCCATACGCTCAACCGTATGCACCATCGTGTCACGGCCTTCATGGCTGGCTGTGATATCCAAAAAGGTGATCTCATCAGCCCCCTGTTCGTCGTATCGACGGGCGACCTCAACTGGATCACCAGCATCACGAATATCGAGGAACTTAACGCCTTTAACGACGCGTCCGTTTTCGACGTCCAGACAAGGGATAATGCGCTTCGCTAGTGCCATCTATAAATCCTTACTTAGCCGTCAGCTGATCGCTAAGAGCCTGTGCTTCAGCCACATCCAGTGTGCCTTCATAAATAGCTCGGCCAGTAATCGCACCCAAAATGCCTTGGTCAGCCACTTCCGCCAATGCACGGATATCGTCGATGTTCGTGACACCGCCTGAAGCGACAACAGGAATACCGCCCTGTACCGCCAGATCAACGGTAGCCTCTACGTTAACGCCCTGCATCATGCCGTCACGAGCGATATCGGTGTAGACAATTGAAGAGACACCGTCATCACGGAAACGTTTAGCCAGATCAACCGCCATTACATCAGTCACTTCCGCCCAACCATCAATCGCAACGCGGCCATCTTGCGCATCAAGACCCACAATGATGTTGCCTGGGAAGGCTTTACACATCTCGGTAACAAACTCAGGCTCTTTAACCGCTTTAGTACCGATAATCACGTAAGAGACGCCGGCATCTAGGTAGGCTTCAATGGTCTCTGCAGAACGGATACCGCCACCGATCTGAATCGGTAGATCAGGGTATGCTTTAGCGATCTCACGAACGATACCACCATTGACTGGCTCGCCTGCGAACGCGCCATTCAAATCGACAAGGTGCAAACGTCGACATCCCGCATCGACCCACTTTGCCGCCATATCAACGGGGTTGTCAGAGAATACGGTTGAGTCATCCATACGGCCCTGACGCAGGCGCACACATTTACCGTCTTTAAGATCAATCGCAGGGATAATTAACATTGAAGCTTTTCCTATGGGTGAACGACTTATGCTTGGCCGTTCCAATTTACAAAATTCTTTAGAAGCTGAAGGCCCGCTTTCGAGCTCTTCTCTGGGTGGAACTGCGTAGCAAAGACATTGTCTTTTGCCAAAGCCACATCAAAGTCGACACCGTAATTTGCGGTACCGGCAACCAATGACTGTTCCGCCAACTTAACGTAGTAGCTGTGCACAAAGTAGAAACGTGTGTCGTTTTCGATGCCCTGCCAAAGTGGGTGATCAATGCTCTGCTGAACCTGATTCCAACCCATGTGCGGCACTTTGAGCTTGTCGCCATTGTCGTCTTTAAGATCTTTACCAAAGAAGTTAACACGGCCTTCAAACTCGCCTAAACACTCCACACCGCCATTCTCTTCAGAGAAGTTAGTCAGTGCTTGGTAACCCACACAGATACCTAGGAAGGGCTTTCCAGAGCTGATCGCTTCGCTCACCTCTTGATCCACACCCAGACGGCGCATCTCTGCTACACAATCGCGAATAGCGCCAACACCTGGCAGAAGGACGCGATCCGCATCGCGAACCTTCTGTGGATCAGCCGTCAACACGACCTGAGTGCCGTCGTCGGAAACCAGTTCAAGCGCTTTGGCAACCGAGTGCAGGTTACCCATACCGTAATCAATAACGGCAATCGTGCTCATAACTTATAGACACCCTTTAGTTGAAGGCATCATGCCAGCAGCACGATCGTCAAACTCCAATGCCATACGCAGAGCGCGGCCAAAGGCTTTGAATACAGTCTCCGCTTGGTGGTGAGTGTTCTTACCGCGCAGGTTATCAATGTGCAGCGTGACACCCGCGTGATTCACAAAACCGTGGAAGAATTCGCCAAACAGATCAACATCAAAACCACCCACAGAACCACGCACGAAATCGACGTGCATCTCTAGACCTGGACGACCTGAAAAGTCGATTACAACACGTGACAAAGCCTCATCAAGTGGCACGTAAGCGTGGCCGTAACGACGAATGCCTTTCTTATCACCAACAGCCTGCTTAAACGCTTGGCCCAGTGTAATGCCGATATCTTCGACCGTGTGGTGATCATCGATGTGTGTATCGCCATTCGCTTTGACGTTGATATCAATCAAGCCGTGACGCGAAATTTGGTCCATCATGTGTTCAAGAAAAGGGACGCCAGTATCGGCTTTAAACTCGCCGGTACCGTCCAAATTGATCTCAACACTGATCTGAGTTTCTAGCGTATCGCGTGATACGTTTGCTGTGCGTGCAGCCATGTTTCTCTCCGCTAGTCATGCGCAAAGCGCAAGTATAGCGAAATCGCGCTGGAAACGGCAGGTTAACTGGCTTTTTTTAATTTTCGACTACACTGAATGTAAATCCCTAATTTGGAAAACACTATGAAAGTCGCTATTCGAATAATCGTCGCCCTACTATTGCTGGCTGTTTTAATGGTTGGTGCACTGGCAGGCTACATGGCCTACCTGTTTGATCCCAACGAATACAAAGCCGAAATCGAGCAGCAAGCCAAAGAAAAAGCCGGCATTGAACTGGCAATAAATGGCCCGATCGGTTGGTCGCTCTACCCTACGCTTGCGGTTGAGCTGAGCGACATCTCTGCACAAACGAACGACTCACAACAACAGGCCACCCTCGAAAACGCACGAGCCGTTATTAGTATCCCAGCACTGTTGGGCGGCAAAATTGAAGCGGACAGCATTCAAATCACTGGGCTGATGCTCTCTATGCCCAATCAAGATCAAGGCAACCTCGATCTAGCCATCGATCTGACAACCGCCCTGCAATTCGATACCGAGAAGCAGATTTTGACTCTCTCCAACATCGATCTACGATTTGATGAAAGCCGCTTTAAAGGGTCAACAACCGTCGATCTGAACAGCTTTGCCATGCAAGTCAATTTAGCAGGGGACAGCATCGATTTGGATCGCTACCTCCCATCAAGCGACACTGAAGCAAATAGTAGTTCTTCCGAAAAAGGCTGGCCAACAGATCCAATCGAGATATCACTGCCCATTGCTGATAACTCTTCTTACCAGCTATCGCTCGATACCCTTATCGTGAAAAAGCAGACCATTTCTGACATAAAACTCAGCGCCAAAACCAAAGGGGGCGTGCTGACCGTCGATCAGTTAGATGCTAAAGCCTTTGGTGGCTCTTTAAATGCCACTGCCGAGATTCGAGCAGATAACAAAGCGCCAACCTTAACGTTCAATCCAAGGTTTAAAGACATTGCCGCTGAACAACTGATGGCACTGGCTATGGAAGATCCCATACTCTCGGCCAAAGTCGACCTAGCAGGAACGCTGAGCACTAAGGGGACATCCGTTAAGGCATTCATCGAAAACCTCAACGGCAAAATGACACTGACCGCTGAAGAAGGGGTAATCAAAGGGATCGATATGGCACAAGAGCTTTGCCAAAAGATCGAGAACATCACTTCGTTCGGCTTCAACCCTGACCAGGTCGACAAAACCACCCCGATTGCTAACCTGAGCAGCGATTTCATTATTAAAAATGGCGTTGTGACCAATCCTGAACTTCTAGCTAGTGTCGATGCCGCCAACCTAGATGCCAACGGGACCGTTAACCTGCCCAAACAGTCACTGGATTACACCCTTGGGCTTACCATAAAAGAGGACCTCTTCCAGAAGAGCTGTGGCATCAATCCAGCACTGCGTGGCACCCGTATCCCCGTCAATTGCAGAGGCACATTCGACACCGACCCTGTTAAACTCTGCAAACTGGATACCCGCTTTGTTGGTGACATGCTGAAGAAAGTAGCTGGCGAGAAGCTGCAAGCAGAGATCGACAAGAAAAAAGAAGCACTCGAACAGCAAGCCAAAGAGAAGCTACAAGACTCTCTTAAAGATAAATTGGGCGAACAGCTGAAAAGCCAAGACGCCAGATCTCTGATTAAAGGGCTGTTCGGTAATTAATAAAGAGACCGAATGGATAACAGTCACTTCTCTGCGATCGTGTTGAAATGGTTTGATCAACACGGTCGCAAACACCTCCCTTGGCAACAGACAAAAAGCGCATACAACACTTGGATCTCTGAAATCATGTTGCAGCAGACCCAAGTAGCGACTGTGATTCCTTACTACAACGCCTTTATGGAGCGTTTCCCCACAGTCGAAGCCTTAGCCAAAGCACCGATTGATGAAGTTTTGCATCACTGGACCGGTCTGGGTTACTACGCCCGCGCCAGAAACCTGCACAAAGCAGCCAACATGGTCGTTAATGAGTTTAAAGGTCACTTCCCGCAAGACCCTCACCTGCTCGAGCAACTTCCAGGTGTAGGACGATCAACCGCTGCCGCGATCAGTTCCATTGCTTATGGCACCAAAGCAGCCATTCTGGATGGCAATGTAAAACGCGTCTTAGCACGATACTTTGCTGTCGAAGGTTGGCCCGGCAATACCCAAGTCGCTAATCGGCTTTGGGATCATGCCGATTCATTGACCCCGAATAGCCGCAATGCCGACTACACCCAAGCGATGATGGATCTTGGTGCGACACTCTGCACTCGCTCCAAACCCCGTTGTGCAGATTGCCCAATTAGCGACGGTTGTTTAGCTCTAAAAGCAGATCGCGTTACAGATTTTCCTGGATCAAAACCCAAAAAAGAGAAGCCCACAAAACAGACCTTTATGTTGTTGATAAAAGAGGGTGAAAAGTTCCTTCTCGAGCAACGGCCTGCGGCAGGCATATGGGGTGGACTGTGGAGTTTTCCAGAAGTCACAGACCTACGGGATATAGAGATGCACTGGGCGATTGATCAAGAGAAACTTGAGATCCTAGAGCCGTTTAGACACACCTTCTCGCACTACCACCTAGAGATCACACCCGTCGTCATCAATGCAGACTACCTGCAAGTCGAACACGTCATGGAAGAGCGAACCACACTCTGGTATAACAGCGTACAACCTAGCGAAGTTGGCTTAGCGGCGCCTGTTAAGACACTGATTGATACACTCAGCGCCGCACACAAGGAGAGTTAAATGTCACGCACTGTATTTTGTCGTAAGTACCAAGAAGAACTAGAAGGCCTAGAGCGCGCACCCTACCCCGGCCCAATCGGCCAAGATGTGTTCGACAACATCTCTAAAAAAGCATGGCAAGAGTGGACCGATCACCAAACCATGTTGATCAATGAAAAGCACCTCAACATGATGGATGCAGAATCGCGCAAATTCTTACAAGGCGAAATGCAAAAGTTCTTCGCTGGAGAAGATTTCGAGAAAGCCGAAGGCTACGTACCCACTAAATAAAGATTTTTTAAATCAGACTGTTGACACCCAAAGCAGATCTCGGTTTAATACGCGCCTCCAATGAGTTGCCTCGATAGCTCAGTTGGTAGAGCAGAGGATTGAAAATCCTCGTGTCGGTGGTTCGATTCCGCCTCGAGGCACCAATATTAAAGGCTTGCAGAGATTGCGGGCCTTTTTTATTTCTCCCTTGCGGGAGTTTTGCGGGACCTACCCCACTAGCCTCAACCTTCTCATCACGACCAAATCTGGCTTATCGCTCTTAGAGCAGACCTTATTAGCCGCCTCGATAAGTGACGTTAACTCTGCTGCCGAATAATGTGTTGTTATACGACCAGAGCGATGACCTAAAAGATCCTGTCGATCCTCAAAGCTCACACCTGCTGCTCTCAATCTTCTGCCAAAGGTATGCTTCAGGTCATGTACCCTCACCATATCTAAACCAACTGATTTTCGAGCACGCAGCCAAGCTCCATTGAGCATGCGTTGTACCGGTCTATCTTGGTATGGAAACACATAGGTGTTATTCAAACCTCGCTGTTCCTCTACAACACTCTTAGCCACGTCGTTCAGAACGATGAGGCGCTCATCTCCGTTCTTTACGTGCTCGCTGGGGATAATAAATACTGAGGTTTTGAGTTGAGGCACCTGAACTTCCCAATCCCATCTGAGATTACAAACCTCAGCGTCTCGACAACCCGTATTCACTGTAAACAGTGCCATTTGCTTAAGGTGCTTAGGTAAAGCCTCAAACAACTTCTCCTGCTCATCCCAGCTAAGTGGATAAGGCTGGCGCTTATCAACATCTGGCAACAACTTAATTCTAGGTGCTGTCAGAAGCCAACTCAGGCCATACTCATCTACCCATTCGTGTGCCGCAAGGTTGAGTATACGACGCACGACTTTTAAGCCGTGGTTTATGGTGCCAGCGGCAGCACCCTCTGCTCGTCTGTGGTCAATCCACGGCTGCAAAGATCCTAGATTCAGACGGCTGATTGATGTATCACCAATCCACGGCATAAGCTGTTTCAAACGGCTGATATCATTCTTCAGACTCCGCTTGTGAGTGTTTTCCAACACATACTTAGCAGCAGCTTGCTCAAATGACCGCTCAGGTCTTACACCGTATATTTCCGCCTGGCGAGCTTCTTCGATCACTCGCGCTAGGAGTTTTTCGGCCTCTACAAGTTGATCTGTTCCAGTGCTGCGGCAAATGCGCCGCCCTGAGATTTGCTTGTCGATGTGCCAGACACCGGCTCTTTTGATGAGTCCGGGTATTTTTTTACGTCCCATATGGCCTCTCCTTTCGGTTGACCAGGACGCCCGTTGCGAGCCTTATATTGCTCCGCCCAGGCATCTAGTTCAAGTCTGTCGAACGCTACTCCTTGCACCCCCATCTTTATTTCAGTCACAAAGGGCCGCACTTCGGCACTGAACCTATTGCGATCCATACCTAGATAAAACGGAGCATCCCGTAACCTAATTAAACGAGGGAGGAGGATTTGTTCAGCAGACATCTGAACACTCCAATACTGTTACAACAGGGCTTTTGCCTCGGCCTTGCTCTACAGATATCAAGTCAGCACTTATAAGTTGTCTAAGTGCTCGTCTTTTAGAGTATCGATTGACCCCAAATTCGCTCAGCAACTTGTTCGACAACTGAACAGAATTTGTATTCTTTACTCCAGTTAAGAACCAGATAGCTATAGCCACATGAAGCGCCTGACCAGACAGCTGGCTGGCTTTCATAAGCCATTCCAAGGGGATAGGCCCTCTTAGAAAACGCCCTGTGATTCGCTTCCTTGATGCCTTATCGACAACCTTCTCCTTAGTCGGAGCTGATTCGGGGCGAAGCCCATCAGGTAAAGCAATCTGTTTAGGGTCAATCGACATGCCGCTACCCTCAGCCTTCGACGTCAGCCGCTAGCCCAATAATGGTCTCCCACAAATGAGCTCCGCGTTCGTCGGTATAGCGTTCGGGGTATTTCACAACATCCACGTCCGAGCTCAGCCGGAATCCACTCAAGATGTAGTCACTTACATCCGCCATGATGACTTGAGCCTTGCTGATGACTTCATCTAGTTCATCGAGAGGCGCTTCGATAAGGACAGCGTCATGAATGGGGGCACATACCTTGATACCCTCATCAAGCAAGACACTAACCGCCATCCGTAGCATCTCAGCTCCGTTTGCTTGCATGGGGAAGTTCCTCAAAAAACGAGGGTTCGGGTTTGTGCCAACGTTGATCTTCCATCCAAAAACGGTGTGGAGCTGATTACTGAGCATCGCTCTATCCACAGCCGCGTCTGACCATGCCCAGAACTCTCTGTAGGTCTCTCTGTGAAGTCGAAGGAGCTCTCTTGCCCTAACAACCGGTTGATTAATACGAGCCGCTAGTGACTCAGCTCCCATGCCATACTGGACGGCCAAGACACATGCCTTAAACTGGTCTCGTTCTGATTTGTGACTTTGTTTAGTCGCACTTTCCGGAACGGCGCCAGCTTGCTTGGCAAAGGCCAGGTATGGATCTCCGGACTTGTAAGCCGCTTTCATCTTCTTGTCACCTGAAAGAGCAGCAGCTATGCCAAACTCTTGCTGCGACCAGTCGATGTAAGCAATACCAAATCCTTCTTTAGGCTTGATGAGGCTTCTTAACCAAACCGAGGGCCCAAATATGAACCGAGAATTGCTGGGCTGATTGCGGCCTGTTCGAGCACTAAAAGGCGAGAGCAGGCAACGATTGCGACCATCTTCTCCTACAGGTAGGTCCGACAGCCGCATCTTGGAAAGCAGATACCTAAGCTCACGAAGTGGCGACACCTCAGGGTATGACTTAGCCATATCTCTGAACGTGTCATCACTTAGGTCAAGATTACCTGTCGGTAAGCGAGGCCAAGGTATTTCGCGATCAATCAGGAACTGAGCGAATCGATCTTGTTTAAATGTCCGCCCTTCATAGATTCCTGTTTCACCGGCAATTCGTTCGATAAGTGCATCTTGAATGGATTCCCAAGAGCCTTTGAGAAGGTCAAGGGACTCTGTATCTATGGGCACCCCATTGAACTCCATGCGGGCTACAGACTTCATGTAAGAACCGCGTATGAAGGCATAAGGTAGCTCTAGATCAGACTCCATTGCTGGATATAGTCTTTTAAGCGCTTGAACATCAGACTCGCAATACGCAAGAATCTGTCGGCGCTGGAATTCACTCCAAGGTCCACCGCTTAGAATAAGCTCACGCATAGAATCCTTCTCAGAACCCTCTAAGGCATCCAGGCCATAATATGACAGTGCGCCTATTAAACCCCTCCCACAGGGCGTATCTAGGCCGTTAGTAAGGTTTCTGAATTCAACATACAGGTCAACCACCCTTTCCGGCATCTCCCAGCCTAGAGCAAGGTGGCAGTTCATCTCTGCAGACGCATAATAGGCAACAAAGACCGAGTCTTTACCTATGTCATAAGGAGGCTCTTCCATCTGTGCGAGCTCATCCTGCCAGTAGCGCAATGTTCGCCCAGAGAGGTATTCATGAGCAACTAGGCAAACCACCTCAGGGTTGTTGCCGTTGGTTGCGATGAACTCAAAATCAACAAACCAAATAGACTTGATGGGCGTCATGAACTTGCTCATAGCTCACCTCCTAGCAAGTCACGAATCACTGCATGGTCAGTTGATTCGATGTACTTACCCTTGAACGCAATCTTAAGGATCTCCTCAAACGAGAGGTCGGGCCATTCTGGAGGAGGGATATCACCTAATGCAGTAAACGTATCGTATGCACCCAGTGACATATTCGCCGACACACGCACCCAAGAGTCTTGAGCGAGTTGAGCAGCAACACGAGCGGAATCATTCCAACTGTTTGTGCGCCCCTCTGCATTAGGAAGTCCGATTGGCCAGAGTGCTAAAACGCCCTGCCTGTTTATGAAGGTGATTAAAGATTTAGCCACCCATTCAGATGGAAGCTCTGGTAGCAGATGAGGAGCGAGAAGGTAGATCTCGCGCTCTTCTTTTAGCTCGATAACAGCTGTATCAACGCGATACTCCTGGCTTGGATGGACCCTAACAAAATCCTGTTTACCAGGTTTTCGGACGGGTATGGTTGTAAGGTGCTTTTTAACTCCTGTGTTCTCTCGAAAGTTCTGAGATAGTTTTAGTAAATTTGGATCAAAGCAAGAAGGCTCTTGCTGGCTCTCTCCATTACCCTGGATTGCTGATTCTTGAATTGTATCTGTAGGCATAAGTGTGTCCTCCATTTACAAGCAGCACCGCGCCACTTGTTACACACTTAAATTCGGTGAGCAATTTTAAGAACACAAGCCAGACAAATCCTAGACCTTGCTATATAAAACAATGACTTAAAGTGAGCAAAACTTTATTCTTTTGCGCAAATTTATTACCCCTTTTTGCGCATGCTAAACAGTTCGTGCATTCCAGACACAGTAATCTTTGCTCATCCCTAATAAAGATATTTGCGCAACTTTTTTACGGTTTTTTAACAGAACGACCACCTATTTGCTTTCTTATATAAGAATCAGTGGCACCTTCCGCGATATCCTCTTTGGAAATTTTACGCGAATACCATACATTGCCCATGCCTGGAAACTCTTGTCGTAAGGCATCCGCCCTTTTTCTCCAACGCGTGTATTTCAATTGCGTTTGAGCCTTGCTTTTGTCTCTTACGCTTTGAGCCTTCTTCTTTTTTTCTGGAAGAGATTGCCTAGGCGGCCAAATCGAAACCGCCTCCTCAACTGAGAAAAGTAGATTTTCATATCGGGACTTCGAAACGCCTGAATCAAGCACTTCAACTGCGACATCCGGGGAAAAGTTAAACTCCCTCCCGATCCAGCCTTCTGGAGGAATAGATACTCGCCCCTCCCTTCTGTTTGGGATATTAACTGGAGCATTAGGGCAACGGTCAAATTTGTTAGAGATCCAACCTTCTGAACGACTAATTTCATGCCTCTCCATACTGTTAAGGCTAGCAAAAGCGCTCAAATGACCTTTCACTAATGCACTTAATACCTCGGAAACAGCTTGCTCAAAATCCACAATGCAGTCTAATCCAGTTAGCCAATTAGAAGTTATGAGGCCTACTTCAACCGCCGAACCACGGTAATCCGCTTCACCATCTGCAAAAATCTGATCTCGGTGCATAATCCAAACTAGTAAACCAGTAAGGTTCCAATAAGTCTTATCGGTTTTCATATATCCCACCTATACTTATTAAAGATATACATAAATATATTGCACGGGAGGGCATGGATGCACGGGTTATGTTGCACCTGTGCACAGGTAATGGATTGACTATTTAATCAATTAGCTCTTTTAGAATGGCCTCAAGCTCACGCAGATCAGCACTGTGAGCGCCTGTTTTTAGGGCATTCATTGAACTGACAGTCTTACCTTCATCAGTCTTAGGACCTGTCGACTTCAACCAAGGCTTCCACGTCTTGATCCGCACTGCCTGCTTTGCGCGAGCTTCTTCTGTCCATCTCATGAATATCACCAGTGTTTAGTTCGTTTTCGAGGTTTGTTTCTGAATAGTTGATCTGCTGATTGGTTGCCACGTTGGCTGTGTCAGTACGGATGTAGTTGTTGGCCACCTTGGGGTGGGTGAGATCGTTGATCGTGCTAGCCGTTCGACGAGTATTATTTTGAACCTTCAGAGCCATATCCATAAGCGCCAGCATTCGCTCAGGAGTGCTTTGGTTAACAGCGAGTTGCATTGTGCGTGTAAACAAAACATCTAAAAGGTGAACTTGAGAGGCTAACTTATCAACGAGAGGCTGGCTGTCGCCGGACTTTAGCTGCTGAGCCATTTGGCGGGCTTGTGAAGCGAATTCGCAGACATCTAGGGTAGTTTTATCCTCAGTACTAAAAAGCTCCTCAGCGAGCTTTGCAGAGGCGAACACACTGCCTTCACCAGCGATGATGGATTGTTCTAGTTTCGGATTCTTGGACCCCATAGCGGCACACCATTAACTGTTTAAATATACAGTTAATGGTAGCATACATCGGTGCTGACTAAATTAGCCTCAATGTCTCATTACGGCACATAGCGGACACTTATTGAAGGATAGCAAAACTAAGACCTGAAGAACCCTGTCTCTTGAAGACAAGACAACATGTGCTCACGCTTTTTCTGCTGTAGAGCTACAGCAACCGACTCACTCCAGTTCGTTGTAGATGATGGATCTCTATTCAAGTAGTACTGCGACATCATTTCATCGAAGTCATCAACTGAGCTTGGAATTTTATCAAGGTCGTAAGTATCCGTATGAAGAACCGCGTTGATTGGTAATCTTGGTTTCAGTTCATTTTTATTCTTTGGGATACCCAGACACATACCAAAGAGTGGAAAAACAAACTCTGGTAGTTCCAACTGAGCAATGACTTTGTCTGGAGCGTTTCGTATACCACCGATGAAAACGCCACCAAACTCTAACGACTCAGCCGCCAGCAGCACGTTTTGAGCAAAAAGTGCCGCATCGATACTCGCAGCTAGCGAATGTTCAGTAATGCCATCAAGCTCTCCCATCCCTGCTTTCAAACAGGCATAATTGAGACGGCGAAGATCCGCGCAAAATACCAAAAATTCCGGCGCACTGTTAACCCACCTCTGTCCACCAGCCGCTTCACTAATCGTCTGGCGTTTTGCCGGATCGGTAACACGAATGACCGAATAGGCTTGGATATGACTGGAAGTTGAAGCAGATTGCCCCGCTTCAATAATTTTGATCAGAGACTCCTCAGGTATAGGGTCATCCAAAAATGCTCTAACCGATACATGCGACTTCATCAGTTCTGTCACTAGGTTCATCTACAACGACTCTCTTTTTGAAAAGTTATAAAAGGCCCCGACGGTCCCAAAAACCGACTTAACCGCTCAACCAAACCGGTTAGACGCGCTCCAACGAAATTGCTATTCAATGTCCGACCCCGACGCACATGGTGGACAAGGTCTTCTCACCGACTTTGGCCAGAAGCGCTGCGTTACCCGTATTTCACGTACCCGACATACTCAGCGGGTGGCCCAATGCGAAGGCGCCACCATTTGGATTTAAAGGCAGATCTTAATTGACAATGCCTAGGTTATGGAGAGTCTTCAGACCTTGCGAGGCAAAAATTTCATTTTTTTCATTAGGTTAAACTTGGCAATTTAAAAATTCAGCAACAAAATGACCGCTTTGGGTCTCCTTTGAGCACTAAATTAGTACTTGGCTATATAGGCACACAGCATTTTAAATGATTAGATATAACCTAAAATATTTAACCAAAAAAAAGACGGACTGCTCAGCAATCCGCCTTAAAAAGGACAAGGAACTTAATCCTCCATATGTCCCCCAAGGAACAGTTGACCAACCTTTGGATCATTTAAAAGTACGTCAGCTTTGTCATGCATTCGAGTTTGGCCTAGTTCAAGAACCAATCCATAATCTGAAATTCCTAGAGCAGACTTAGCATTCTGCTCAACCATTAGAATAGTCACACCATCATCTCTTAAAGCTTGCAGAGTTTTAAAAACATCTTGAACAAGGTTAGGAGAAAGACCAATTGAAGGTTCATCGATTAAAATTAGTTTAGGGTCAAGTAGAAGCGCTCTAGCGACCTCTAACTGCTTCTGCTGACCGCCAGACAGCTCAATCGCTTTTCGATCCTTGAATTCACGAAGAATAGGAAATTGGTTCATTACCTCTTCAATTCGACTCTTCACTTTTGCTTGGTCCGGCGACGTAATCCCCCCCATTTCCAAGTTGTGGTAAACAGAGAGCTGAGGTACTACGTTTCGCCCCTGAGGCACATAAGTAATGCCTTTGTTAATAAGCTGTTTGGGTGTCATTCCTACAATATTTTCACCGTTAAGAAGGATTTCTCCTGAGTGAATATTGAGCAATCCAAAAATAGCTTTGAAAAGGGTCGACTTACCTGCGCCGTTTGGACCAATTACGGTTGTAATCGATGCCTTTTCTATTTCGCAGTTGGTGCCGTTTAGAATTGTTGTTTTACCATAGCCGCCATAGAGGTCTTTAATTTCTAACATGTTTACCCCCCTAGGTAGGCATCGATAACTTGCTGATTATTTCTAATCTCGTCAGGTGTACCCTCGGCGATGATCTGACCTTCAGCTAAAACTATAATTCGTGTGCACAAAGACATTACAAATTCCATATTGTGCTCAATAACAACAAAAGTGGTGTTATGCGTCTTGTTGTAAGCAATTAAACGCTCTTTCAAGTTACCCAACATGGTTAGGTTTACACCACCAGCTGGTTCATCCAATAGCACTAGACGAGGTCCGCCCATAAACGCCATTGCGGCATCTAGTAGTTTTTGTTGCCCGTATGATAGAGACCCTGCCAGCTCATCTATCAAGTGCGACAAACGGAAGAACTCAATCATCTGTTTGGCCGCCTCTGTCAAACCTGCATCACTCGGTCCAAATAACCGTGAAAGCATAGTGCCCTGGTGTTCTTGACCCGCAAGAATGACATTCTCTAGCACTGTCATGTTCGGAAACACTGAAAGCTGTTGGAAAGTTCGAGCGACACCCTCTTTATTGAGTTTGGAGGGCGGCAAACCAGTAACATCATGACCGTTGATTTCGACGCTACCATTGGTTGGGCTGTACTGACCCAGAACACAGTTGAACAGGGTCGATTTACCAGAACCGTTAGGCCCGATCAAACCAAGAACTTCACCTTCAGCCACATCAAAAGAGACGTCTTGTACGGCTTTAATACCACCAAAATGTTTGCTGATATTTTTAACAGAGAGTACTGCCGAACTCATAGCTGTGCTCCTTGTTCAAAATCTTTTCGCTGCTGCTTCTTAGAGCTAAAACGTTCTGTAGTTTTCTTGGCAAAACCAATTAGACCTGAAGGTGAATAGACCATCAGCACGATGACCAAAATCGCGTAAATCATCAGGTAGTACCCTTCTGTAAAACGCAGGAACTCTGGCAAAATCAAAACTATCGCGGCTCCAAGAATAGGGCCATAGAAGAACCCTGCCCCACCTACTACCACCATCAAGAGTAGCTTTAACGACAAAACTAAGTTAAACGAATCTGGGTCAATGAATTGAACCAGTGGAGCCATTAAAGCACCAGCCAGGCCAGCAAAAGCGGAGCCTATTGCAAACGCTAACAAGGTTATTTTAGTAGTATCGACACCAAGGCTTGAGGCACGTACTGCATTCTCACGAAGACCTTTAAATGCTCTGCCCCAAGGCGAATTTATTATCCATGCAAATACCGCCGCTGATAGGACGAAAACGATCAAAACAAAGTAGTAGAAGGGTAAATTCTTCATAGTACTAATGCCGAAAATTTCCGGCCGAGGCATTCCCACTAGTCCAAAAGAGCCACCTGTTAACCAATCTTCATTACGCAGTACTAGAAATACCAAACCGTTAAAAGCTAGGGTAACAAACGCCAGAAAGTGGTGCTGAACTCTTAACGCTGGATAACCCAACAGAAGACCGATGAAGAAAGTAACAACCATCGCTATAGGTGCGGCGGCAAGCCAGTGCAGCCCTAATCCACCAATGCCTGAATCTGCCGGCGGCAACGTCAACAAAGATGCAATGTAAGCGCCTATACCCATAAAAGCAGCCTGCGCTAGTGAAACCTGACCTGCATATCCAAGCGTCAGGTTAAGGCCCATCGCCGCGATTGAGAAAACCAACCAAGAGGCAAGAAGATAGATGATGTAGTTACCTTGACCAAGAGGTGCAACGATAAGTAGTACGATAAAAATCGCAAAAAATATGATGTGCTTGTTCATACCGTGCGCCCCTCAGATTGGCCCATGATGCCTTGTGGACGCAACATGATAATTAGAATAAGTAGAATCAGCGGGACAGCTTGTCGATACTCAGCTGAGAAATAAGCAGCAGACAAATTATCAACTACACCAATGATTAACCCGCCCACTAATGCGCCTTTGATCTGGTTAAATCCACCTACAATTGCAGCAGTAAAGGCAACAAGTCCTAATATTTCACCGTTTGAGAACTTAGCGAGATAAACCGGCGTAATAAGCAGAGACGCTATTGCTGCTAAAGCACCGTTGATAAGAAATGTGTACATAATCATTTTCTTAATATCGACGCCTAAAACCTGAGCAACTTCAGGGCTTTGTGCCGTTGCCTGCATGCATCGCCCGGTTTGGGTTCGATTTAGAAAAAGTTGGAGAGCAACGATTGTGCCGATAGCTATGACGAAATTCACTAGGTCGCCAATAGAGATCGCCGCTCCAAAAATAGAGATAACGTCATGAGAGAACATGGTTGGAAACGGCTGCCCTAGAGGAGAGTAAAACTCTTTAGCCGCCTCTTTAAGTAGAATACCCAGCGCGATGGTTGTGATAACCAGAGGCAAAACACCGTGCGAAAGCATAGGCTCTACAATCAATTTCTTGAATATCGCACCCAACAAAAAGATGGATAGAACGACACCCAATGCGAATGCGATCCACATAGGCAGACCCAATTTGGTCATTAACGCCAGCACTATGAATGCCGGAATCATCACAAACTCACCTTGTGCGAAATTAATTGTTTGAGACGCTTGCCACAGCAAGGTAAAACCTACTGCAGCCAGTGCATAGATTGCGCCTGCAGACAGACCAGACACAATGATCTGAATAAACTCAACCATAAGAAAATACCATTATAAAAAGAGGAAGCGGGCTGAAATAGCCCGCTTTGGTAGTGCAGTTTTAGTTAGCAGGAAGTTCTTTTGTGATCTTCTGCTTACCATCAACGACTTCGACTAGGAAGCTCGCACGAGACATTTCACCGGAATCATCCCAACAAACATCCATAAGGACGCCTGGGTGATTAGCTACATCTAGACAAAGACCGTGCATAGTATCTGCGAATTTTTCTTGATCAAACTCGCCAATCTTCTCAGTCACATACTTAACAGTGTAAGCACCTAGGTAACCTTTGATGGCATTGTGGTCAGCGCCGTAGCCGTATTTAGCTTCGAACTTAGCCGCCATCTCTTGGATCGCAGGAACCGGAGCTTCAGCTGTAAGGCCTACGTGACCAAAAGCACCATTTGCAGCACCGCCAGAAAGGTCAATTACTTTCTGAGAGATCAATACTGTGTCACCAGCGATTGGGACACTCAGACCTTGTTTCTGAGCTTCGATTAGGAAGCGAGCAGACTCTTCCTCTGTCATGTAAGCAAATACAGCATCAACACCTGAGGACTTAATCTTCGCAACATCTGCAGCAAAGTCCACCTGACCTTGTTCAGTCGGAAGATCCACAGCAACATTGATTCCTGAGTTGCCAGCTACTTTAACAAATGCGTCATGACCGCCTTTACCAAATTCAGTGTTCGCCCAAATAACAGCGATGTTTTTAACACCAAGGCCATCTTTTAAGTAAGAACCGATTTTAGGCATACCCTTTTGAGCACCGAATGCGGTGCGGAAAATATAAGGGTTGCCTTTAGCCGTGATGGTTGGGGACTCAGAACCTGTGATCTGTGGTACACCATTCTGCTGAGCAACCAACATATTCACAACGGTTGAAGATGAGTAAACAGTACCCATCAAAACATAAGCGCCCTCATCGATGGCTTTTTGAACCATTGCGCGGGAATTCTGTGGGTTTGTCTGACTGTCATAAGCAACTAGGTCAACCTGTTCACCAAGAATACCGCCAGATGCGTTAATCTCTTCGTAAGCCATTTTGAGGCCATCGTGCCATACAGCACCAGCAGCAGCACCAGCACCTGATAGCTCAGCCACGCTTGCAATACGAACATCTGCACTAGCCATTGATGAAGCAGCAATTGCAACTGCTGCTGAGAGAGTCATTGTCTTAAACATAATTTCCTCCCGGTTATACCGGTTTTATTGTTATTCCTTAAGGAACTATTGCCGCCTTAAAAAGACGTCGGAATCAATCTAATACGTAATCGAAAAGATCAATTAAGAATATTTAGCTGTATTTAGAGATTTGTTGAAATGGATATTCTGTACCAATAACAGGACAAAACGAACATTTCAATTTCAAAGAAAAACACAGAATCAGAGCATGATTCAATTGAAACGCAGGTTCTATAAGAATTTTTACTAAAAGCAAAGAACACTAAAACAGGACTATTTTTATCTAATCTTCTAAGCCAACCGTTCTGATGAATTCTCTGAACTGGCTGGGCGTCTTGCCGGAGTGTTTTTTAAAGAATCTAGAAAAGTAGGCTGAATCATCAAAACCCAACATATAAGCGATTTGTTGCACACTCATTGTCGAATAGGCCAGCTCTCTTTGGGCAACTACAATCAATCGTTTGTTAATTACACTTAGTGGACTTTGGCCAAGCACCTCATGACTCAACCTACGGAGGTGACTAGGGGTTACACCTAGTTTTTCTGCATAGTCATTGACTGAAAGTGCGCTGGTGCTTGATTTATTAACTAAAGTCCTGAACTTTTCCACCAGATCAGTTTTTCTATTTGCGGATACGCTTTCATCCGCTTGTTGATTTTCTGCAAGACGAGAGATCAGAACAAAAATTGACGCCACTAAATGTATTGAAGCATTGTTCAAATAGCGTTCAGCGAAACGGCTTTCAAAAATCACAACCTCAAAAAGCTCTTTCAAATGAGCCAACAACGAGCTGTCACTTCCTCCGGCTATTACTGATCCTTTATGGAGAATCGATGCAACAGAGTTACCAGAAATTGGCAGAGCTGCCTCCACTTGCTCTTGAGGGATAGTAATGACATATCCATCAATACCTTCATCAAAAGTGAAACCGTGAACGATCCCTGAAGGGATCACGATAAAGCAAGGCGCATCGAAACCTACTTGCTGCCCATCAAAAAAAGTGACACCGCCTTTTCTTTCGACAAACAAGAACTGCAATAAGTTTTCATGCTGATGTGGTTGAATATTCCATCCATTAGGCTGAGCGCGCTTTTGAATTCTTTCGATATTAACAGGAGGAAGTCCTTTAGAATCAAATACTTCTCCATAAAGCGCGTAACTTGGAATATTATTCATAGCAATATATCTGAGTTTTTATGTTCATTTTGTCCAACTATAGGCTCGTTTTTTAACTTTGCAACTAGCCTTTTGAGGCATAACGTAAACAGCCTAATAAAAAACAGACTCAAGAGCTTTTATCATGACTTCAGATCCAGTCGATTGGCTAAAAATTTCTAATAAAACCTTCATAGTTACCGGGGGCGGTAGAGGCATTGGCAAAGCTATTGTGGACACACTTTTAGCAAGTAATGCAAAAGTGGGGGTGATTGATAAAGATGTTGAAGATATTGAAACGATCACTGGCCGACTTTCTGCTCAAAGCGCAGACATAACCGATATAAAATCAATAGAGCAAGCTGCTGAGCATTTCCAATCCACTCTTGGTTTGGCAGATGGCTTAGTTAATTGTGCAGGCCTTTTTTCACCTGGCTCAATTAGTGAAGTCGATCTGAGCGAATGGGATCGTGTCATTAATACCAACCTCAAGGGCGCTCTGATTTGTAGTAGAACTTTTATTAAACAAATGCTGCAGAAGGGTCATGGCTCAATTGTTCACATCTCATCGATTGCTGCTCACTTCCCACAAACAAACTCTGGAGCTTACAGCGCAAGTAAAGCTGCAATACTACAACTGTCGAAACAGATTGCAGTTGAACATGGGGCAAATAAAATTCGAAGCAATGCTGTATGCCCAGGGATGATCCGAACCCCTCTTTCGGAACCATTCTATTTAGATGACTCCATTAGAACCGCACGAGAATCTATGACCGCATCTGGCAGAATTGGTGAACCTGAAGACATCGCCAATGCTGTAGCATTCCTGCTAAGCAGCCGTGCTGAATATGTTAATGCAACAGAAATGGTCGTGGATGGTGGATTTGAAGCAACGCCTATGCACTTGGTTCCAAGACCAGGTTACAACGCCAAATAATTTGAGAGCATGACTATGAACATTAAAAAAGAGTGTGATCTACTTGTTATAGGTTCAGGAGCTGGAGGCCTATCCACAGCTATTACAGCCAAACACAACGGTTTGGATGTACAAGTCATTGAAAAAGCAGATGTTTATGGTGGAACTACAGCGTTTGCTGGGGGCGTTCTTTGGATCCCGTGTAACCACCACGGGTTGAAGCAGAATCCAAACGATACGCTTGAAGCTGCTGAAGAGTACATGAGAACCGAAGCCGGCGAAGCATTCGATCAAAAATCTGCCAGAGCTTTCCTCGACAAAGGCGCTGAAATGGTCGATTTCTTTGAACAAAACACCAGTGTTCAATTTATACCAACTCTCTACCCTGATTATCATCCAACCTACTCAGGTGGCGTAGATATTGGTCGTTCGATTCTAGCGAAACCCTTTAATATCACCGAGCTTGGCAAGGAGATGAAGCGTCTTCGTCCGCCACTAAGAACCATCACGTTTATCGGCATGATGTTCAACTCTTCCAATGCTGACCTTAAACACTTTTTTAAAGCGACGAAGTCATTCACCTCGTTCATATACGTATGCAAGCGCCTCGCTAACCATATGGTTGAGCTTATTCGCTATGGAAGAGCAATCAATGTAACTAGTGGTAATGCTCTAGCTGCTCGATTAGCTAAAAGTTCATTTGATTTGAATATCCCTATTCACACCTCAACAGCGGTCGAAAAACTTCTCATTGAAGAGGGCAAGGTTGTTGGTGTTTTAGCGAAAACTGCGGGAGGGACTGTAGAACTTAAAGCACGCAAAGGCGTAGTGCTTGCTGCAGGTGGTTTTGCTCAAGAAATTGAACGTATCAAGAAGGTTTATCCGCACCTACAGCGCGGCGGAGAACACCATTCACCTGTACCCGTCGATAACACTGGGGACTCAATGCGAATGGTAGAAGAGATTGGTGTTGAGATCTCCTCCGATTACAAAGAACCTGCAGCTTGGATGCCTACTTCGGTAGTACCTTTTAGTGACGGCACTAAAGGCATGTTCCCTCACCTTTTAGACCGCTATAAACCAGGTGTCATTGGTATTTCTCCTAAAGGTGAACGATTCTGTAATGAGAGTGAGTCATACCATGATGTAGGTACATCGATGACTAATGCTTGTACTGATAGTAAAGAAACCTACATGTGGCTAGTATGTGATAGCACCTGTCTTGGTAAATATGGTCTTGGCTACGTTAAACCTGCCCCGCTTCCTTATGGCTCTTTTGTTAAGAATGGATATCTTAAAAAAGGTAGTAGCCTAGAAGCACTGGCGGCTGAGATCGGTGTAGATACTGACACATTAAAGTCAACAATCGACACATACAACAAAGATGCTGTGAATGGACAGGACCCGATGTTTAACAGAGGCGCCACTAGCTTTAACCGATATTTGGCTGACCCAGATAACCAACCAAACCCTTGTGTAGCTCCTATACTTAAAGCACCTTTCTTTGCACTGAAAGTGTACATGGGCGACCTTGGCACATTCAGTGGCATTCCAACTGACAATTATGGTGCAGTTCTTCGTCCCGATGGCACAAAGGTTGAGGGGCTGTTTGCAGTAGGTAATGACCGCCATAGTGTAATGGGTGGCACCTACCCTGCAGCTGGCATCACATTAGGACCTATTATGACTGCAGGCTATGTGACTGGGCGTCATTTAGCTGGTATTGATGATCATTTAGAGTAAGGAAATCAGATGAAAACTATGCCAATAGTAGATCATCGTATCTATACAATTGCGCCAAGAAAAATGGGCGAATTCATTGAAGTGTTCAACACACTTGCTATGCCCATTTTGAAAGAGACCCTTGGCAATCCCCTAGGGTTTTATACGACATGGGTAGGTGAACAAAATCAGTTCGTACACCTATGGGGGTATGAGTCACTGGACGACTACGAAAAGCGATCAGCAGCTCGAGACAGCCATCCAGAGTTTGGCAAATATCTAGCGGCGTCAGGACACTTAATTGTTTCACAAAGCACATCTCTGATTAGGTCGATTGATACTCTCAATACAAACTAATCAAAAACGGGAGCTTATTGCTCCCGTTTTTGATTCAAATAGTGACTGGTTAATTTATAAAGCTCACTTAGCACAGATTGTTCACCCAATTCGGCTGTTTTGGCAATCTGAGGTACTTCCAGCGAGATAGGAGTACACTTAGGCAAGGCCTCTACAATCTCTTTTAATGGGATCTCACCAAGGCCTGGCGCCAGCCGTTCATCTCTGCCTGCATATATCAGCTCATCAAAGGTATAACTCTCTTGCACAGGAGCATCACACAGCTGTGCGAAGGGAAGTCGTTCAGCAGGAATCGTCTTTAATAGCTCTATGCTTGAATTCGAACGGTTGAAGTGAAGTGAATCAACCAAGATACCTAGATGCTCTGAACTGTTTTGCACTAATTTCCAGCAACTCGCCAAGTCATCAATTACAGTCCAAGGGAAAAACTCTAAGACAGTTTGAACACCCTTAGAAGCCGTCAGATCAGCAAACTCACCAAGATTATCACCAAGACGAGAGAGGTCTTCATCATACGGCGCCGTAATAATGCTCTTGGCACCAAGTTCAGCGGCTGTATTAATAAGCGCTTCAAATGAGCCAGGGTCAGTAGTGGGTTCAAACTTTAAAAACTCTACATCGTTTACCAGAAGACCGGTTTCTGCCAGAGCCGATTTGGTTTCTCGAAACATCTTGGCATCAGACATCAACGGATAACCAGGGGTCACATCGTTAACCGCTACAAAGCGAAGTCCAACGCTCTCAAAACCCGCCTTCGCTGCAGCACGAATAAACTGTGGCGGCGGCAAATCTAATGCGGATAGGTGCGCCAGCCCCAATGGGAAGTCATTCATTCGCTGTGCCAGCTACATAATTACCCACCACATAACCAAAGGTCAGTGCTGGACCAATTGCGATACCACCAGCTGGATAGAACCCACCAAATACACTGGCAGCATCTGTTCCAACAGCAAATAAACCGTCAATTGGTGTCTGATCCGCACTTAGGACACGACATTTCTCATCAACATCAATCCCTGCAAAAGTACCAAAGCTTCCTGGAACTACTTCAATAGCAAAGAAAGGAGCCTTCACGATTGGTGCAACACAGGGGTTAGGCTGAATTTCAGCATCACCCTGAAGACGCATGTATGGCGTAGTACCACGGCCAAACTCTGGATCTTCACCTTTCGCTGCTGAATCATTGAAAGAGTTTACAGTTTCAACAAACGCTGCTGAATCAATCCCACACTGGCTTGCCAACTCCTCAAGAGAGTTAGCCTCTTTGAGATACCCTGATTTAACCCAGGGTGAGTATGGAACCGGTGTTGGGCGAACAATGCCAAGTCCATAACGACGCAAGAATCGGTGATCACAGATCATCCAGGCCTTTGCAGGCTCATCAGCATCTAATTGATCCTGAAGGTCGGTAACAAAGTCGTGGTATCCCAGCCCTTCATTACAGAAACGTCTACCATTACGACGTACAGCAATAATTCCAGGCTTACCGCGGTCGATAATATGCGGGAAAACACCAATACGACCGCTCTGCCATGGAACCAATGAAACGGGGCAATAGGCTGCCGGAGCTGCCGTGTCTGATTTAAAATGTCCACCAACACTTTCAGCAAGCGCCGCACCATCACCAGTTGCTAGTGGCGTTGCCAAAGTTGAATGTTCAGAATTTCGAACAAACAGTTTTTCTCTACGATCTTTATCGTGCGGATAGCCTCCGCTAGCCAACACCACACCCTTATTGGCCAAAATCTCCTGCTCGCCCAGTTTAACACCAACAACCTTACCTGATTGCTGAATTAGGGCTGTAACCTGAGTCTCTAACTTGAATTCAACACCGAGATCTAAAGCGGATTTAAAAAGACGACCGATAAGCGCGTTTCCATTTCTAAGATCTGTACTGCGTCTGAAGCGCAACATATCAAGGAAGAAGCGCGCCATGCGCTTGCCCACATGCACCATCGACTTAAGTGAACGGGTCATCGACATAAACGCTTTCAAGTCGGGGCCTGATTGAATCATCAATCCGTAAAACGTGGTTTCGTTAAGAGGTCTCTTCAACGCAGCAAAATGGCTGCCCAGATTTTTGGCGTCAAAAGGCTCTGCAATCGCCGAACGTCCACCCATTCCAGCACCTGGCAGATGACCATAGGTATCTGGAATACCTGGATCACCTTGAAACTGGAGTGACGTATTATTGTGAAAGAAGTCGATCATTTTTGGCGCATTCTCAATGAAAGCATCCACTCGCTTCTCATTAAAATAGGGCCCAGTAACATTTTTCAGATACTCACGAATCTCTGAAGGCTCATGATGAATACCACGTGCCGTGGCGAACAGATTTCGAGGCGACCAGATCCACCCACCTGACCAAGCAGTGGTCCCACCGACGTCCTTGTCCTTTTCAATAACTAGAACACGTAAGCCATTTTTGGACGCCGTAACAGCCGTCGACAGACCCGCCGCACCAGAGCCAAGAACAATCAAATCGAAGTGAATGTTATCCATTCTCGGCCCCATTAAAGCAATTCAAATCCAGCCAGAAATTTGGTCTCGTCATCAGTCATAAAGTTAACGAGTGTTTCTGCCTGCGCATCAAACATATCTGCGCCAGCCATCGCTTTACAACCAATAGAGCGAGCATACTCGCCCGTTTTAGAGATAGCAGGCTTAGTCAGCGCATCACCAAACATCATATCTGACGTCAGCTCATCCAATGGAACGGGCGTAGGGTCGCTCTCTTTCATACCTACCGGCGTAACATTGGCAACGATATCCATACCTTTAGGGGAGTTACTCTCTGCAGCCCGAACACGACCAGGGAACACCGCATCTAATTTGGTAACTGCCTGCGATAAACGAGCAGCATCAAGATCGAATATAAAAAGAGTTGCTACACCCTGAGCCAAAAACTCATAAGCCACAGCACTGCCAGCACCGCCAACACCGATTTGCAGTACCTGTTTACCTTCTGGCTCACCACCCCGATTTCGAATGGCAGCAACATAGGCTTCGCCATCAGTGTTGTCACCATAGAAGCTGCCATCTGCCATTCGACGAGTCACATTCACAGCACCAATCACTGATGCGCGCTTTGTCACTCGGTCACAAAACTTAAGAGAGTCGATTTTGTGAGGCAGGGTAATAACGATGCCATCCAGATTTTGTAACGATTTAGCGGTTATAAAGAAACCAGAAAGATCTTTGGGGGCTACGTGGACTGGCGGCACAATGCCATTGATACCACGAACCGCCATAATCTCTGTTAGATACTTAGGCGAGCGTACCTGAGCAATTGGATCACCAACGATTGGGAATAGGCGAGTTTCGCCAGATAGTTCAAAACCCATTAGTTCAACTCTCCTGCTGCATGCTTAGTAGCAATGTATGCAAATGTAATGCCTGGTCCGATAGTAATGCCGGGGCCTGGGTATACACCTCCCATAATTGACTGAAGGTCATTACCAGCAGCATACAATCCCTCAATCACTGTTCCATCATCCTTAACTAACTGTCCTTTCTCGTTACCTGAGAATCCTTTGGCGGTACCTATAACACCAATTTCAAGCTTCACTGCGAAAAACGGTCCTTCAAGCGCTCGAATCGTTGTATTAGGCGCATTCTCTGGATCACCGTTATGTTGCTGATACGGCGTAGAGCCTCGACCAAACTCAGGATCTTCGCCACGAATGGCATCTGCATTATATTTAGTTAGCGTTGCAGCAAGATTTTCTGCAGGAACTCCAATCGCTTCTGCTAAACCTTCGATTGTAGTCGCACTCTTCAGGTAGCCCTCTTTGATCAGAGGCTTAGGGTTATCTCCACCTGGACGCAATAGACCGAGTCCAAATTTATTTGCTGCTTTTTGATCTCCAATCAACCAGATAGGTTCTTGACCCATCTTTTTACCGAGCACTGTTCGGCCAAAATCGTGGTATGAAATTGTTTCGTTTAAGAAGCGCTGACCGTCACTATTTACACAGATAGTACCTGGCTTGCTGCGATCAAATACGAAGTGAGGATAAACTGCAATTGATCCGTCTTTGCGAGTAAGCGTTGAACAAGGCGCATAAAAAGCAGGATGTTTATCTGCACTTCCATAGTGTGCGCCTAAACTTTCCGCCAGTGGGTGCAAGGTAGCTTTATTGTCTGCACTTGCCGGTGAGATACCTGAACAGGTCTCTTCATAGTACTTAGACTGACGCTCTTTATTTGCACCAAAACCACCCGTAGCAAGTAACACTCCACGTTCAGTAGTAGCCTCTTGATTGCCTCCGTTATCAGAGTACTTAACTCCAACAACCCGACCTGAATCTTCAACTAGCTCGGTTACCGACGCATTAACTTTTATATCAACGCCTAGCTCACTAGCTGAATGAAGCAGACGAGCAATCATCGCCTGCCCCATTACATAACGAGAGTGACGGCCATAAAAAATTCGATCAAGCACATAGGTCGCAACCAAACGCCCTACATAGAAAAATGATTTAACCGATTTGTAACGATCAAGAAGGTTACGAATATCGATACGGTCAACCTGCATACCACCGAGAACCGTAAACTCTTCGATAGGCGGGCGCACCAAATCACGCAACTTACCCATAGGGCCAGTTTTGTAGGGGACTGGCTCAATCGCACGACCATTCAATGTCGCGTGTCCTGCATCCCACATATAGTCTGGATGTTTGGGACATGGACGAAATTCCATTCGAGTCTGACTTTGCAGCGTTTCAACCGCAGTGGCCGCGTGTGCCAGAAAACTTGCTCGAACCTTGGCATCTGAAGCATCGCCGACCGTTCCATCTAGAAAAGCTGTTGCCTCTTCTAATGTGTCGCTGTCGTTAACTTCACGCCCAATTGAACTGAGCGGTGTCCAAGTCGTGCCACCAGATAAGGCGCTGGTACCGCCAACATACTGACTCTCTTCTAGCAGCAATACCTTCCAGCCTTTAAGCGCTGCAAACACGGCACCAGAGAGGCCTGCCGCACCAGAGCCACAGACAATAAAATCGTAATTAGAGTTTAAATTAGACACGCGAACCTACCTCGATCGCTTAAATTGATAATACAAAAATCTCATAAATTTGAATTTCATTCAACTTTTTAAAAATATTCCACTTCTGTTATAGTCCAAATTCACAAAACAAAATTTTTACCAGTAGTCGAAATGAGTAGTGCATTAGAGAAAGCCTTTAGCCTAATCGAATACCTAGCCCAGAACCCGCATGGCAGTTCAGTCTCTTCATTATCAGAAGCGCTCGGACAACCCGCCAGTGGTATTCATCGCTCACTAAAAATGCTTGAGGAGCTGGGTTATGTGCGACAGTTAGATCAAGGTAAACACTACGCACTCACCATTAAGCTATCGGCACTCGGGCTCTCATATCTTGGAGGACTCGGTCTCAACGACGTGACTCAGCCAATATTGGACAAACTTGCTGAGCAGACAGAAGAGCTGATTCGCATGGCAATTATTGATGGCGAGGACCTAGTTTGGGTGGGCGTCTCCCAAGGAACAAAATCAGGCCTAAAATATGATCCAAGCTCGGAGCAAGGTCAGACAGCTCATCTTGCCTCGTCAGCATCAGGCATTGCGCTTCTAGCAACGATGAGTGACGAAGAGGCCGTCTCAAAAGTTATGAAGCAGGGCCTGAGCCGTGAAGGTCAAGGCTCAGGCGCACCAATGACTATTCAACAACTGTTAGATGTACTTGGCACGACTAGAAAACGTGGCTACAGCATCAACTGCAACTCTTTCCTCGACGGAATGGCCGCTATGGCGCGAGTGATATACGACCCGGTGACAGGAAAACCATTCGGAACCGTCAGCATTGCAGGGCCTGCAGTAAGACTGACTAAAGAGCGCATGGATACATTCGAAAAGCGTCTAGAGAGTGCCTCGAAAGAGCTTAGTGAAGCAAGCAGAGCGTCCAATTACTTTAAGCATCTTGAGGTTTAGCGAGTGCCTGTATCGTCTATTAAACACACAAAGCCCAAAAACGATTTCGATGTTGTCGTCATTGGCTCTGGTGCTGCAGGTCTATCCACTGCATTAAGCTCTGCTCAGCAAGGTTTGAAAGTTGCTGTTTTTGAAAAGAGCTCAGTTATTGGAGGCACGTCTGCTTGGTCAGGTGGCTGGATGTGGCTGCCACAAAATCCCTACGCAAAAGAGGCAGGTATCGCAGACTCAAAGGAAGAGGTTAAACGTTACCTTACCTCTGTCGCAAAAGGGTCTGATCTTGATCCTAGAGTTGATACTTTTTTAGACGCTGCACCAAAAATGGTGGAGCACTATCGCTCAACTACCAGTGTCAATTTCATTGCTGGTAATAAAGTACCAGACATGCAAGATTTGCCTGGTTCAGTTACGGGTGGAAGATCTTTATGTGCGGCCCCTTTTAATGGCCGCAAACTGGGCAAGAATATTCACTTTCTTCGACGCCCTTTGGATATCGCTTCAGTTTGGGGGATGGGTATTGGCTCCTTTGAACTTCGCCAATTTTATGATGCTCTAAGAAAACCAACTGCTTTCATCCATGTTTGTAAAAGATTCTTAACCCACTTCAAAGATTTGATCCTGTTTCGACGCAGCATGTACCTCCAAAACGGTAATGCGTTAGCTGCCTCACTATTCAAAAGCACACTCGATCTTGGCGTTGAACACTTCACAGACGTGGAGATAGAAACATTTATCTCGAATAAAAACGGTATTTCAGGCGTAACTATTCACAGAAATGGTGAATCCATCGAGATTAAGGCCAAGGCTGTCGTATCGGCTGCTGGTGGATTCCCTCATAACCAAAAACTTCTGAATAAATACGTTGCACCCAGAGCGGGAGCCAAACATTTTTCAGCGGCTGTCCCGGAAAACACTGGCTCAATAATCGAGTTGGCGGAAAAGATCGGTGCTGCAATCTCTTCAGATTATCGCGAGGGTGCTGCTTGGGCACCTTGCAGTAGAGTTAAAAGAGCAGATGGCAGCGTTGGTAAATATCCTCATCTATTAGAACGCGGCAAACCTGGCATTATTGCAGTTGGCCCAGACGGCCATCGTTTCACAAACGAAGCCAACTGCTACCACATGTTCCAACAAGGTTACTTTGACACCTATTCTGATGAGCAACCAGTAAGCTGGGTAATAGCAGATCACAAGGCTTATCGCCGCTGGGGACTAGGCTGGGCAAAACCAGCTCCTTTCCTAAACTTACGGGCACTTAAAACTGGCTACCTTTTGAAAGCAAATTCACTTAACGAGCTTGCACAGAAAATGGGGGTACCAAGTGACTCGTTGAATGAAACGGTGGCGCGTTTTAATGACTTTGCTGCCAAAGGAAAAGATCTAGATTTCAATCGTGGCGAGTCAACCTACAACAAAGGTGTGGGCGATTTTGAACACAAACCGAACCCATCGTTAGGTGAACTCAAAAAGCCACCCTTCTATGCGGTAAAGCTGGATTCAGGCAGCCTTGGCACCTTTATTGGACTCAAAACTAATCATGAGTGCCAGGTCGTTAATGCAGCAGACGAACCCATACCAGGGCTATATGCCGTTGGTAATGAGGCAGCCAGTATATTCAGAGGAGACTACCCTAGCGGCGGCATTACCCTTGGGCCAGCCATGACCTTTGGTTATCTCTGCGGTAAAGCTATCGGCAAACATTTTAACAACAAACCAGACAATTAATTTTGGAGCGAAGATGAAATACTACGAATTAATCACACTAAAAACAGTGATATTTGGTGCCGGAAAAATGGCCGATGGCATTCAAGCTTTCCTAAATGCACCGGAAGCAAAAGGTACTCTATACGGCGCATGGTTCTCAGACGTGGGCAGCCTGAACGAAGTTTACCTACTTCGCGGCTTTAACTCGCTTGAAGAGATGTATGAAGAACGTGATCGTATCCGTCTTTCTTCTGATCCATTTAACGGCGGCGAAAACCTGCTTCACTATAGCTGTGATTCATATAAAGCGCTTGATTTCATGCCTGAAATTGAACCAGGTGAATTTGGCAAAGTTTATGAGATCCGGACTTACCAACCAACACTGAATGGCCTAGCCCCAACCATTGAGAAATGGCGCGAAGCAGTACCTAAGCGCGAAGAGTATTCTCCACTAACCATCGCAATGTACTCGATTGATGGCCCAACTCGCTTTACACAGATCTGGCCATATGAATCTGCCAACGCACGTGCAGAGGCTCGCGGAAAGAGTGTTGCAGATGGTGTTTGGCCACCAGCGGGCGGACCTGCTTTCCTTCGTCCTGAAATGGAATCAACTATGGCTATTCCAATGCCATTTTCACCTCTGAAATAAGTCTATGAGCAATAAATTTTCACTCGCTTATTTAACAACCAAAGATTTATCTCCAGATGAGGCTGTACTTGTTGCAGCCGAAACTGGATATGACATGGTTGGTTTTCGACTATTACCTGCTGGTACTGAAGATCCATTCCCAATTCTGACTGATAAAAATCTACAACAGAGGACCCTCTCTGCAATGAATGAAACCGGCATCACGCTCGCTGACATTGAAATTGTGCGGATTAACGACACATTTGATCTTGCGCGTTTCGATCAGTTCTTAGCAGTGGGAGCAGAGCTCGGAGCAAAACATGTACTTGTCGCAGGTGATGACCTAGATCGAATCCGTCTGATTAATAACTACGGGAATTTCTGTAAACGTGCAGCAGAGTTTGGCATGACCGCAGATTTAGAACCGATGCCTTGGACTGCAGTGAAACACATTCGTGACGCAATCGAAATAACTAGTGCTGTGGACTATCCAAATGCAGCTATCCTTGTTGATGCTCTGCATTATGACCGCTCAGACAGTTCGTTAGATGATTTGCGCCTAATAGACCCAAACCGGATCAACTACATCCAAGTTTGTGATGCTCCTCATATTGAAAACCCAACACTGGACCAACTCATTCACAACGCAAGGGGTGAACGCTTGCTTCCAGGAGATGGGGATATTGATATAGCGTCGATGCTTAGAGCACTGCCGTGGGACAGGGTAATCAGTGTAGAAATTCCTCGAAGCGCTGAAGAGGAAACTATAAGCGCAAAGGAAAGAGCGCTAGAAGCACTAGAGAGAACAAAGAACCTTCTGAGAGAAATCTAATGACATTTTTGTGACGATTTGAGGCGCACGATCGTCTTCTTTTTCATTGCGGAGTTTTGCGTGAATAAGTGATGATTAGTAATGCACTGTAGTGAAAGACACGCAACGGACGTCCCAGTAACATATTGAAATTAAAGGAAGTTATACTTCCATGTGATTATTGAAAATCCTCGTGTCGGTGGTTCGATTCCGCCTCGAGGCACCATCTCATTTCAATTAAGCCATGTAAATCAAATGATTACGTGGCTTTTTTGTTTCTGATACCGTAAATAATACCGTTTTTACGATTGGTTTTTAGAGGGCTTTACTGGACTTCTGAGGAACAAAATCCAATCGAATCAATTCTGCATATAGCAAAATTAAAATACCGACCGAATCTAATCACGTTTAACATAAACTAACAGATCGGACACCTCACAATTGAAGTAATCACAAAGCTTATCAATAGTCTCTAAGCTTGCATTATATCCGTTGTTTTTAGCAATTTTAGATAATGTCACTGGATGAATGCCTGTGCCATAAGCAACATCTTTCATGGTAGTAGATTTACCATCCTTGAAAGATCTCTCTAATAGAGCTTCTTTTAGCATAACTCTGATCATAAATATGCGTATAGGCTAATTAGTTAGTTGATAGGCTATATAAATGGGTATATAATAATTACTCACGTATTGAGTGTGAAGTATACTGGCTGAATATTGATGTAAGCAATTTGCTTTCCATTTTCAATGCACCTAATCATCAAATAAATCAAACCAAGACGTAAGTGACCATGGATCTAAAGATTCAAGAATTAGCAAGTGTAAGCAACCCAAAATCAGTTCATGGCATTTACCCATACCGAGGTAAAATCTCTGCATTAGATGCCATTCAGGTAGTTAATCAACTTCCAAGCAATAAAGTACTTCTGGATCCCTTCTGCGGATCAGGCACGATAGTCTATGAAGGCGCAAAAAAGGGCATGTCGGCTATAGGCGTAGACTTAAACCCAGTTGCTCAAGTGATTACTGCAGGCAAATTAAATATAGATCAAAATTTAAGTAATGAACTGGAATCAATACAACATGTAATTGATCTAGCTAAAGGCCTAACAACCGTAAAAGCAATGCCTGAAGCAGCCTCAAAACATTTTCATACAGAATCTGCTGATCAAATAATGAGAATACTGGAGCATAAAGAGGAATTATCAGCATACGGGTTAGCGTGTGTGTACGGTGCAATTTGCCTTACAGCCAGAGGCTGTAATGATTACAAATGGACCTCTAGTACTGTTGGCAAAGATATCATCCCAAAACGAAACATTAACTTTTATGAAAAGTTAGTATTGAAAGTAAAGAAACACCATTACCCCCTAGGCAACACCTCTAACTCGAGGTTAATTTCTTCTGATGCCAGAACATTAGCAGATCATATACAATCGGATAGTGTAGACTATGTGTTTACAAGCCCACCCTACTTTGATTGCTTAGATTACACAGCCTACTATGCAAAAATCATTATGGAAATCTTAGGCAACGACCGATCTGAAATTAAAAGTGATCTAATTCAGAACTTTGGCACCTACGAGCAGTCAATGAAAATCGTTCTTGAGCAACTTCACGAAGTAGTAAAAGAGGGGGGGAAAGTTTTATTTGTTGTTGGTGACAAGAAAGTACATGGGTCCGTTATAAATGGGGCTGATTTTTTTAATGATATAACCCCATTCAAGAAAGTTAAAACAATCGAAAGATCCTATACCGGATCGAGTTCACAAATATTCGATACCTTAAACAAGACAACTAGAAAAGAACAAATTGTAGTTTGGACAAAATGAAGTTAGTAGAACCCGTTATTTTTGGCGACGCAAAGGTTTTTGTTAAAAGCTCAGAAACCATGAGTGAAATTGAAGACAATAGCGTCAATCTTATTATAACAAGTCCGCCTTACTGGACCTTAAAAGATTATGGGACTGAAGACCAGATAGGCTTAGGTAGTAACTCATACGAGAGCTATATCGAAAATCTGAATAAGGTGTGGAGTGAATGTGTTAGAGTTTTAGCGCCAGATGGAAAGATTTGCATAAATATCATGCCATTTCTGTTGACCGGTAAGGCTGCGAAATTCGATCGCAGGGAAACAAAGCTAGTACTCCCCGACATTGCAAATTTCATGGAAACTACCGGTGAAATGTATCAATTCGCGATGTACATATGGGATAAAAGAAAAATCGCTCGATTTAGCTCTTTTGGAAGTTACCCGTACCCTACAAATATTTTTTCTACATACCCTTATGAATGGATCACAGTATTCTCAAAAAAAGGTAAACGACCTAAAGTTCCTCAAGAAATAAAAGATCAATCAAAGCTTACTACGAAAGAATGGCAAGATTGGGCGATAAATTCGATCTGGGAAATGCAGCCAGCCAAAGCAAAAAGCGAAGGACATCCCGCACCATTTCCTGATGAACTACCTAAGCGGCTTATCAAACTACATAGCTTTTATGGCGACACGGTATTAGATCCATTTCTAGGCACAGGGACTACTGCAAAAATGGCTCTTCAGCTAGGTCGTAAAGCTATAGGATATGAACTCAATAAAGAATATCTGCCATTAATTGAGAGAAAATTAAACCTCCTCCTCTAATATGCATAAAGAAATAGTGAGCATTCATTGCAAAGCAGATTTAGACGCAATTATTTACAAAAACGATTTAGGAATCTTACGTAAGTACCTACTTGTTGAGTCGCCGATTAGCAAATCAGATAGAATAGTTAAGTTAGCGCATGAAATTGAGAATTCATCAAATGCCACATGCATTCTAGAAGCAAAGCTTGATATCGGCAGAAGAGCAAAACGTATAGAGATAGTTGCAAAGGACAAGAAACAATTAAGAATTTTTAAAATTACTAGCCAGAAAAGCCTTGATAGAGATGCTCTAGATTTAGATCAGTCTCTTACTTTTATAAATGAAAGATATGAAAGTTCAGGTTTAGTTTTCTTTGCAACCTTAGTTACAGATGTGATGCCTTCATCCACAATAGTAGACTCGATCAAAAAAAGCCTTTTAAACCAAATGGAATTCATTCAGTATGGTTAGCTTTAAAGTCAGAGTCTGTCTTTATGGCGTATTTAGTAAATCGAAATCCCCCTGCTCGAGCACAATGTTTACATGCTTTGTGTAAGCTTTCTGGTGAAAAATTCCCTGATCGGTGCGAAAAGTTTCAAATTAAGGACATAAAGTACGATCCGTCTGCACTCAATATATTCAAACACTGTCAAAATTTATTGGTAGATGAAGATCTAGGCCTAAGTTACTGTCCTTACAAAGAAAACCCTTTAAGCGAGGCTGGCTGTTCTCTAACTAACGGAGTTGAAGAAGACTCAACCAAGTCCAAAGAAGCCAGCAACACGGTAAACTCCCTCCACTCGCTGGGACTTTTCACACGAGAAAAAAACGGCATAAACCTTACTGAATTAGGTAAAAAATTTGCTGAAACTGAGATTAATACCGACGAATTCTCAAGAGTTTTCCGTGATGCTGCACTTAATAGTGGGCTAATGGTGGGTTTTCTCGGCCAAATATTTAATGAACAGAACCAAAGTTTTAGTACTTCAGACATATATGTAGGATATCCAAATACCGGGCAAGAGAAGATGCTGGTCAATGGTGAAACTATCGTAATTTCATCCGGCTCAGAAAAAGACAGCAATACAAGAACTAAAAGCTGTCTACTTGCATGGGGAGTTACCGCAGGTTTTTTTGCACCTAAAGCGCTAGCAAAAAAAGATCTCAATACTTTGCAGGATTACATATCAAAAAAAAGTCGTAATTTACAGGACTACGTATTAAAAGATTTTCCTTATGAGATCTTTGAGTCCGGCTTCATAACAGCCCGGCCTTTAGACTACAAAAACTTAACAAAGAGCACCAAAGCCTTAAGGGAAAGAAATCAAGACGAGATCAGAAATGCCACATTATCTGTAGAGCCAAAAATTAGAAATCGAAGACTTGCGATTATACTAGCTTTATCTATCTGCTTTAAAAAAAATCTACAACTTAACTATGCAACGTTCATTAATCATTTAGCAAAATACGAAGATTTTTTTGTTATTAACAAAAAATCTTTCGAAGAAATCATGCTAGATGAAATCAAGATATCCTTCGTTGCCGGAATACCATACAGACTCGCTGAAAATTTCATGGTGGTACCGCTTGTCGGCATCAATGAGAATGAGCTATTGATAGATGCCCCTGCAGATGTTGTAAAGGCTATAAATGAGTACTTCAATGAATAACTGTAAATACAAGTACATCGACTCCCTTCCTCCATGCATAAATTTTAAAACGCCAAAATATAGTTATTTAAATGATTTCCTAGAAAATAAATCTACTCGAACTCAAAAAAACATGATCACTCATAGCATCAATTGCATTAAGAAGGTAGATGGTGGTATCGAGATCAAAGAAACAAACTGCATCAGCTGTATGCTTTGTTTATTCAACTGCCCAGGAAATTTAATTCAACTTAAAGACAATCTTAACCTGATAGCGAAATGTGATTCTTATGGTCAAGATGTAAATCTGCACAATTCATCGTTGCAGCTTTTCAACGGAGAGCTTATTGAGCTCCCCAAAATTCTTACTTTGAACCCAGCAATCAAATACAAGAAATTTGAAGATTTTACTGCTGTTGATGAAACTAAAAATATCTCAATTTGGGGCGCTGGAATATTAAGATTTTTAATGAGTGAGCAAAACCCTAGGCTGGCTCTCGAGGTTGGAATGCAAATTAAAAATAGGGATCGAGGCGGAAGACTAGATATAGTAGCAATGAGCCAGAATCAAATTTTTGTTGCTGAGGCCAAAGTGTCTTTCCAAAAAATGATCGATGAACAACGATATCTTGCTCAAATGTTAGCCTATGAAGATGAGTTATCAGAAGCGATTCCAAGTCACAACACCACTATAAATTTCCATAAGTTTTTATTGATTGGTGGAAATGAGTCCGATTTATTACCCCCTGCACACCTTGAATGTACAAGCAACACTGGTAACCAAGCAGCAACTTTTTACAAGAATATCGACGAGCACGAAATATTTTTTATCTCAGCCAATGCACTATTATGCCTTGGCCTATTAAAAATCATGAGTGGCAACAAACTTTCTTTAGACTACTTATCTGAAAAAATTTTTGTTAAAAATGCAGTCGGTTTACTTTCAAATGGGTTAATTGTTAAAACAGGTGACACCTTTAAGATTGTCGACCTAATAAACTGAAGCTAACTCAATACACTTCAATCTTTCCAGCGTTCGATATAAAGATAGACTTCTCACGTCTTGGCTTGTGAACTTTTAGAGGAAGTAAACGTTAATACCGAGGATATGAACGTCTATCTTGATGTCGTCTAACTTAAGCATACTTCTTATCCGCTATTTGACTGGGTTGCATGGAAGAATCAGCTCCAGTGGGCCGGTAGATCAATATCAAGTGACTTTGCCACGTAGTGAAGTGTCCGGAGGATTTCGCTATGACGTTCGGCGTCGAACTGCTCACCGTTTTTTCTTCGTTCAAGCAGAAGCCTCAGCTCATCAAGGTTGTAGAGACCAAGCCTATGTAGGTTCGACCAAGTTGGCTCTCCAAAAAGATTGTAGATGACAACCGTTGAGTCACGTTCACTTGCCAGCCGTTTCTCGCCTACTAATTTTTCGAGAGCATCTTCTCCAGACTCTTTATCATCGTATGTATAAAGTAATTTCATAATGCAAATTTAAAGCAATCCAGAACTATTTACAGTCCAATAAACAACCAATTTCTGGATATTTTTCAGAATGCCACACTCCATCCACATATTTCGATAACAAAATCACTAATAGAACCTGCAAGCGCTCCTCCAACCATTAGCGGCATCAACCAAAAAAGTGGCACATGGGCTAACTGGAGGATGTGGATAGTCCAGCGTTGAATAGGCATACTTTTTCGAGCATAGCGCCAAGATCCTACTTGTAACCCAACAATAAACAGAATCACACAATACAGATACGCAACTTCGGTTATCAGACTAGTCACTGTTAACGGTCTATTAGATAAATCCATCGCCCCGAAACTGATTAGGCTGAAACCAAGTAGAGCAAGCCCCAGCGATCCAAGAAGACCTATACCAACATAGGTCGTCCAGTAACTATGCCCCGTGGTAAAACGATAGAAGAATTCTTTAATAGCGGCCATCAAAACACCTGCTGAGTCACTGCAGTTAGATTGCGAACTAGAAGCGGAGCCATCAATAATAAATGCATCAACAAGACGGGAAATGATAGCCATCTCACGATGCGTGTCTGTCGAATTACCCAGGCAAAACTACTGATGTATAAAACACCTAATGAAATTGCTGCACTGATCAACAAAAGTATCTTTAAGGAGAATAAAATCGAGGCATTTTCTTCAATCAAGGGGTAGTCGAGATAGATTCCTGTATGGATGTAGATAGACCAAAGACCCAGTAGAAGAGTGCTCAAAACTCCATATATGAGGTATGCCCAAAATGGCTTTTCACCACGCATGAAGGTGGTTGAGAAGCTCGGTCCCTTGTCAAAGGTTAATCCGTTTTTCAAATCTATTCGCCTACTAGGTTCGACACCAATTCGATCAGTTCGATTGCTGCCATCACTTTCGATTTCTCTGTTTGCTTTTCAAGTTGAGACAAAACAGGTGTGTGGAATGAACCATCTCGCCACCGCTCCACACGTCCTCTAAAGTAATGTCTCATAAAATGTACAACCTCAGGATAGCTTCTCTCTACAGAAATAACACCACTACTTCTGGAAAAAGGCATCTTATTTTCGCTACTTAATAGCTCAGTGATATCTAGAAACTCATCCTCAGGTGTATCTAAGCGTCTTTCGGAAAATACCAAAGAACTCATATCAAGACTTTCGAGTGAGTAGGAGTCTGTATGCTCCTCAATATTTACTGGACCAATCCTTCGCTGAATCTCTCTATAAATTTGGTTTGATGCTAATGATCGTATGCGAAGTGTTTCTATTATGTCGCTGACTTCCACTTGAACATGTTTTGGGATCGGCTCTTTTGAGCGACTTCGAATTAACCATCTATGTCGAGCGGCTTCATCACTTTCACTCATAGATTCTCGAAGCATATGAAAACGTCTCTTTAACATGCTGACCTGATGGTAGTTACGACGTAACTCAGGATCACTAGCTACCAACTTCTCGCATGCAATTGCACGATCATCTGGCAGGGATTCACCCCAAAAATAAAGTTCAAGATCTTCATATACTGGATTCATCATAATCCCATTACCTCGGTTAGTTTTCTTCTACAACGGGATAACCAACTACCAATTGTTCCTATTGGCTGATTTAAAAGATTTGATATCTCTCTTTGGGTATTACCCAAACCTGCTAAAGAGAGCACGCTTTGGCAGTTTTCTCCCAGCTGCCCAAGGGCTTCGAGTAATCGCTGTACTTCAATATGAAATTGAGAATTATCTTCAATCTCCTCAAACTCTATGAGTTCATTTGGTCTAGCGCGGTAGTGGTCAGCAATCAAATTTTTAAGAACTGTAAATGCATAAGGTCGTATCTCTGCACGCCTAAACTCACGATCTAATTCGAGCATTTTTGTAATCGTCTCTTGAACTAAATCTTCAGCTAAGTCCGAGCTGGGAGCCCGAACTCTAGCGAACACCATTAGATCGGGGATCATCCTAATAAGTTGCTCTGACAATCCATTTGGATTAAGCATAAGGACTCCTTATTTATTCGACATCGAAGATTGGGGTTCGTCTTCTGCGCAATCGATGTTTGTTATCATCTGGAGCTATGAATGTATGGAGGATTACTCCCTCATACTCAGCAGACATGCCCGTACAATGAGTAACAGCTAACCATTGATCCTCATCCCCAACAGACTCTCTTTTTATCCAGTCAGATTCAAGTATAGACAGCGGGAGAAGGTTTTTGTTTGAAGATGTGTTTTTAGCTTCCAACTGCCATTCAACAATGGACTTTTCTAAAGCCGACTTCGCCCACTCTTTCAAACCGAATAGTTCTATAAATTCGAACGGCCCGCCTGAAACTTTATACCCATACCCATCAAAATCTCCTATTAACTGTTTTAACTGATGTGTCTCAAATTCATTACGGATAGAGGCCTGCTCAATAACTTCACACATATCATCAGTAGATGAGTAGGATTCGAATCGATGACTCATCTCAGCTACTTCAGCCCAAACCTCTGATTGGATCATAGATTCACTTATCTTCATGGCAGATGCTTTGCGCATTTTTACTGATGGGCCAGCACTATATTTAGCGGGTTTGAACTCTGCGCTTTTATAGTTCCAACGACCTTTTTCAACACAGTTAACAGGAACTGTAATGGTTGTTTTTGAAGGTACTACAACAGTTTTTTGAACCACCCTATTCTGCTTAGCACCTTCAAGCCCCTGGCCTTCAAGAATAATCAAAGGCACGTCAGAGTTATTAGTAATCAAAATTTCTTGAACAGATCCCATCTCACCAATCTCACGGATCGAAACGCACGATTTTTCATATGCAACATCGAGGGTTATAAGGTTTGAAAGAAACTGATCTGAATGTGTTGCACCAAGTGAAGTTATTGGCGTTATTGTTAAAGTGCCTAGTGTTAAGTCTGGCCCAAAAGAAAGTTGCGAATAAAGAGCTTGAAGGTAGTGCATGATTTTCTCCGTTTGCATGTTTTGTAATACAACGGATGAACATCAGTTTTTATTGCAATGTTAATGAAATTTTTATTTTCCCCACCAAAACCACACAATGGTTAGCATCCAAAAATTTGCATACCCTACTGCACCAATAAAACAGAACTGAAGCCCCCAGAGCAAAAGCTTGTTTGCTCTCATCCTAATCCATCTCTTATGAAGCTTTATAAGTCTCCATACTGCAATGAGATCAAAGATACCGAGAAGTAGCAGTGTATAAAGTGTAATAGCACGTGGACTTGGCCCGACTTCATCCCCAAAAAATGGCATCCCCCAAAAAGAATGAAATACGGAATATACAAGAAATACAAACGCAAACAGTGCATTAATTACAACGATACCAGTCAAACCTAACGGCTGTCGGTATCGAGATGGCCCCCAAACTTTGCTGTCTAATTTGTTCATTTCTTAAAATCTAAAAGTTTCATTGACCATATCTCTTTGGCACCTTTAAAACAATGTCTTATTTGATAGACCTAAACCCTCTCAGATGATTAACTTGTCTCAGGTCGACTAAGGAAATTTGATGAGCATTGATAAAGCCCTAGGCGCATTTATCGGGTTAGCAGTTGGTGATGCGTTAGGTGCGCCAGCTGAGTTTTGCCAACGTGGAAGGTTTCAGCCATTAACTGGTATGCGCGCTGGCGGAAAGTTTCAAATGCAACTTGGTGAGTGGACCGATGATACCGCTATGGCCCTTTGCCTTGCTGACAGTTTGATTGCTTGCAATGGGTTTGACCCTAAAGATCAAATGGAGCGTTATTGGCGCTGGGGAAACGAAGGCTACAATTCCACTCGCTCGAGAGCTTTCGGGGTAGGCAAAACCGTTGCTAAGGCTATGGCACATTACAAACGAACTGGAGAACCATACTCAGGTTCTATTGATCCACGATCCGCTGGTAATGGATCAATTATGCGACTTGCTCCTGTCATCCTTTTCTACAATGCGAATTACGAAGAAGCTATACATTACGCTGCTGAGTCATCACGAACAACGCACCAAGCGCCTGAAGCAATAGAGTGCTGCAAAATTCTTGGGCACATTCTTCATACAGCGATAAACAAAGAATTAGATAAAAGCGCCCTTTTCGATAACCTACCGCCCATTGAACTAACCCCTCCGCTTCAGGAATTGTGTCATAGAGAGTACATCAACAAAGATGAAGCAGCTATCAAGGGGAGCGGTTACGTCGTTGAAACATTAGAGGCAGCTTTATGGGCTTTCGAAACAACTAACAGTTTCGCAGATGCAGTTCTTAAAGCAGCAAATCTAGGTGATGATTCGGATACAACTGCAGCTGTGTGCGGTCAGATTGCTGGAGCGTATTATGGTTTATCAGCCATCCCAACAGATTGGCTTAATGTGCTCTTTGAATACCCTCGAATGATGGAAATTGGGCATAGGCTTCTAAGGATTTAATATGGACTACAAATTACTCAAAGCATATCAGCGCAAACATCGTGACGGTTTCCATCAGAACTTAGCATTAAGAACCCACCGCGCCTTGAGTTGGTTAGATAGAGCTGAACAAGCTGAAGACCAAGATTCAAAGTTCATATTCCTTTGGATCTCTTTCAATGCTTGTTACGCAGTTGAAATCGATCAGCAATACAAGGAGGCTGAGCGAAGTCAGTTTACTCAGTTTTTTGCAAAGATATGTGAGTTAGATACCGACAAAGCTTTATACAACAACCTCTGGACTAACTTCAGTAGCAAGGTCAGAGCCCTACTGGATAACAAGTTTGTGTATCAGCCTTTTTGGGATTTTCAGAATGGTCGAATTGAGAAAGCAGTTTGGCAAGATAGTTTTAAAGCGGCTAAAGCAAAAGCAGGGATCTGCCTAGCTAACCAAGACACAGTGGATGTCTTATCTATTATTTTCAATCGCCTTTACACACTCAGAAACCAATTGATGCATGGCGGTGCAACCTGGAATAGCGGTGCTAATCGAACACAGGTAAAGGATGGTGTAGAAATGTTAAATACTCTAGTGCCTATCATCATAGATATCATGATGAAAAATCCCAACACCCTATGGGGTGATGCCTATTACCCGGTTGTTAGCGACTAGTGCAGTGCTTGGACTGACCTTGAATTGAATCGAATGGAATTTAGATGATTATGAGAAAAACAGTCTATTTATCCGGGCGCGGCGGTAATGCCTATGAGGGCTTGGGCGGGTATGTCGAAAGCCAGTCGGATAAATACATAGGACTCTCAATGAGCCCGGCGTTTCTCAAACAAGACTTTCGTGCTCAGATCCAAGATATTCGACAGGTGCTCGGTCAATGCCAGGGATTTGATGCCGTCGCCAACTCCTATGGCGCTTATTTGTTACTGCATGCGCTCATTGGGTTTGAGCATGAACTCGCTTCCGTGAAGTTACTCTCGCCTGTACTGGGCAAAGGTTTATCGAAAGATAAAATGTTCAGTTCACGCCCACCCTCCGTCAAAGCGCTCATGACTAGCCTCGAGGATGAGACGCTAAACTGCCCAGATAAAACGTTCATCTACATTGGTGATCAAGACGTTGGCTACTGCCCTGAGCTAACCCAGCATTACATCAATTACCTTGGCGAGCATAAGGTGTTTGTGCTGACCGGTGAACGTCACAATCTGGCAAAATCCACGGTAAGAGACATACTTTCTTATGAGTACTCCTAGTATGTCGACACCTGAACCAAACTCAGTGATACGCCATCTAGTGTTGGCGGGGATTATCGCAATAGGTGGGTTAATTACGCTCAACGTGTTACCTGAGAGCAATGATGTGGATCTCACTACGCCGGTAGTCGCCGCCGTCTCAACCGTGCGTAAACCGATCTCCAAAGACTTCTATGAGATTTTGAAAGCCAATGAGGTCGTGATCAAAGACACTAACTATGTCTCAACCCCTAAAAACGCCGTATTGGATTACTCTACTCTGCTTCAAATCTCGGCCTTTGGTGACAAGAAACACGCTAACAGTTTGGCAGCCAAACTGAAGAAAGCCGGCTTAACGTCGGTTCGTGTGATTACGCGATCCAACGACCGTGGTCAGGTTCATCTGGTTCGTACATTGCCCTACGGCCGATACGATGAGCTAAAAGCCGCGCTGCAAATCGCTGAGCGCTTCAATCAGCACCCACTCCAGATTCAAATCAAATAAGCCTCAAAAGCTCTTTATTACATTGGCACAAACCAATATACTGTATAAATATACACATTAGAGCTTTTGTATGATTAAAGTAAAACCACATAGCTACATCGAGTCCCTTAGGTCTTACGCGGAACTATGGACACCTGAACAGCTTCGCGAAGCGATCAGAGACGAGAAAGTCATTATGGCTAAGGAAAGTTTGTCTGATGTCGCAAGAGAGCATAGCCAAACAATCCTTGAGCTCTACGAGGATGTCCTTGAGAAAAAGAGCATTGGCCGAGACTTTATGTAATGGTGAGGAGATTCACCTCCTCACATTAAATTAATCAAGCTGCCTTCTCTCTAATCGCTAATTCAACAAGAGCAGCTCGCAAGGGTCCATTCTCGCAATATTGCTCAAAAGCACCTGGTCGCTCCTCATCTTCACGAACCATCATTGCAATAAATCTAAGCAGCTCCACTTCAGTAAACCTAGATACAAAGTATTCATTAGTTAAAGCGCCTCGCCCTGCTTCCCAACGCCACCAGTAAAAGAAATCAACATGCTTAGTCATTCTTGCGCAGCGGACTTTCAACTCATCCGTTGGCATTGGCTTAAAATCCATAAGTGATAAGGTATCAATACTCTGCATTACTAGATCAGTCATTCTTGTTCTCCAATCCCACATAATTTTCAGATAATCTTTTTTAAAGGACCGCGTTCGCTTGGATAGGCACTGCTGTCACAACAAACCGTTCATCTCCGCTAGCAGACAAAGCATCAAATGGATAACAGGTCACTAAGAAAAGCCCTTCAGGATTGGTGGCTGGCTGTATGCGAGTCTTTTTTGAATCCACTACATCTGTATTCACAACTTTGAAGCGGTGGACTCCTTGTTGATCCTCCAGAACTAACTCATCGCCCAAACTAATATGTTTAAGAAAACGAAAGTGCGTATCTCGGTGTGCTGAGATGATGCGTGCACCACCTTCAACACTTTTTGCTTCCAAGTTTTCACCTGGGGCGAACGCAAGAACAGCTCCTGAATCCCCTCCCAATACAATTTGATCTATATCGAATGCAGGTGCTGAAAAGCGAGCTACAGGGTAATGATCTGCCCAAGGCCAAGGTTGTTGTGGCTCTCCTGTTCTTTGAGTTACTTCCCAAGCTGCGTCTAATAGAAGCTGAGCAACCTGAGCTTTCGCAGGAATCCAGAGCGCGTCTATCAACAGAATGAAAGCGCCAGCAAGCAATCCCAAACCTAAACGACGTTTAATGCGAGAGTTCATATCAAACTTCCTCTCGCTTAGTCATGACTAACAATGCTCCAAGGAGTGCGATAAGCGCGGCGATCATTAGGGAAAGCTCATAACCACTGGCGCCTTTGGCAAGCTGAATCTCTAAGCCTTTAGGACGCGTAGGTGGAACTGATTTTGAATCCAGACCATCTGCCATGGGGCGAACTGGCGTTACATCAACCGCGACTAAACTTGTGTACTGACTTACAAGGTGATGTTCAAGGGCTAATTCCAGTACCTCTTCACGCACTCGTTTACGTTCAACGCCTTTAAACGCTGCACGCTGCCATTGAGCAATCATCTTTCTCGCCCAATCCACACCGATACCCGCCTGGTGACCTACAGAGTCTATAACCGCTGTTTGTTTCCATTCTGTATCACCTAAACGACCCGTAATTAAAATGCGTTTTACGCCTCGATCCATTTTCATAGCGACTGTTAATGGTTCGCCTGCATAGAGATCAGGAATGACATTTGGCGTAATGTCGGACACTCCGTAACCCATCACCTTAATATTCGTAAGCGCTGGCTTAGAGATCTTTTCAAACAGAGCTTTCATAGCCTGTTCTGCAAAGTTGAGATCGGCGATATAGGTATACGTACCTCGACCGACACGTGCTGACTCTTCCATGAAGTAGGTATTGGGAGCGCTGCCTATTCCAACGGTGAACAGTCGGCGACTTCCTAGTTCTCTATTGATCTTGGCAAACAACTGAGCTTCGTTAGACACGCTGCCATCAGTAATAAATATCACTTGTTGTAAACGATCAGCTTCACCTGGCATGTTGAGAGCCATATCCAGTGCAGGCTCCATCTCAGTGCCGTCTCGCGCTTCAAGGTTGCGAATAAACTTACGAGCGTTACTCAATGAGTAGCCATAAGCCTCTTGTGGGCGTGCAAACAACGAGTAACTGTTTGTATTGAACTCAATGATGTTGAAGGTATCGTCTTTACTCAGACCATTTACGCCAGCCATCAGGGCATCACGGGCTGCAACGATCGATTGTCCAGACATGGATCCAGAAGTATCAATCACAAAGATCACTTCTCGTGGTGGTACTTTCCATCCATCTACTGTTGGCGGAACTAGTGTCAAAAGACCATAGTCACCTTTAGATGTTGACTCACTGAAAAACGAAGCGGTTGGTTTCACTGAATCAATTGGCTTCCAACGAAGAACAAAATCCTGATCTGCTCTTACATCCTGATCCACCAATGAAACGACCTGAGTTCCATCGGTTTTACCTTGTATGGAAACGTTGTGGTGAAGACTTTCTATTTCAGAAAGTTGGAAACCAGGTTTAAGAACGACTTCAATACTGGTTGAGTTATCTGGAGTGTTATCAGCCTCTTCCAATGGAATTGCTTGTGGGCGCTCCTTGGGAAGAAGTGACCAACCATCGTTTAATTCCACCGTAGACGATACTTCAAACTTAGCGGGTGTATTGACCGAATATCTAGGCGTAATCGTCAAAGGAAATCGGATAGAGAACTCACCATCCCGCCACTCAATGCTCTGCTGGTACTCAAGCGTAATGGTCACATAACCATGTGGAGGGATATTAGCTACTGACGTACTGAATATGTTTGGTCGATCTTGCTCAACTAGAGCAGCCTGTTTACCTTCGCTTTTCGCCTTCTCGTAGGTGGCTTTAGCCTCTTCCCGCTCTTTGATTTGACCTTCGATGATACGGTCCCCCACCGTCATCTTCATTTGGTCTACCGCAGCATCGTGCGGCAACGGGAAGAGGTAAAGCGCTTCTATCCAGGAGGCAGCTGGATTCTTAAAATGCTGAACGATTGTTGTTCGAGCGATCTGTCCAGTCACTTCTGAGTGAATCTCAGAATTAAGAAGAGGAATATCTTCCAACTCTCCTTGTTCATTTCTCGAGATTAAAGTTCCTCGTGTGATATCTTTGAGTGATACAGGCTCAGCAGATGCAAACGCCTGAAATGAATAAACCAACGCCATGATTGCGAACATTCGTGGTTTGTAGATTCTGTTAATTAGTGAACTCATTTCACTGTCCTCAGCTTTTGTTAAGTGAGGTTAGGATCTACTACTCATATGAGTGGAGTTTGAAGTGAATGTGAAGTTTCAAACTTTTTTAGGTTTTTATTAGAGGATTTAGCTTGCACGTTTTACTTGTTGAAGATGAACCAGCCATTGCGGAAACGGTTGTCTATTCGCTTCAGTCGGAGAATATTGAATGCGAATGGGTATCGACAGGACAAGCGGCATTGGAATCCATTCAAAAACAAACTCCTGCTCTTATTTTGCTCGATATTGGTTTGCCCGATCGAAATGGGTTTGACCTGTTTAGAGGCATTAGAGAGATATCCAACACATCCATTGTATTTCTAACTTCACGACATTCAGAGATCGATCAAGTTCTTGGACTTGAGCTCGGCGCTGATGATTACATTACAAAGCCTTTTAGCCCTAGAGTGCTCTCTGCAAAAGTAAGAGCCCTTCTCAGAAGGGTTGAGCAGACTGGTAATGTCTCACCAGAAACGACCGAGTTTTTTACTCATGACAAAGAGGCGTCTCGAATAAGAGTAAAGGGTCAGACGCTAGACCTAAGCCGATATGAATACGGTGTTCTGGCGCTATTAATAAGTCACCCTGAGCGTATTTACTCCAGAGAGCAATTGATGGATATCGTATGGCAGAGACCCGAAGAGAGCTACGATAGAACGATAGACACCCATATAAAAACCATTCGTCAAAAGATCAAAAACGTGGATAGCTCACTAAACCCAATCAAGACGCGACGTGGCTTGGGATACTGCTTTGAGGTTCCGAAACAATGAAGATACGTACTCGCTTATTAGCCGTTTTTGTAGCGTTTATATTCACGTCGTTACTAGGCTATGTTTACCTGATCGAGGGGGAGATTCGACCAAGGTATCTCGAAGCAACCGAGGAAGCGCTTGTCGACTTTTCTGAAATGTTTGCCGCAGTTGTTAGTGAAAGTGCAGTAACAACTGATGATAAAGGCAATATCATCATTGACCCTCAAATGATTGAAAGAGCTTTCAACGCACTTCCAAACCGCAAGCTCGATGCACTAATCTACGATTTAGAAAAGACCCAAGTCGATACACGAGTTTATGTCACCGACGTAAAAGGCACGGTAATCTTTGATTCCGACAATAGTCGTGATGTGGGTGAAGACTACTCCCAATGGCGAGACGTCAACAGAACACTTAATGGTGAATATGGTGCACGAGCCACCTGGGGTGACCCCATTTATCCAGATGGAGACACTCTTTTCATTGCCCGTCCTATTCTTTCTAAAGGCGATATTATCGGTGTTATCTCTATCGGCAAGCCAACACGTAATGTCGATCAATTCATAGATAATCTAAGTCAAAACCTATGGTTTACAGGCATTGCTGTGGCCATCTTTCTTGCTTACATAGGTTTTACTCTTAACCTGTGGATCACTAAACCACTGGATGAAATTCAACAATACGCGCTTGCCGTGAGTCGCGGTGAAAAGGCCGCTCCCCCTGAAACGGGTGATAACGAAGTGGGCGACGTTGCTAAGTCCCTTGAATCAATGCGGGCTGCTTTAGATGGTAAAACGTACATAGAAGAGTATGTACAGACGCTTACCCATGAGATCAAAGCCCCCGTGGCAGGCATACGTGGCGCATCTGAACTTCTGAAGGAGGATCTACCAGCTGAAACACGTGATCGTTTTCTAGATAACATCGTAAGCCAAACAGAGCGTATCCAGGGACTCATTGAACGCCTTCTCGATCTAGCAGAACTTGAGAATGCCAACGCACTCAAAACTGTTGAAAAGATCAATCTCAATGAATTATTAAGTAACGTTTTAGAGAGCCTATCAACCTATGCTAAAACTCACGAAGTATCGATTACCGCTATCGGCAATGATCTTTCCATAAAGGGCGATCCTTTCCTCATAGAGCAGGCACTGAGCAACCTAGTAAAGAACGCCATAGAGCATGCTGACTCGGGTACCGACGTTCAGATATCCGTTTCCAAACATGACAATGAAGTCGATATTTCTGTTTCAAACATTGGTCCCGCCATACCCGATTTTGCCTTGGCAAAAATCTTTGATCGGTTTTTTTCGCTACCCAATAGAGCGGGACAAAAAGGGACCGGTATTGGCCTAAGCTTTGTAAAAGAGATCGTCGAACTTCATGAAGGAAAGATCGCTGTCAACTCCAACTCAGAAAGCACTACTTTCACACTGATTCTTTAGGGTGCGATTAGCTTTAGAACACTAAACTTTCTTATCTGTTAGTTGATATGGCTCGTATTAGCTTTCAACTGAATACAGGACACAAACTAATAAAAGCTGAATTACCTACACGACCATACACCTAGCTCTCACGTATCCATCTAAGAACCTTTACATACAAGCGTCTACACAGAACGTGTTTTGACGTACACGAAAGCACACATAACCTTGTGTTGTAACTATTAGTGAGAAGATGGTGGGTATCTATTGATGATTCGTTTTACGGATAACCGTAAATCCATGACCTGAGTTAGAACGTTTTATTGTGCAATATGGATGTTGCTTTGCGTAATCAGAAGCGGCACTAAAACTTTCAAATACTTGATGATCTTCATTGTTATTAGAACTAGCATCTGGGAGTTCTTCAACAGGTACTAAGCCATTTGGACCAGCCTGGTAAACTTGTGTTTGGGTTCGTCCATTGAGTCTTCGGTTTTCTGTGAGTCTATGTACGACGTAAAAATTATCTCCTCCATGATCACATCCTCCTTTTAAAGATGCGAGACAAGCAGTTATGCTGTTTTTGCCTGCACCAAAGCACTTAGTTGCATTGCCACACTCAGTACATACAGCCCTGGTCGTGTCGTATCTACCCGCCTTGTGCCTCTCCCATATTGTTTGGACGATATTGCATTTTACATAGTGCATATTCACAACATTTAAGTTGGTTGATCTTAAGGTCTTCAATTAGATAAGAGCAGATAAGTGGACCATCCTCAAGTATTTGATGCCATTTGTTGTAAACCAAGCTTAATCTTAAAATTCTCAAATTTTGTTTAGAGGTATTACCTTCTGTCCCTGTTTAACTAGCAGGCATACCCCCCCTAGTTGTATTTATCCAGGGGGCTCATTTCCCTAAGTCCGGTTCTTGAGGATGGAATCTAACAACTAGGGGACAAGCCCATGAGTAAATATACAAACCAAGAACAGCAGGTCATCAATGCTGCGTTACACGTCATACACAACAAGCTCAGCAAAGAGAATGGCCTAGCATTACCAGTAGAGATGCAGAACTATCTGCGGATCAGGCTGGCATGTGACAAGGACGAATGGCTTTGCGCCATGTTCATGAACAATCAGTACAGAATGATCGGCTTCCAGAGGCTCTTTAGAGGCCCTGTGAGCGTATCTAGTGTCATGCTAAGAGTGATTGCTCGTAAGGCGCTAGAACTAAATGCTGGGGCTGTAGTGCTGTGTCAGAATCATGTAGAAGGTGACGTAGTACCTAGAGATGAAGATCGAGTGTTAACAAGTAAAGTCAGAGATGCACTGGCGTTGTTTGGAATACAGCTACTAGATCACATCTTCGTATCTAGGAAGGATTCGTACTCGTTAGCGGAGTATGAGTTGTTGTAACGAACAAACCCAGCTGAGGAGGCTACGGCTGGGTTATTTCTAACTTTAAATCATTTCCATGTATAACGAACAAATGCCGAAGCAGTAGTATTACGATCAATACCATCAACGTTTATTGGGTCAATCTGACCGAAACTCACTCCAGCAGAAATTGTCTCACTTATTGTTTTTGTTACTTGAATCGAGGTGTGATTGTAATCAAAGCCAACATCAGAAATTTCTGGAAAATGTTGAAATTCTAGGTCTGCTACCCACCCGTCAGAAAATTCATGATTTACACCCAACTTATAGATTAAATGTCTACCATGAATAGAGGCCTTACTGCCGCTAGATTTATTTCTAGCATCCAGTGTGTAGTCCATATACCCGATACCGTAGTGCAGGTCACTGTTTCCACTTATCTCAAATCTAGACTGTATCGATGCTTCATAAGATATCTGACTGTATTCTGAGGTTGTCTCATCCGCAGCAACAGAATAAACATACCCTTGAAGATACACTTGCTCCGACACTGACATTGAAACTTTGAAATAAGGGCCATACCAAACGCGATCCTCTGAACCCACCCTACCTGCATCTATATGCGAGTAGCCAGCCTCCAGAAAGTTATATCGAGCATCGTTAACAGCTTCTGCTTTAGCATTGAGTGAAATTATCGCAAATACTAAGAAAAGTGTTTTGATCATTTTATTAGCTCTCTTCGACTCAGTATGAATATCTGAAATAAACAGCAGTGAAGTTCAGGTCACCACCAGTTGCCTTATAGTTACGCTGACGCAAACCAACCTTCACATCGTCAAGCACTGGATATGACAGATCAAACTCATGTGAAGAATCACTTGTCCAAAATGTGCCATTCAGATCATTAATTGCAGTGTACTGTCCTGAGATTGTAAAACCGTTCTCTGCAACATAGCGAAGCCCTAAGGTCCCTTCTAATGCAGTCCCTTCAGGTTTTTGATTTGAGTAACTAGAGTTCACACATCCCGATATACAATTAAATTTAGAAAATGAGCTGTTATACCCTGCGCCAATAAACGCTTCTGCGTTGTCGTTAAGCGGGAATAGCTTGTAGATATCAAAGAGAAAAGAATGGGTTGTAAACTCTTCATGCTCGCCTGGATCTCGCCAATCTGCATAAGTTGTGTTGTATTCCAAATTCCCAATAACATCATCCGTGAGCTCTTTTGATAGCTTTAAATGATAGGTCTTGTTGTAAAATTTAGATGTATGCCCGGCATAACCTAGGTCAACATAATCATCGGATGCTATTACAGCATTTGAAGTGGCAGCGATTGCAAGCGCCAAAAAGATAGGAGTTTGTTTCATTTAGGAATTCCAAATAGCTTCCAGTAAGTATATCAAGGTGGATTTATGTATTCATCCTCACTATTTAGAAAAATCATACCTAGCTACCGCGCTTCGCTTGCTGGATACCTTCACAAGCACCATTAGAAATAGTGCATGTTCGGCATCAGATATTTTACTCCCTAGTTTAATGAACAGGACCTAGGCGATGTTTTTGATTTCTTCAAGATAGATGGCATAGCCATAAGAGCGTTCTCAGCCTCTGCCGAGGCTTCGTCATCTTTACCCCTTAGTCTTTTGCTTGCGGAACATCGAAGCACTTCGCTTCGCTTGGGTGCTTCTAGTTCCGACGCAACGACACGGGGTAAATCTGACCACTCGGTTTAGGAGGGTTATGATTTGGTTGTCATATCCTTCCAGATTGCTGCAACCCTCTTAAATTCATAAGGCGGTATGAACATGTAAGGATTTAGCATGTAAGTGCCTGGCTTGGGTTGCTTCAGTACTCCTAGTTCCTGAAGTTTGGCTCCGTTTCTGTTCTCACTCATCCTAGTTCTAATGCTCTTATGCAGCTCGTTATCTTTGTTTTTATCTAGAACGATTAGATTAGGATTATCCACTCGTCGCTTTTTATAGTGGTTAATAATAGTTTGGTTAACTAGGATGTCTTTAAGCTCCGCTATCAGGCCAACCTGTGTTGGTGATAGTTTGCTTAAAACTCTAATGGCATCAATGGCTACATCTTCAGGAAAGTCCTTCGTTGCTTTGCCATTCCCTATAACTAGGAAGGGAGGTACCTTTTCATTTTTCTTTTTGTTAACTAGGATCTCGTAGTGTTCGTTTGAGTTTAGATCTCCTAGTTTCTGATCAAGTTCAATCATGCTGGTCATAAATAAATTCCTATAATTTCAATAGATTTTGATCCTAAAAATCGATAATTATTAAAGGTTAAAACTATATTAAGTATCTGTTTTATAAGTGTTTTTATATATTATTTTAAATAATATATAAGGGTTCGTTATCCAGAAGGTGTTGGCCGGGGAGTGGAGTGACAGCAATTTCCAGCTTCTGTTTCGCAAAAAAGTTAACTGGAATTTGCCGTCACTCGTGTCACCCTCATTCGATCAAGCGGTATTGATCATCGAATTGAATGCCCTGGTAACCGCGATCTTTGTTAGATCTGTATGGGCTCACCTGGCCTTTCATGTTGGTATCGAAGTACCAAGCAATGCGTTTGCTAAAGCCTTGTTTGGTTTCTGGGTGTTTAAGGTTGGTCTCGCACCATTGTTGGTAATATTCAAAAAGCTGTTTGGTCGTTAGCTTCTGGCCGGGTACTGACTTGGTGTTTTCTTGAAGGAATTCAGAAATTGAATCCAGGTCACGTCTGTAGTTGTCACGCTCATCAAGTACCTTTTTAGGGGTCTGAATACCGTTTTTACGCCAGTCAGCAAGTCCAGCAAGCGCCCAGTTAAGGATACCTGGTAGTTCGTCTTTGAGCTTCACAAGGAGGTTTTTATCCTTTTGTGAGTCAGGCACTACATGCCCGAATTCAATAAAGCGGAATCGACGCCAAAAACCCTCATCATTAATGTTGCCGTATGGCTTATCATTGCCGTACATCACTACCTTTGCGGTAGATTTGAACGTGATTGGATTGCCACGAAGGAACCTGCCAGTAATCTCTTCATCACCAGAGATTGATTTCAGCATCTGTGCATTGAAGGTTTCGTTATCGTTGGTTTCATCTGTAATAGCTAGTCGTGCACCAGCTAGCGATGCTAGGCTTGCATGAGCGCCTAGGTTTAGTGCACTGCTTTTCTTCTGCATGAAACTATCAGATGAAACTTTAACGCCGTAGGTTCCTAGCAGTGATTTTACCAAGTCGATAAAGGTTGATTTGCCGTTAGCGCCTGTTCCATAGAAGTAGTAGATCTCCTGTTCTTTTGTGCTAGCGGTTAGGAAGTACCCAACAAGGCGTTGAAGGTACTTGATCATATCCTGATCACTCTGCATCGAGGTATCCAGGAAGCTTTCCCATAGCGGGCATTTAGCGTTTGGATCGTATGTTGTACCCAATGACTTCATGACTAAGTCGCTTGCTAGTGCTGGTCGAACTGACCCTGCTCCAATATCAAATACCGAGTCTTGAATGCCGATGAGGTTATGATTTGCGTTTAGCTTTTTTACACCCTTTGCTGTTCTGATTTGGACGACCTTCAATACAGCATTCACCTTGCTTTGGTTCATTTGGCTCTTAAGCCAAGTAGGCTCACCTGCCTCAATCTCTGGGTATTCACCGTGGAAAATATCGAGAATGATTTGGTAGTAGAAGTCCCAAACTAGGTTTGCTGCATCTTCAGCTTCATGCCATACCCCGTTCTGGAAAACTTTCCACTCCTTGCGAGTGGTATCAAACAGAATGTTGTCCTTATGCTTTGCTACAAGTAGCTCGGCAATGATTATGTTGTGTTCCCCGTCAAGAAGCTTTTCAGTGATCTGGTCAGTGTTTACTCCAGTTGTTGGAGCTACTTCTAGGATGCTAGTTGTGTTTAGAGAGTTCATTACGCTGCCTCCTGATCACGAAGGGCGATACGAGAGTCAATCCACTCTTCTAGTTCTGATTGAAGCCATGCGCTTGAGCGCTCGCCTAGTTTGATTGGTTTTGGGAATGCGCCTTGTTGAGCAAGGGCGTAGATGTATGAACGTGATAGGCCGGTAGTGGCGATTACGTCTTTAAGCTTTAGTAGTTTAGGCATGATATGCACCTTTTCCTTTTTAAGTTGCGCCGTCATTCGGCGTAGGTGCATTACAAATTTTTAGAGGGTTTGCTCCCTCACAGGTGAGGGAAGAGGATTCCCCAGGTGGGGAAATTCCTAATTAGTTCTTCTGAGTCTCCAGATACTTCATCGCATCAACTAGAAGACGTTCATCGACTTTGCTGAGACGGTAATTGTTAATGTCTAGCTCATTGGCTAGCTCCAACAAAAGCTCTTTGATTTGGCTCTTGTTTGGACTTCCGCCTGATGCGTATTTAGGGCTTTTAGCTAGGTGGTGCATTAGTAGCCCGATTACTTTTAGAGCAGTATCGCTTGGTTTCTTGGTTGTAGTGGTGGTCTCGGATTTTGATGCGGTTAGCTTGGCTGCAATATCGCTTTCAAGTACAAAAACATCTTCAATATTAAGGTCTTCGTTCAATTCCGTTTCTGTAATCCAGCGCAGCTCACCGCCATGGTAATTTGATCTAGCCGTTGACTTCATTGCCAGATCAGCATCCAACTGGGCAACAAGCAAATCAAACGGTGAAAAATTGCCATTGAGAAGCAGGGAGGCAATGCACTTGTAGTCCAACTGGAAGGGGTGGCCAATTTTAAGATGAATTGTCTTGGATATAGATCCCTGGTCATTATCGTAATCAATTACTGGGGCCCAGAACTGATTCTGCATTCCTAAGTTCTCTATCTGGGCCAGCTCAAAGATTATTGATCCTGGCTTTTTAGATGGGTGAAATAAGCGAAGCTCTTCGGCCATACCGGCCCGCAGAAGCTCTTGCTGGGTTAATTTAAGATTTGCTGCCGCTTCAGTAAAAGTGACCAGATCAAGCAGGCTGATGCCCATAAACTTACTCCGCTTAGTTAATTATGCCTTAGAAAGCCGTGCAATTAGCTCTATTGTTGTTTTGCTTTGCCTAGTGTCTTACGCAAGCTGTTTGAGCGAATATAAATAATCGGCCCACTCTTGCATCATCTTTGTTCGCTCTGGCATGTACTCTGCTTTGTTATAAACAGCTCTAATCCTATCTTTTGGTGCATGCGCTAGCTGCATTTCAATGACATCTGGATTGTAACCTAGCTCGTTGAGTTGTGTGCTGGCGGTATGCCTTATGCCATGCGAAGTAATGAACCCTCTTCCAAACTGCTCGCCAGTATTAGGGTTTATCAACCTAGTGATTGCTACGTTAAGGGTGTTCTCCGTCATAGGCTGCTTATTGTTATTAATGCTTATGGAGCTCATGAACACATACTCAAACCTGCCTGTGAGCTTTTGCATATCCTTTAGGATACTAATCGCCTGCTTAGACAATGGAACCTTATGCTCTCGATCAGTCTTCATCTCTTCTGGTGGAAATGTAATTAGCTTGTTCGCAAAGTCGACATACTTCCATCTCAAGAACCTGATGTTGTGAGGGCGCAAGAAAACTAGGGACATAAATTGTAGTCCCTTCTTAACAGCGTAGTCTCCAGTATGGGTATCGATCGCCTTCAGGAATAGCGCCACATCCTCTACTTTTGTTAAGTGGGCAAAGTTCCTAGTTTCCTTAACTTTCGGCAGTGTGCGTCTAACAGTATCAGCTGGATTGTTTTCAATTAACTGTAGACCGATCATGTAATCAAATGTCTGACGGCAGTAAATCGCTAAACGTTGGGCTGTCTCACGTTTACCAGATTCAGCGATGGGTTTAAGTAACTGACTCAGATCCTGGGCTGTGATTTGAGTAGCGTCTTTTTTATCTAAGACAGGGAAGAGATACTTCTCCATTCGACCTATACGCTTAGAATAGGTAGACCCCCTTAGATCTAGAGTCTTCATTTGCTCATGTGAGTAATAGCTGAAGCAATTTTTATCCGGTGTAGCGTCTTTTGGATTAATGCCCTTAGCAACTAGCGCATGTGCTTTCTCATGCTCTTCTCTAGCTTCTGCGAGTGACATGGCAGGATAGGTACCAAAGGTGATTGTCTTCCGGCTACCGTCTATTTTTGCGTCATAACGAAAGGACTTTGTTCCGGTCTTGGTAACGTAGACATACAAGCCGCCCCCATCAGTGACCTTATACCCCTTCTCCTGGGGCTTTAGGTTCTTGACCTTTGCATCTGATAAAACACGCTTCACTTTTGTTGTCCTGTACCGTCTGATACCGTAAACGATACCGTTTTTTATACGGTATTTCAATGGATCTTACAGGTCGCCAGAAGACGTAAAATTACTATAAGTTATTGTTATTAATACTATATTGGACTTTATAGGATATCTGTTCGTAATCGCCTCGAGGCACCATTCTTTAAGGCTTGCATACTCTGCAGGCCTTTTTTGTTTCTGAGCGATAACAGCACTCTTATTGGCCAAGCTACTAATCACTCAACAACTCAATAACGTCAGCCACTGATTGAGCAATCTCTTCTGACGTTGCAGGTTCTTTCCCCAGCAAGGTATGGGCCGCCCTGTTTAGTTTTCGAATTTGATCAACTGTCTCTTCAGATTGATCACCATCCATGACTCTTTGTTTGAGTTTGCTTGTCGGGATATCACTGGCTGTGATGGTGGTGATATCAGTTGAGTTTAATCCGCCCAATAACCTATGAAGCTGGCCACGATTTTTTAGCCCTAACTCCTTAACAAGCTGATCGACAGCCTCCTGCTTGGCGGCACCTGTTTTGTGTGCTTTATTTTTCTTGGCTTTCTCTTGGTGGTGTTCAGGCTTTTCTTTCCCTTTCTCTGCAACAGCAATGGGGGAAGTTGTCCATAATGAGATAGACAGAAGCGAGGCTAAAACTTTACGAGTAATCATAACAATCTCCAATTTGTAAATGACTTAAGGGTAGTCGCAAATTCCCATATGACAATGAATCACCCATTTACACATTAGAAAGGTCTCATCAATTCATTGCCGCTGATAGCACAGCCAAGATGTGTTAGCCTCTATCCAAATATTGGATCAATGATTTGTTATGACACGTTTTTTAGCTTTGCTTTCTGTGCTGTTACTTGCTGGCTGTGCCACCTCTCCTCCCCGTAATGTGGAGAACGCCTGTTATATTTTTAATGAGAAGCCTGATTGGTACAAAGCGTCTATGGCAGCGGAAGATAAATGGGGGCTTCCAATGCAGGTGCAGTTGGCGATTATGCGTCAGGAGTCGAGCTTTAAGCACGATGCTGCCCCTCCACGTGATACCTTTTTAGGCGTACCTATGTGGTGGCGCATATCCTCAGCTTATGGTTATGCGCAAGCTAAAGACTCCACGTGGGATTGGTATAAAAGTAAAACGGGTAGATTCTGGGCGAGTCGCGAGAACTATGCCGATGCGGTCGATTTTATGGGCTGGTATGCCAGTATTTCCCAGCGCACTCTAGGTATTTCTAAATGGGATGCTTACAACCAATACCTTGCCTACCATGAAGGCCATGGGGGCTGGAAAAAGCAGACCTATAACAAAAAGGCTTGGTTAATCGGCGTGGCAAAAAAAGTCGATGCCAATGCGAGAATGTATGGCAGTCAACTTCAAGGTTGCCGCGACAGTCTCAAATCATCTTGGTGGCCGTTCTAGGCCACGTATACTAAAACCTTATCCCAAGGTTTCGATCTGAAGAATTCTCGTTCACGTAGACCAATGCATGAATGAGAAAACGTTAAGCACCGCCTCACCCGTACCCAAAAGTAGAACCTCACGCTTATTAAGCATGGGTGGTTTGGCCACCAAATTAGCTGGCAACGTTTTAACTGAAGGCTCTAAACGCTGGATGAAAGGTGAAGCACCTTCGTTAAACGAGTTGGTTTTAACCCCCAAGAACATGAGCGATGTCGCCGATAAGCTAGCGCGTATGCGTGGCGCTGCGATGAAACTCGGCCAACTGTTATCTATGGATGCCGGCACCCTGTTGCCGCCTGAACTGGCTGCTGTCTTAGCCAGGCTTCAATCACAGGGTGTCATCATGCCAAAAACCCAGCTGATTAATACGCTTGAAAATAGTTGGGGCAGCGATTGGATGGATCGATTTAACTACTTTTCATTCGATCCAATAGCCGCCGCCTCAATTGGCCAGGTCCACAAAGCACGAACTCTGGATGATCAAGAGTTGGCGGTCAAAATCCAATACCCTGGTGTCGCGCAGAGTATCGATAGCGACATCGATAATGTCATTTCACTTCTAAGGTTAAGCGGTTTATTACCCAAAGAGTTGGAGATAGAAGACTTGGTTGATGAAGCAAGGCGCCAGCTTCATTTAGAGGCTGATTACCATGCAGAATCCCGTCATTTAAAAGAATTTACCAGCAAGATAAGTGATTTTCGTATCAACAATGACCTTCTAATGCCAACTCATTTTCCCGAGTTATCGGAAACGAACATCATGGCCATGAGCTACTTAAACGGAGTTGGGGTTGAACAATGGCTAAACGCTCACCCAGAGAGCTCAAGTCATATCATGGGGCTCATGCTGGAACTGTTTTTTACTGAGCTACTCCAGATGCATTTAATGCAAACCGACCCCAACCCTGCCAATTTCCATGTATGCCCAGACACCGGGAAGCTGATTCTGTTCGATTTTGGTGCGGTAAGGGCGTTTAATCCACAGTTTGTTAGCCGCTATAAACAAGCAATAGATCAAGCTGTGGATCAAAATCGAGCGGGCCTTGAAGAGGCTTTAGAGGTGCTAGGATTTTTCAAAAATGGTACCGATGTGGCAAACAAAGCCGCGGTAATCAACATTTTCACCATTGCTGCCGAACCTCTAAGGTCAGACGAGGCGTACCATTTTGGCAAAAGTGATATTGCTAAGCGAATACATGAAATAGGTATGAGTGTCAGCAAAGATCCAGACGCCTGGCATACCCCGCCTGCTGATGTTCTGTTCTTACATCGAAAAATGACAGGGCTTTATTTGATGGCTGCAAAACACAACGCAGTGGTTGATACGCGGTCTATATACCAACAGGTAGGCGCTAACCCCTCACTGGCTCTCTAATTCTTGAATTTTTTTATAGGCGGCCTCGGCCTTAGTGGTAAGTTGTGAGTACCCCTCAATATCGCCCTTTCGCTGCAGTTGCATTGCTTGTTCTGTGAGCTCTGCATACTCTTTCTTTAACTGTTTCAGTGGATCTTTTTTAAATAAACCAAACATCGTTACCTCCTAATTTTTGAAGTCTACGCAACAGACATTCGATAGGTTTGGTATTAATATCCATTGCTCTTATGTTTCAACGGTGATGCCACGCAATGTCCAAATCAGCTTCCACAATCAAAGCCGTTCCTACCAATATCATTACGGGATTTTTGGGTGCCGGCAAAACCTCTGCAATTAGTCATCTGTTGCAAAACAAACCGAAGCACGAACGTTGGGCTGTTTTGGTCAACGAGTTTGGTGAGATCGGTATCGATGGAAGCTTGATGCAAGGTCAATATTCTGAAGATCAGGGTGTCTTTATTAGGGAGGTACCCGGCGGTTGTATGTGTTGCGCCGCAGGCTTGCCAATGCAGATAGCGCTAAACATGCTACTGGCAAAATCAAAGCCAGACAGATTGTTGATAGAGCCCACAGGCTTAGGCCACCCTAAGGAGGTACTAGAAGTCCTTTCCAGCGAGCACTACCAAGAGGTCTTGTCGATTCAAAAGATCATAACTTTAGTGGATGCGCGCCAGCTTCATGATGCACGTTACACCAACCATGACACGTTTAATCAGCAATTAGCGATCGCCGATATCGTCATAGGCAATAAACAAGATCTTTACGCGGAAGATGATAAGCAGCGTCTACGATGCTATTTGAGTGAGCATTTTTCGCCCACCAAACAACTCTTGTTTACCGAACACGGAAAGATCGATACAAACTTACTGACGGGCAGCACCAATGCTAAAGCAGGTCATGCCCATCACCACCATTCAGGCACGTCTGTTCTTGCAAGCGACCAACCTCTACCTGATACAGGATTTCTTAAAGCTGAAAACCAGGGCGATGGATTCCTAAGTGTTGGATGGCGCTTTGATCAACACTTTCTGTTTGATCGCTCAAAACTCTATCTCTTTCTATCGGGTTTAGAGGTGGAGCGCATGAAGGCGGTGTTTATCACAACCGAAGGTGTGTTTGGTTACAACTTAGCCGATGGATCGCTAAAAGAGCTCACTCTGAGTGAGTGTGAAGAGAGTCGCATTGAAATTATTGCCGTGAGTCTTGAAGATCAGTGGGAAACACAAATTTTACACTGTGCCGTGAATAGTGATTGACCTGATTTACCCTGTTGGCCGTAAACGGTTGAAAGGAGATTATTATGAGTAACCATGCACCACTTCCCTGCCGAGGCTGTTTACCAAACTGCCCAAACCTTAAAACTTGTAACGGAAAACCTTGGACAGTACAAAAGCCAAACACAACGAAACCGCATTAATTCCCTATGGTAAAAGCAATAACTACGCTGCTGCTAAGCGTTTTTATAGTTGGCTGTAGCTCCCAAGATTGGCGAACCGCCAAACGGGATAGCGCTAACATTGCTCCGATACCCAGTGAGCACCCTGAAGCGGTCATTCAGGTATACGGTGCCGATCTTTTCGGTGTTCGTGGGTACTTTGCGGTCCACACCTGGATTTCTACTAAACAAAAGGGTGCACAAGATTACACGGTGTATGATGTTGTGGGATGGAGAACAGGTCGCGGCTTACCTGCGCTACAAATTAAACAGGATATCCCGGATCGTTACTGGTACAACTCCAAACCGGAGCTTCTGTTGGATATCCGTGGCGAAGAGGCCGAACGGCTAATTCCTAAAATTGATGCAGCCGCTAAGCGCTACCCTTGGGCCAATGAGTACACTCTATTTCCCGGACCGAACAGCAACACCTTCCCCGCATGGATTGGAAAACAGGTTCCAGAACTTGGTTTAAAAATGCCCTTTAAAGCTTTTGGTTCTGGATACGCTGAATAAAAACCATTGTGTAACAAAAATTTAACACAGAACTGTTGATCCTCGACTAACCTTAAGGACGTAACTGTCTGAAATAATTAAAAAAGAGGTAGATATGATTTCAGTATCGGTAGGTCGTGGACTGATTCAATCCACAGAAAAACTAGCTCAATATGAGTTAACACAAGAGAAACTTCAAAAGTCAGCCATCAAAGATGTGGGCAAACACAACTGGTTTGAACGCATAGTACTAGGCATAAAGCACTAAAAAGCCGGGCTCTGCCCGGCTTATCTTAAACTAAGTAAGTAATTACTTAGCTTTCACTTCCGTAATAGAAACGGTGTTGCTCATTTCAGAGCTGATCATCAACCAACCTGTATTGGCATCACGTGAGATGAATGACAGACCTTCCGGTGATACGTTATCCATCGCATTGTTGATGAACTGAACGTAGCTCGGAGATTCTGGGTTCGTCACATCATAAACAAAGATACCACCGGTACGCTCTTGGCCAATGAAAGCGTAATGACGGTCGTTTAGTGTGCCTACAGTCACTGACTCAGGCTCGCCGCCCTTATCATCAGAACGGTCATCCATCTGATATTTGCCATCTTCTAACTGACCGTTGAAGTCATTTGGACGAAGTTCAGCCATTTTCTTAGCAAACTGATTTGCGCTATCCCAAACCATTTCGCCATCTGCACTCCAAACAGTGAATGAACGGCCACCGTAAGAGAAGATCTGGTCGATATCACCATCGCGGTCAATGTCGCCCATAGAGGTCGTCGTTTTAAGACGGCCAAGTACTTTTTTATCCTGAAGCTCTGCTGCATTTGGGTAAGCCGTAGGATCTAGCTTCAGGTCAGCGACACGAACCTCTTCACTGTAACCGTCGTAGTCACGTGAATCACCTTCGTTTGCAGAAAGAATGTACGTTTTGCCATTTGCTGTCATTGAAGCAATAGCGTCCGGCATATACATGCCCATTACAGGGTAAGTGGTGATGTTGATCTTGCCATCTTTGTTGCTGGCATCGATCGCGTTTTCTGGCTTGCTGTGATCTTTGAAGCCAAGTCCAACAACCTCAGTAATTTCAGCAGAGGCAAGATCTACAATAGCAAAGGCGTTGTTCTCTTGAAGTGCTACCCATGCTGTTTTTGAATCGCTAGAGATCGCTACATACTCTGGCTCAACATCCTGTTGGAAAGAGGCATTAGGACCAAAGACGCGAACGCCATTCACACCTTCTGCGAACGCATCGAAGTTTGCGTTACGAGCAGTCCAAGTTTGCGTATCAGTTACCGTTACTGAACCAACAGGGTCAACCGTGTACTCATCATTCGGCTCACCTTCGTTTGCAGCTACAAGGTAACGACCGTCAGGTGAAAACGTCACCATATCAGGTAGAGCGCCAGCTTCAATCACATTGCCGTTTAGACCAGCCAGTTTTGCTGGCTTACCATCAAGATCAAACAGAACGATTGAACCATTAGCTTGCTTGTTTTTAGCTTCCACAGCGACTGCAACCACATCACCAAAGGTAGTGACTGAGTTAGGTCCACCGCCGTACTGGCTAAGATCAATAAAACCTGCATCTGATAGCGCGCCAGATTTTGCGACGTTTAGCATGCGAATGCCGTTTGAGTCAGCATTAGTAACGTAGATACGGCTTGCTTTAGAGCTAAATGCAGAGATCTCTGTACAGCTTTCTTTCTCAACACACTTCTCAGTTTCAGTGAAAAAACCGATCTGTTTTACGTTTAATTCAGATGCCAATGCTTGACCCGCAGTAGCAAACGCAACGGACGCAATGGCTAGTTTCAGTGAGGTAAGTTTCATGTTGTTGTCCCTTCATTAATCAAAAGATCCAATCAATATGCAGGTTGAAGGTGACAAAATTATGGCCAGTAAATGACGCTTATATTGCAAGAAAATAAGCACCTGACAGTATAAAGTGCATACTTTCGGCGCTGAGTTAAAGAGGCGATACTCCATTGCACATTAACGGTTAAACGAGAACTCATTCCGTTAACTCGTTCAAAATACAATTCCTGTAACAAATAAGTTTTAATATTCTTAACTTAAACAAAGGTCGCGACTTTGAAAAAGTATTTTGAATTACTTCTAATTTTCTTTCGTTTAGGAATCACCTCTTTTGGTGGACCGGTTGCGCATATTGGTTTCTTTCGAGAAGAGTTTGTGCAAAGACGCCAATGGTTTTCTGAAGAGCAATACGCCGATAAAGTAGCTCTGTGCCAACTCATTCCTGGGCCGGCATCCAGTCAAATTGGCCTGTTAATTGGGTTTGAGCGTGGTGGTTATATAGGCGCTTTTTTGGCTTGGCTAGGTTTCACACTACCGTCGGCTATACTGTTGGGGACTCTAGGGATCTCGCTCATTCACTTCAGCGAGATCATTCCGCAGACCGTTTTTATTCTGCTTAAATCTGTTGCACTGGCCGTTGTTCTTCACGCTGTGATTGGTATGGGGAAAACGTTTTGCACAGGGCTTCTCGAAAGATCCCTGATGCTATCGACAACAGCCTTAATGCTATTCGTTTCAGCACCTTGGACGGCTCCCCTTGCCATTATATTGGCCGCAAATGTGTTTTTATTGGGTAGTAATAAAGAGGTAACCACTCAACACATTCCATCCAAAATAGCTTGGGATCAGTCAGTTGTTTGGTTAGTTCTATTTGTCGTTGGGCTAATAGGTTTACCTCTAGCGGCTAACCTTTTCCCAGAGCTCACTGTCCTATCCGATTTTTATCGCAGCGGTGCACTGGTGTTTGGTGGTGGGCATGTGGTGCTCCCTCTACTTGCAGACTCATTTGTAGCAACCGATAGGATGCAGAAAGAGGTATTTCTAGCGGGTTATGCTGCAGCACAAGCGGTTCCAGGCCCACTATTTACCTTTGCCAGCTACATCGGTGGATCGGTGTATGGCAACTTTGCTGGTGCGTTAATCGCCACTCTTGCCATTTTTGCCCCGGCCGTAATCATTCTGTTTGGCGTCTATCCCATCTGGAAATACATTCAACACAAACCCGAAGTTCGCTTAGCCGTTTCTGGGGCTAATGCAGCTGTCGTTGGGCTGCTACTTTCAGTTTTCTTATCAATGAGCGTTACAACAATCGATTCTATTTTGGCAGGGAGTGTGTTCATTGCCTTTTACACTCTTATTGCTGCCTTCAAATGGGCACCTTGGCTCCTTGTATTAGCGTCGGTGCCACTTGGGTATATTATCGAGGTGTTAGCGACTGGCTAAACACTCTGTGAACTCATCCACCAAACCCTGCATCTGATAGCGAGCCAGATTTTGCGACGTTTAGCATGCGAATGCTTGACCCGCAGTAGCAAATGCAACGGACGCAATGGCCAATTTAAGTAACGTAAGTTTCATGTCGTGGTCCCTTCATTAATCAAAAGATCCAATCTATATGCAGTTTGAAGGTGACAAAATTATGGACAGTAAATGACGTTCAGATTTCAATTTAGTGAATACTTCTTTCGTAAAGAAATCGTCAAAGATTAATCATTTTTTTGTAATAAAAAACTCAGATATTAGGCGGACACATAAAACCACCTAATTGAGGTTTAAAATGAAAAACGATATGCCTTCTTTTAACGAATGGGATGATATGCAGCAGCCTGAACGTGCAGCTGATACTGGATTTGACGCGGTCATGTCGCGCCGCTATTTCCTGCGTGGTGCAGCTATGTTGGGTGCATCGGCACTTGTCATGAGCGCTGGTGTCATGCCTTCCATCGCAACAGCCGCTAGCCGAGCAGGATTTAAGTTCAATCCAATTGCAGCAAGCACTGCAGACACTATTTCTATTCCAGATGGATTTGTCTCCCAGGTTGTTGTTCGTTGGGGTGATACCCTTAACTCATCGACGCCAGAGTTTGACCACAACACACGTGGCACAGCAGCTGTTCAAGCCGAGGCTGTGGGCGATAACAATGATGGTATGGACATGTTCGTTGTAGATGGTCGCAATGTCTTAGTCTTCAACAACGAATACACTAACCGCAATATCATCTTTGGTAACCGCGCATCAGAGCTTCCCGAAACTGACGACGACGTCAATAAAGGAAAGATGGCACACGGATTGACCTTTGTTGAGTTGAAAGAGATTAACGGCCAATGGGTGATTGTTAAAGATAGTCCTCTTAACCGCCGCATCACGCCAGACAGTGCGTTTGAGGTTGTTGGTCCTGCTCGCGGAAGCGATCTACTTAAGACATCGTCGGATGCATCAGGTACTCGCATTCTGGGTACATTCAATAACTGTGGTAACGGCAAAACACCTTGGGGCACATACCTAGCCTGTGAAGAGAACTTCAATGGTTATTTCTCATCTTCAGAAGGTGAGAACTACCAACAGACAGATGCTGAAAAACGCTACGGCATTGCCAAAGGTGGTAAAGACTGGGGTTATGCTTGGGCACAAACAGATGCTCGCTTTGATGTTTCTAAAGAGCCAAACGAGCCAAACCGTCACGGCTGGGTCGTTGAAGTTGACCCAGCGGGTCGCCAGCAACCTGTAAAATTGACAGCTCTTGGACGTTTCAAGCATGAGAATGCTGAGTGTGTGATCGCCAAAGATGGCAAAGCCGTTGTCTACCTGGGTGATGATGAACGTGGTGAATACCTATACCGTTTCGTCAGTAAAAACAGCTACAACCCACAAGGCGATAACAGCACACTACTTCACGAAGGCGAGCTATTCGTAGCGAAATTTAATGATGACGGAACAGGTGAGTGGTTAAACCTTAAAGATGCAGGCATGAGTGCTGATGAGACGCTTGTCTTTGCTCGTATGGCAGCCAGCAAAGTAGGTGCTACCACGATGGATCGTCCAGAGTGGGTTGCTGCTAATCCTCATAAAGTTGAAGCCTATGTTGCTCTGACAAACAACAAGTACCGTGGCGAAAAAGAGAATCAACCTCTAAATGCTGCAAACCCACGTGTTAAAAACCCTTATGGTCAGATCGTCCGTTGGACGCCTGCTAATGAAGATCATGCGGCCGATACGTTTAACTGGGATATGTTTGCAATGGCGGGCAACCCAACTCAGCACTCTGATCTAATGGCCGGTTCTGACAATATCAATGAAGCCAACATGTTTAACAGCCCTGACGGACTTAAATTCGACTCTGCCGGTAATCTTTGGATTCAAACCGACGGTAACTACTCTAACGACAAAGGGTTTGCTGGTATGGGTAACAACCAGATGTTGATGGGTGATCCTGAAACGGGAGAAATTCATCGTTTCTTAGTCGGCCCCAAAGAGTGTGAAATTACGGGTCTAACTTGGAGTGCTGATCGCAAAACCATGTTTGTCGGTGTGCAGCACCCTGGCGAAAAAGGGAACAGTCACTGGCCGGAAGGTGGTAATGCCGTACCACGCAGCTCGATTGTTGCAATAAAGCGCACTGATGGCGGCCTGATCGGCTAATTTCGCAACATTTATCGACAAAAGGCCTCAATAGAGGCCTTTTTTATGCTTATTTTTGGGGGGGGCTAATATCAGCGTTTTGCTAAACACTCCGTAAACTCATCGACCAAGCCCTGCATGAAGTTGACGTAAGCGCCTTGAGCAAGGGTAACATCACCTGCGAGTGGATCTAATTCACCAACATGAACATCAAATCCACGCGTGATCGAGTCGATCAATGCAGGTCTGAACTGTGGCTCTTTGAAAACACAAGAGACGCCACTGTGCTCTAATTTTTCGCGCAGTTCAGCGAGGTGTTTGGCACCGGGTTTAAGTTCGGGGCTTACCGTGAAGTAACCAACTTGGTTTAAGTCAAAGTGATTAACGAAACCGTCATAAGCATCGTGAAAAACCAAAAATCGGTTTTCATGAACAGGTTCCAGTTGCGCTTTTGCCTTGCTTTCAAACTGTTCCAATGACGCTAGAAAAGCAGCCTCGTTCTCTTTAATTGTAGAGGCTTGTTTAGGGAAATGCTGCTGCAGTTCTACAGATAGTTCCTCAGTAAAATGCTCGACAGCCTCAATATCTAGCCAAGGGTGAAGGCCGGCATGATCGTGGCCCTCATGTTCATCATGTCCGTGACTTTCGTGGCTTTCGTGATCATCATGATCTTTGTGATGTGCTTTATCATGGTCATGATCTTTGTGCTCTTCATGATTCTCTTCATGGTCATGCTCGCCTTCATCATGACCTGCTTGCACATTAAGCATCGCCATGTGCTCGACCTTAGAGGCCTTAATCACTTGTTCAAGATAGGGCTCTATCTCGGGGCCAACCCAAATCAATAGATCCGCGTTGTTCAAGCGCTTACGATCGGAAGGGCGAAGTGCAAAATCGTGTGGTGATGCTCCATCAGGTAGCAGTGTATCGACCTGAGCAACGTCAGCTAAAAGTTCTGAAGCGATCAAGGTTAGCGGTTTAACGCTTGCTATAACGGTATCGGCGTGAAGTTGAGTCGATGCCAATAAAAGAGAGGTCGCAATAGAGGCGGTAAATTTATGTGTCATTGGGTACAATGCCTATAAACCAGAAAATGTATTGTTATAATATAACAATAATTGAGATAAAGCATGCTTGAAATCAACGACGCATTCAATTCAGACCACAACCACGATCACTGCGTCAGTGGTGCGTTAGATAACGCCAAGGCGATCTGCCAAGAGAGTGGCCAGCGTCTGACTCCTATTCGCGAGTTAGTGTTACGACTCGTCTGGAGCTCCCATAAGCCACTGGGTGCCTATGAGTTGTTACCCGCGCTGGCTGACGCGGGCTTTAACTCAGCGCCACCGACGGTCTATCGGGCATTGGATTTTTTGCATCAGCTGGGGCTCATTCACAAAATCGGATCACTCAACGCTTTTGTTGGATGCTCAAATCCAGAACACCCACATCCATCGGCATTTATGATCTGCAGAGAGTGTAAAACCGCAGCCGAAATTGAGACCAGTGAGCTTCAAGAGAGCTTTAATCGAGTAGCTAATACGCACGGCTTTCAGCTTGAGGAAGAGAATATCGAGCTGTTAGGTCTTTGCAGCGATTGTCGTGGGAGTGAATCATGAGTAATCCAGATCTGGCCAGATTGGACGGGGTCAGTTTGCGCTTTGGTAATAAATCGGTGCTCAACAATGTGAACCTGCCACTGCATAACGACTGCATCACCACACTGATCGGACCCAACGGCGCGGGTAAGTCATCACTGGTAAAGGTGTTACTTGGACTGGTGAAACCGACCGAAGGCACTGTTTGGACGAAACCGGGCCTGCGCATCGGGTATATGCCGCAAAAAATTCAGATCGACCGGACACTACCGTTAACCGTTAAACGCTTTTTGCAGATTCCCCATGGCTATAACCAAAACGACATCGAGGCTGCATTAGCTTCGGTGGGTGCTGAACACCTGGTCGATTACTCGATTCATGATCTTTCCGGTGGTGAAATGCAGAGAACCCTTCTTGCTAGGGCTCTGTTAAGAAACCCCGATCTACTCGTGCTAGATGAGCCGGTTCAAGGTGTCGATATTAATGGTCAAACCGAACTCTATCGGCTGATCACGGATATCCGTAAAGAACGAAAGTGCGGTGTGTTAATGATTTCACACGATCTGCATCTGGTTATGTCATCGACCGATCACGTCGTCTGTCTGAACAAACATGTCTGCTGCTCGGGACATCCAGAAGCCGTCAGCGCAGACCCTGCCTATATAGAGTTGTTTGGCGCTTCTCACGCGTCAACGCTGGCGCTCTATAATCACCATCACAACCATAGCCACGATATGCATGGTAACGTCGTTGAAGGTGACTGCTGTGGGGGTGATCATGCTTGATTTCATCATCTATGCGTTGATTGCCGGCATAGCAGTCGCCATTGTTGCCGGCCCTTTAGGTGCATTTGTTGTGTGGCGCCGTATGGCCTACTTCGGTGACACCTTGGCTCACTCAGCTCTACTCGGCATCGCACTGGGCATTCTGTTTGATATCAACCTGAGCCTAGCCGTCGTGCTCTGCTGTGTAGCGCTGGCGCTTGGTTTAGTCGCAATGCAGCGCCAACACTGGATAGCCACCGATACGCTGTTGGGGATTATGGCGCACAGTGCGCTATCACTGGGTCTGGTCGCGATATCACTGTTGGATAACGTACGCATCGACCTTCAGGCCTACCTGTTTGGAGATCTATTAGCGATCACTCCCGAAGACCTTAAGTGGATTCTGTTGGGAGGCATAGCTGTCTTAGCCGCGATCTACTGGCTTTGGAAACCACTGCTAGCCATCACTATTAACGAGGAGCTGGCCCAAGTAGAGGGGATACAGGTTGCTCGCTATAGACTCGCCCTAATGTTGTTAATCGCCATGGTGATTGCTGGTGCGATGAAACTGGTTGGTGTGCTGCTCATTACCTCTCTATTGATCATGCCGGCTGCAGCGGCGCGGCGAATGTCTGCCACGCCAGAACAGATGGCGATTTTTGCCAGTATGCTTGGGTCTATCGCGGTTGTTGGAGGTATTGCGCTCTCTTGGTTCGCGGACACTCCAGCGGGCCCGAGTGTCGTTGTCTGCGCACTGGTGATCTTCTTATTGATCTTCTTCGCACCCCGGGCAAGGGCATGATTCAACTGAATGATTGGAGCATGCATCAGCGTGTTTGGGCGCTGGCCTGGCCGATGCTGCTATCCAACATCACTGTTCCCCTTTTGGGTCTTGTCGATAGCGCCGTTGTCGGCCATTTGGATGATCCGAAGCATTTAGGGGCGGTGGCAATTGGAGCCACACTGTTTACCACCATCTACTGGGCGTTTGGATTCTTACGAATGGGAACCACTGGGCTGATTGCACAGGCTGTGGGACGCCAAGATGGCAATGCAAATAGGACCTTTTTAGCGCAAGCAACCCTGATCGCACTGGGTCTCGGCAGCCTTATGTGGCTCGCACAAATCCCCATACTCACTTTGGGTTTAGAGTGGATGGGTGCCGATTCCGATGTCCACGAAACCGCTCGAAGCTATGCCGATATTCGTATCTACGGTGCTCCAGCGGCGCTGTTCAACTACGTCTTAGTGGGCTGGTTTGTCGGTAATCAAGATACACGATCACCCCTGATCATTATGAGCGTCGTCAACCTGACGAATCTGGTGTTAGATCTGCTGTTTGTGCTCGGTTTCGGCTGGGGCGCAGAGGGTGTTGCCAGTGCGACACTGATAGCTGAATATACCGGTGTGGTTCTCGGGTTACTGCTGATGAAGCGTCATCTGAAGGTTATTGATGGCTCGATACTGCCAAATTCGTTACGACAGCTATCAGCCTATCGCGCGATTTTTACCGTGAATAAGTACCTATTTGTTCGAACCGCGTCACTGCTCTTTATGTTTGCTTTCTTCACCTCACAAGGTGCGCGACTTGGTACGGACATACTCTCTGCTAACGCCCTCTTGCTGAACTTCCTGATGCTGATCTCGCACGCTCTCGATGGATTCGCCCACGCTGCTGAGGCGATCTGTGGTCGCTATGCAGGTGCCAAGGATCGTGACAACTTCTACCGCGCCATGAAGAGTTCCGCTCTCTGGTCCTTGTTGTTTGCGCTAGGGCTTACACTCACGTTTATGTTTGGTGGGCACTCTATTCTGAGCCTGATGACCGACATTGAATCGGTATTGGATGTCGCACACGACTATTTAATCTTTATCTGGGTGCTTCCATTGATCGCTGTATGGAGCTATTTCCAAGATGGTGTTCTTGTCGGTACGACTCAATCTAAAGCGATGCTACAGATCATGGTTGTCACTGTGTTTGGCACGTTTTTACCCCTCTGGTGGCTAACACAAGATCTAGGTAATACCGGCCTATGGTTATCATTCACCACGGCATTTTTGATCAGAGCATTGATGGGGTTCTGGATTTTCCACCGCTATAACCAACGTGGGGTTTGGTTTAGGGCTTCATCCAATCCTGAGTAAAATTTGGCAGTGGTGTCAGGCTGAAGGCCAGACACCGTGACAACAAAACCCTCTGCAAAGTCCCCGTGTCTGGCCTTCAGCCTGACACGACTATTTCTGCGTCACGGTTTGCCTTTGGCAATTCGTTCCTACAGGCGGGCGCCTTTTAAAAAGTTGTATCAAACTGAAATAGTGATACCCTATCCGTACTGACGTTTGTCATGACAAATATCGAGGTTTCTATGGAAAGTCGAATTCAGTTCCGCGTTGATGAAGAGACAAAACAACTTGCGCAGAAAATGGCTGCAAGCCAAGGTCGAACTTTGAGTGATGCATGCCGAGAACTTACCGAACAACTTGCTGAAGAGCAGAGAAAGGTTGCCAATCAAGAAAGCTGGCTTGCCGATCAAATCAATGAAGCTTTTGCTCGATACGATGCCGGCAGTACTACTTTTTATACTGGAAATGATGCCGAGATCGAAATGGACAAGCGCAAAGCTAAAATCCGTGCGGCTAACAAAGCATGATTCTATGGGAGCAAGAATCGCTTAATGATCGTGAGAAGATATTCGCCTATCTTTACCAATACAATCCCGAGGTGGCTGAGAAAACTGATGATTTAATCGTTAAGCAGGTTTCTAACCTCTTAGATCATCCTAAGTTGGGTATTAAACGAGAGGGAGTTCGCGGACGTCGGTTAATATTGCCAGAGCTTTCTTTGATTGTAGCTTATGAAATCTCAGATCGAGGTATTCACATATTAAGAGTTCTGCATCAAAAGCAGCAATTTCCTCACCTATCTGTTTAACCTGACCGTAATGTGGTGTCAGGCTGAAGGCCAGACACCGGGGCATAAGTCGATGCAGCGCTGGTAGGCGGGGCAGGTCTCTAAATGATCGTTAACAAAGCCGGTGGCCTGAAGGTAGGCGTAGACGATGGTTGAGCCGAAGAAACGAACGCCACGTCTCTTTAGATCTTTCGCAATCTGCTTTGAGAGATCGGTTTCTGCAGGTATATCGGCTAGCGTTTTGGGTCTGTTTACGATCACTTTAGCTTCCATAAATGACCACAAGTAGCTAGCAAAACCACCGAACTCCGTCGAAATAGCCAAAAATTGCTTAGCATTATTAATAGAAGCTTCGATTTTGGCGCGATTACGAATAACGCCCGCGTCAGCTAGCATCGCCTCTATCTCTTTCTCCCCAAACTGAGCCACTCGCTCGGGTTCAAAATTACGATAGTGGTGACGATAGCCTTCGCGTTTATTTAATACAGTGCGCCAGCTTAAACCCGCTTGAGCGGACTCTAGAACCATAAACTCAAACAGTGTTCGATCATCGGTTCGCAACAAACCCCACTCTTCGTCGTGGTAACGATGCTCTATCTCGGACTGACGTGCCCAGCCACAGATATCAGCATCTTGGCTCACGTCAGTGATCCTTTTTCTGCAAATTAGGGTTGGTAAAGAACTGCAGTGGCTGAGCTTCAACTTCGGTTGCTGGTGTATTCTTTAGCGGGTCCACACCCTCTTTAGAGACTCGGGTCTCTAGCTCTTTGGGTTCTGGACGGCCATCAAGGCGCATGCTGTCTTCAAACCCACATTTAACACATTCACGATACTCACGCTCTTCGTCGCGGTACATTCGTGTACTATCCATAGCGGCACAGCGTGGACAGACCACACCGGCGACAAAGCGTTTAACTGGTTTCATATCAGCTCCTTCGCTGAATTAAGCGGCAATACCTGAGTGGCGAAGCAAAGCATCCACTTCAGGTTCACGGCCACGGAACGCGACAAATAGCTCCATTGGCTCTTTAGAACCGCCCTTCTCAAGAATTTCGGTTCTGAAGGATGCACCAGTCTCCTGATTAAAGATACCCTCCTCTTCGAAACGAGAGAAAGCGTCGGCCGATAGAACTTCAGCCCATTTATAGCTGTAATAGCCGGCCGCATAGCCGCCTGCGAAGATGTGGCTAAAGCTGTGCTGAAAGCGGTTGAATGCAGGTGGGTTCAATACTGCCACCTGTTCACGAACACTGTTCAAAACAGACTGTACTGACGTTTGGCCAGGCTCAAAATCACGGTGTAGGATGAAATCGAACAGTGAGAACTCAAGCTGACGCACCATCATCATGCCCGATTGGAAATGCTTAGCCGAAAGCATGCGATTCAGCATATCTTCTGGCAGAGGCTCACCTGTCTCATGGTGACCTGAGATCAGTGCCAACGCTTCTGGCTCCCAACACCAGTTCTCCATGAACTGACTGGGCAGTTCAACAGCGTCCCAGGCCACACCATTGATTCCACTGATATCGGCATGCTCCATTTGCGTCAGCATGTGATGTAGACCGTGGCCAAACTCGTGGAATAGTGTCGTTACCTCATCATGGGTTAGTAGCGCAGGCTGGCCCTCTAACGGCGCCGTGAAGTTACAGACTAGATACGCCACGGGCAGTTGAATATCACCATTGATGTTACGGCGTACACGACAGTCATCCATCCATGCGCCACCACGTTTACCGGCACGAGCGAATGGATCTAGGTAGCAGTTAGCTAGAACCTGACCATCACGCTTCAACTCAAACAGTCGAACATCGTCATGGTAGGTATCAAACTCTTTCAGTTCAGTAACGCTGACACCAAAAAGTCGCTCAGTCACTGCGAACAGTCCATCCAACACTTTAGGGAGTGGGAAGTAGGGACGCAGCTCTTGCTGGGAAATGTTGAAGCGTTGCTGTTTCAGCTTCTCTGCATAGTAGGTGATATCCCAAGCTTGCAGATCGCTCATACCCTCTTCTGATTGAGCAAAAGCGGTCAGCTCTTCTAACTCTTTAGCGGCTTGAGGACGGCTTTTAGCTGCTAAGTCCTCAAGGAAGTTCACCACCTGATCGGTAGATTGAGCCATTTTAGTGGCCAGTGAATATTCCGCGTAATTACTAAACCCAAGCAGCTTCGCCAACTCAAGGCGCAGTGTCAGGATCTGCTCAATGAGATCGGTGTTATCCCACTCACCCGCTTTTGGCCCCTGATCAGAAGCACGAGTCGCATAGGCCGTATAGAACTCTTCACGCAGCTGACGATTATCAGCCTGCAGCATCACGGCATGATAAACAGGGAAGTCGAGTGTTAGCACCCAGCCCTCTAACTGTTCACTTTCAGCCGCCTGCTTAGCCGCTTCAAGGACATGATCGGGCAACCCAGCTAACTCGGTCTCATCGATAATATGCTTGGTCCAACCCTGCGTCGCATCCAAGACGTTTTCAGAAAACTTCGTGGTCAACTCAGAGAGTTTTAGTTGAAGCTCGGCGTAACGTTTTTGCTGCTCTTCTGGCAGACCAATACCCGCTAGACGGAAGTCACGAATTGAGTTAGTAATCACTTTCTTTTGAGCATTTGAAAGTTCAGAGAAGGCCGCACTTTGACTAAATTGTTCGTACGCTTCATAGAGTTTTTTATTCTGGCCAAGCTCAGTAAAGTATTCAGACAGTTTAGGTAGGCAGGCGTTATACGCTTCGCGCATCTCATCGGTATTCGCCACGGCGTTGAGATGAGAGACCGGAGACCAGGCTTGAGCTAATTCATCATTTAGCTGTTCCAGTTCACCCACTAAACTCTGCCAATCCATCAGTGGTTGTTCAGTCATCTTTGCAATACGCTCACGGTTACGCTGCAATAGCTCATCGACGGCGGGAACAACATGCTCAGGTTTGATGGTACTGAATTGTGGCAGTGAAGATGGTTCTAACAGTGGGTTACTCATCGGTCTCTCCGAGATCAAAAACTCTATACGCTTTACTATACAATGGGGTGAGCGGATCAGTTATTCAAGGAATGCGATATGAAACTACGTCCTTTTAAAGGCATCAGCCCAACCCTAGGTGATAAGGTATTTGTTGACCCCAGTGCGGTTGTCATTGGGGATGTGGTGCTGGGTGATGACGCATCCGTTTGGCCACTGACAGCGATACGTGGCGATATGAACCATATTCGTATCGGCGCTCGCACCAATGTTCAGGACGGAGCAATCCTGCACATCACTCATGCCAGCAGCTATAACCCTGACGGCTATCCGTTGATTATTGGCGATGAAGTGACCATCGGTCACATGGCGATGCTGCACGGCTGCACCATAGGCAACCGTGTCCTGATTGGTATGTCAGCGACGGTAATGGATGGCGCAATCGTTGAAGATGATGTCGTTGTCGGTGCCGGCGCGCTTGTACCGCCAGGTAAGCGTCTAGAGAGTGGCAAGCTCTACATGGGCCGCCCTGCCAAAGCAGTTCGCGACCTGACCGAAAAAGAGATGAGCTACTTCAGCTACTCTGCTGCCAACTATGTGAAGCTGAAGAATGAGCATCTGGCCGAGGATTGGGCAAATTAAAAATTTGCTGGAGCTTTATTGAGCGAAGCGAAATGAGGCGATATCTCATCGTCTCCTCTGCGAGAAGACTCCAACAGGGGTCTGACCTGTGGTCTGACCCCACTCTAAGAAACGGCAGAGACTAAATAGACTAAGCCTTCGCCTTAGACAACTCACGCAAGCGTTTAACCACTTCAGCACCAATAGAGCGTTGGGTGAACACGCCGTCGGCTTTCTCTTTACCTGCGCTGCGACCCATTAGAAGCTCCAGCGCTTCATCAACGGTTGCGACTGAGTAGATTGAGAAGAGCCCCTCTTTCACGGCATCCACCACTTCCTGTTTCAGCATCAAGTTGCGTACGTTCGCTTTGGGAATGATCACACCCTGTCTACCGGTTAAACCGCGAGACTCACAGAGTTGATAGAAACCTTCAATCTTCTCGTTAACACCACCAATCGCCTGAACTTCACCGTATTGGTTGATGGATCCGGTCATCGCGAACTGCTGTTTGATCGGTATGTGCGTTAACGCTGAGATCAGGGTACAGATCTCCGCCATTGAGGCACTATCACCGTCCACATAACCGTAGGATTGCTCCATCGCTATGCTGGCCGAGATCGCTAACGGGAACTCTTTAGCGTAACGGTGACCCAGGTAACCGGACAGAATTAACACCCCTTTTGAGTGAATCGGTTGGCCGAGTGTGACTTCACGCTCAATATCGACGATGCCACGACTACCGGGGTGTACCGTTGCGGTAATACGCGCCGGCGAACCAAAGCTAACATCACCAACCTGCAGAACCGTCAAACCATTGGATTTACCGATCGCTTCACCATCCGTGTCGATCAAAACGGTCTCGTTGGTAATACCCTCTTGGATCTTTTCAGAGAGACGCCCGGTTCGACGCTCTTTGGACGACAGTGCCGCGTCGACGTGTGCCGCATCGATGTATTTGTCATTCGATTTAGCGCGACGGTAGTCCGCTTCACAGAGTAGATCGACTAATTCACCGATATGCGCCGATAGAAGATCTTGATCACCCGCCAGTCTAGAGGAGTGCTCAACCAGTCGCGCTACCGCTTCACGAGTTAACGGTGCTAGCTTCTCCTCTTTGGCCAGCGTGCTCATTAGACGGGCGTACTGGCGAATGGTCGCCGGTGTGCGCTCGACATCCTCTTCAAAATCGACCACAACACGGAACATCTTTTCGAAGTCATGATCGAGCTCTTGTAAGAGGTAGTAGATGTTACGGGCGCCAATGAGGACGATCTTCACATCCAGATCGATCTCCTCAGGTGAGAGCGTTACGGTGCTGATACCGGCATACTCACTGACTGGGTTTTCGATGCGAATCGCATGCGCTTTTAACGCTCGCTTCAAGGCGCCATAGACAAAGGGTTGCTCAAAGAGTTTTTCCGCTTCAATGATCAAGTAACCACCATTGGCTCGATGCAGTGCACCCGGACGAATCAGACGGTAGTTGGTGATCATAGCACCCATTTCACTGTTGTACTCGATGCGCCCAAACAGATTTTCGTAACTTGGATGCGCCTCATAGACCACTGGTGCGCCTTTGGTCTTCTCATTATCCACGAGCAGATTAAGACCGTAGTTCTCGTTCATGAATTCGCGACGAGCCGTCTCGGATTTGTTCTCAAAAATCCCCTCCGCAATCATCTCACCGGCGTTACGAATCAGATCACGCTCTACATCTTCAAGGTAGCTGTTCACCCCCTTCAGGTTTGAATATTCACCTCGCACCTCTTCAAACAGGGGTTTAATTGCGTGACGAGCGGTGTCACGATCGAGGTAACGTAGTGCTTCAGCGGCCTCACGGCGCCAGCGTGGCATCTCTGTCAGTTGCTCATTAAGCAGCTCTTCCAGTTCGGATATGTGTGTTGAAAAGGCGTCACGGATCTCTTCCGGAAGCGCCGAAAAGACCGCCTCATCGATGGCTTGCCCTTCCGCTACGGGCGTAAATCCAATCGTGCCCGCATCACGATAAACGGCGATGGAGTATTCACGCCCCTGCTTCTCGACCGTCTCTACTGCTTTGTCATAGAGACGGTTGAAGTCACGTTCAATCTTAGATTTTTCACGCTGATAGGCGGGACTTTCAAAGGCAGCAGGCAGCTCAGTGACGACACGGTTAAGAAGCTTACTAAGATCGTGCTGCAACTTAACGGCTTTACCGGCTGGGAGGCGCAGCGCTTGTGGATGACGGGTGTCTTGGATGTTCTTCAGGTAACACCAATCGTATGGCTTGGATTGGCTTTTGGCTGCCTCACGCAGATTCTCCATCGCAAAAGAGAATCGCCCTGTGTGCGGGTTACCCATCACAAACAGATTGTAGCCGGGGCGGTTCATACCTACCCCAAACTCCATCGCTTCAAGCGCACGATCTTGACCAAAGAAGCCGGCGAAGCCCTCTAGGTTATCGGTGGTTTTAAACGGGAGAAGATCGGTATCGCAGGTACGGTAGAGTTGATCGACTGAGAGCGGGGCTAGCTTTTCCATGCGGGGCATCCAATACAGCGAATTGATACCCTTAGACTGAAGCGCTCCCCCCTCTAAGTCAATGCTATTTGTGTTGCAGTTCGGATCTGAGCTGATTAAGAATCTCGGCTGTTTCGGGTTTTACCCCTCGCCAAATTGCGAAGGACTCTGCCGCTTGTTCAACCAACATACCCAGACCGTCTATGGCACGTGCACCATGCTGTTCGCACCAGGCACAAAATGGCGTCTGTTCGGCACCGTACATCATGTCGTAACCACAACTGTTGGCATCGATCGCTTCAGCAGGCACAGGGGGCAAGTCACCGCCAATACTGGCCGAAGTGCCATTGACGATCAGATCGAAAGCCGGCCCAGTAATGTCTTCATAGCCGCAAGCAGAGACGGGAGCGCCCGCAAAGACATCGGCAATAACCTGAGCTTTTGATACCGTGCGATTCGCTATCACAACGCTAGCAACCTGAGCTTCTAACATCGGCTGAATGACACCACGCACAGCACCACCTGCACCCAGTATCAAGACGCGTTTGCCGGCTAATTCCAAACCCAAGTTGTTCTTTAGATCAGTTAACAGACCAATGCCGTCGGTGTTATCAGCACAAATTTCGCCCTGCTCATTTAACCAGAGAGTATTGGCTGCACCGGCTGTCTCTGCGCGCGCCGTGCGCTCCTGTGCAAGCTGCCAAGCCAGCTCTTTAAACGGCAGGGTCACATTAGAGCCCTTGATCTCTCCAGAGGTCAGTTGAACCCTCAGCGTGTCCGTAAAGGTATCCGCCTCTAACAGCTGAGCGGTGTAGTTCAGAGACTCACCCGTTGTCTGAGCAAAGTGGCTATGAATTCTGGGTGACAGGCTATGTTTGATCGGATTGCCTGTCACTCGGTACTGATCGATCATGCTTCTAAGCCTAACCAGTCTCTAGATTGCAGGTAGTAATCAGTCAAACGCGCCTCTTCTGTACCGGGTTCAGGCGCCCAGTTGTAGTCCCAGCGCACTTCCGGTGGAAGCGACATCAGAATCGATTCGGTTCGGCCACCGGTCTGCAATCCAAACAGAGTGCCACGGTCAAACACTAGGTTGAATTCAACGTAACGGCCGCGACGGTGTAATTGGAAATCACGCTCGGCTTCACCATAACGCTCATCACGACGGCGCTCGACAATCGGTACATAGGCTTTAGTGTAGGCATTACCAATGGACTGCATCAGCGCAAAACTTTGATCAAAACCCAACTCATTCAGGTCATCAAAGAAGAGGCCGCCGATACCGCGAGGCTCACCACGATGCTTCAAGAAGAAGTAGTCATCACACCACTTTTTATAGCGAGGGTAGACATCGTCACCAAAAGGGTCACAAGCGTCTTTAGCCACTTGGTGCCAAAAAACACAATCCTCTTCATTGCCGTAGTAAGGGGTCAAATCAAATCCGCCACCGAACCACCAAACTGGCTCTTCGCCCTCTTTCTCCGCAATGAAGAAACGAACATTGGCATGTGAGGTCGGCACTTTAGGATTTTTAGGGTGCATCACAAGGCTGACACCCATCGCTTCAAAGTTACGGCCTTGAAGCTCAGGACGGTGCGCAGTTGCCGATGCAGGCATCTGATTACCGTGAACATGCGAAAAGTTAACGCCGCCCTTTTCAAACACCGCACCGTTGGTAATGACTCGGCTTCGGCCACCGCCGCCTTCGGGTCGATCCCAAGAGTCCTCAACAAACTCAGCGCCACCATCGGCTGCTGCCAGTTCATTACAGATACGATCCTGAAGATCCATTAAGAAGGCTTTTACTTCTGCTACGCTCGGTTTGCTCATTCGCAATCTCCGTCTCTAAACTCGTAGGGTCTGTCCAGTCAGTGCATCACGAATCACGGATGGTCGATCCGAATCGCCTAATGCGCCCTGAACACGATAATTAATTCTATTTCCAAAGTAAGTACTTACTCTCAACTTACTCTTTGCAGGTACTGCAGATGAGGGGTTAGCCGAGGTTGATACCAACGGCATATCGGCACGGTTGCAGAGCGCCTGCACGATGGGATGTGCAGAGACACGAACAGCAACAGAGCTGTGCTGGCCTTTAACCCACTCAGGGATCATCTCGTCGGTATCCGGTATCAACCAGGTATTGGGTCCAGGCCAGCTTGCCTCAACAACCTGACGCTGCTCGGCTGTCAGATTCTGCAGCAGTGGTTCAACCTGTCCAATATTGGCTGCCACTAATATTAAGCCCTTATGCATAGGGCGGCGTTTAACCGCTAACAGATGTTTCACGGCATGCTCGTTCCAAGGGTCACAACCTAACCCCCAAACCGCCTCTGTAGGATAGGCAATTACGCCACCCTGCTGGACCACTTCTACGGCCTGTTTAATGCTCCAATCATTCACCATAATCAGAATCTTACTTTGGAAAAAACGCTATTCTACCGAAGAACGACGTAACGGGCTCCCTCTCGGCCAATAATTCCTGAGATTTCTAGTTCCACGAGCAGACGTTGAAGCTGCCCAATCGGAATACTGAGCTTTGCTGCAAGCTGATCGGCAGTTAACGGCTGCTGATGCAGTGCACGGATTATGGGATCCTCAGACTCAATGGGCGGCGTCTCAACACGATCTGTAGTAAGCGGTAGATAGAGTGACGCCAATATTTCGGAAACCGTTTCAACCAACTGAGCTCCCTCTTTAATGAGATGGTGACAGCCTCTTGCAAGCTCATTGGTAATCGCACCCGGTATGGCAAATACCTCCCGCCCCTGCTCCAGCGCCAAACGCGCCGTGACCAGTGATCCACTCTTAATAGCGGCTTCAACGACTAGGGTTCCCAAACTCATACCACTGATGATGCGATTACGCTCTGGAAATAGGTAGGGCCTGGGCTGGATACCGGGCAACTGCTCAGTGACTAACAGCCCGCCTGAGTCCAATATCTGCTGGGCCAGCCGTTGATGCCGTTGTGGATAAACCAGATCTGGGCCGTTTGCCATAACGGCGATTGTTGAACCGGGGCCGGCTTGTATTGCGCCGAGATGAGCTGCGTGATCAATGCCTATGGCTAATCCACTGGTGACATGTACGCCGGATTGGGTTAACTCTTGAGCAAATCGCTGTGCGGTTGCACGGGCCAAGCTGGATGATTTTCGCCCACCCACCATAGCGACTTGAGGGTCGCTCAATGCTTGCACATTGCCTTTTGAGAAGAGCACCACGGGCGGATCGTAGATCGATTTAAGCAATTCGGGATAACGGCTATCTTCAAAGCAGATAACGTCACAATCTATGTTTTTAATGACATTTAGATGCTTTTCGGCATGATCGTAGAGTGACTTTATCTGCCTGACAGCGAACTGACTTTCGTTAAAAAGCTCTAACTGCTCTATTAAGCACTTAGAGTCTTTTAGCCGATCAGGCCAGTCAGTGTGTTGAATGAATTTTAAATTGGAAGCGGGTCGCATAGCCAAAAGGCGCAGTGCAACCCAGTCGATCGATTCGGCTGGCATCCTTGCTCCTGACACTGCACATCCATGTGCAGCGATTGTCTAATATTGTGACGTTAAGGCTGACGAAGCGGGTCGCCAACCTGAATCACTTCGGTTGCACGCATCACCAGTGCATAACTGACCTTGTCGAAGGTTTTGTAGACCATCAACTCACCGGCACGCTCGGCTGGTAGTTGAAGTTTTTCACCTGTTTTAGGGTCACGAATCTCTTCGCCACGATTGTAGATCGCGTAGACACTGCCTGGTTCGATTCCTTCGCGCTCGCCAGCATTGATTGTGACACTGTTAAACTGACCAATGTTGGCAACGCCATTTAATACGGCGATGACTTCAACATTTTCGAGCTCTGGACCCGGGCGCGGCATAAACCGAGTCACCAACGGCGCTTCGCCGGTTGGAATCAGAATATCTTTTAAACGCACCTCTTCAGTACTGTTGCGAATATCAACACTGATTGTGTCGCCTTCAGAACCACGTACCAGCGCATCAGCGACGCGGTGTAGCTCATAACCTAAAGACTCACCGGTGTTGGGATCTACATACTCGATCAAAGGACGGTAGAGAGATTGCTGACGACTGTCATCTAATAACTCACCTCGAACATAGACTCGATCATCATTGGCAGCGAGGATGCGTTGGTTTTTACCACCCAGCACGTAGGGCGCATCCGCTAACATTTGATTATCAACCACTCGGCTATCATTGAGAAAGGCTTGTACATCACGCAGAGGGATCGAAGCGATAGCCTCTTCGCGTGGCACGACTTTAACCTCAGGCGTTAATACCAGAGTACCTGGTTTACGACCTAGGCGTGGCTCACCATCTTCCCAGTAGAGGTAGATGACATCTCCAGGATAGATCAGATGAGGGTTGTAGATCTGCGAGTTTACTTCCCAAACCTTAGGCCAGAGCCAAGGGCTTTTGAGAAAACGCGCGGAGATATCCCACAGGGTATCCCCTTTAACAACGGTGTATTCCGAGGGGGCATCTTGCGCCAACTTGATGGTGTCAGCTTGCACCAGCATAGAGGTTAAACCCAATGCAACGGCAGCGATCTGTTTTATCCGTTTAAACATACTGTCCTTCAGCGTTTGACGCTTATCTATTCGATTGCACTGCTTAACGTGTACCACATGCAAACAGAGTCCTAATAGGTATAATAGACAATATTAACAATGTTACTAGTTATCCGATTGAGAGAGATCACTAAACGGTATGGCACTGCTTAAAATTTTAGAGTTCCCAGACCCGCGCCTTCGCACCATTGCTGAACCGGTTGAGACGGTCGATGATGAGGTACGCAAGATCATCGATGACATGTTTGAAACCATGTACGACGCTCCGGGCATTGGTCTGGCCGCAACACAGGTCAATATTCATAAACAGATCGTCGTAATCGATATATCCGAAGAGGGCAATGAGCCACTGGTTCTAATTAACCCCTCTTTTGAAGTGTTAACCGACGAGACTGAACAGATGCAAGAGGGTTGCCTCTCTGTCCCTGGCTTCTACGAAAACGTCGTTCGCCCAGAGCGCGTTAAGCTGAATGCGATTGGTCGTGATGGCGAACCTTATGAGTTAATTGCTGACGGTTTGCTAGCGGTCTGTATTCAGCACGAGCTGGATCATCTGAATGGTAAGCTATTTGTTGACCATATCTCTCGATTAAAACGTGATCGAATCCGCGGAAAACTCGAGAAGAAACATAAATTAGAAGCCGCTCAGGCTTAAAGATCAGACAGGCTTGCCGCTCACCTTGGCAAGCCTGTTTCATTTTAGGATATCGAATTGTCTAAAATTATTTTTGCCGGAACCCCAGATTTTGCCGCCTCTCATCTACAGGCTCTGATCGATTCCGGCTTTGATGTGGTAGCCGTTTACACCCAACCCGATCGACCAGCGGGCCGTGGTAGGAAGTTACAAGCGAGCCCCGTTAAGCAGATTGCACTGCAAGCAAATATTCCCGTGTTTCAACCACTCTCACTGCGTGATGAAGCGGCTCAGGCGGAACTGGCTGCGATCGACGCTGATTTAATGATTGTTGTTGCCTACGGCTTGATACTGCCGCAGGTTGTATTGGATACACCAAAACTGGGTTGCGTTAACGTACACGCCTCTATTCTACCGCGTTGGCGTGGTGCTGCTCCGATCCACCGTGCACTGCTGGCAGGTGACAAAGAGACCGGTGTGACGCTGATGCAGATGGAGGCTGGGCTGGATACTGGGCCTATGCTGGCTAAGGTGTTTACGCCAATCGATAAACAGGAGAGTAGCGGAGAACTGCATGATCGATTAGCAGTACTCGGCTCCAATATGCTGGTTGAGCAACTACCTGCACTGTTAGCAGGCGAGTTAACTCCAGAAATTCAAGACGATGCGTTAGCTAACTACGCCAATAAGCTTGAGAAAGCTGAAGGTAAAATCGACTGGACTGAGTCGGCAGACGCGATCGCCCGTCAAGTTCGCGGCCTCTCTCCTTGGCCGGTGGCTTACACATCCCTTGATGATAAAAGCGTCCGCATCTGGAGAGCGGAAGCACAATCAGAAGCCGGTGATGCTGGTGCTCTGATCAAAGCCGATAAACAGGGCGTCCTGATCGGGTGTGGCGAAGGCTCTTTGCTGATCAAAACCATTCAGATGCCAGGCGGTCGCGCCACTGAAGCGTCGGCCCTTCTCAATTCAAACAACCACCCGTTTGTAGAGGGTATGCGCTTTGAGTAATACCGCTAACCTAAGGGTGCAAGTGGCTGTTTTTCTATCGCAGCTGTTACAACACAACGGTTCACTCTCTAGCCGACTGCCAGGCATGCTCTCTCGAGTTGAACCTCGTGACCGCGCTCTGTTTCAAGAGATCTGCTACGGCACGCTTCGTTTCTATCCACAGCTTGAAGCGCTCAGCCGTGAGTGTCTGCGCAAGCCTTTTAGAGAAGAGGACACTGACGTCTTTGCCCTACTGTTGAGCGCGCTCTACCAATTGAGACATCTCTCGACGGCTGAACATGCTGTCATCAACGAAACCGTTGAAGGCGCTAAGCAGATGGGTAAGCCTTGGGCCGCCAAACTGTTGAACGCCGTGTTGCGTCGTTACCAGCGTGAAAAAGATAGTTTAGAAGCTGATATCCAGCAGACCGAGACTGGCCGCTGGAATCACCCTGAGTGGATAATCGCTAAACTCAAGCACAACTGGCCCGATCACTGGCAAAGCATAATGACCGAAAACGATCAGAGCCCACCGATGTGTCTGCGGGTCAATCGTTCGAAAAGCGATCGTGATTCATACCTTAAGATACTGAACAGTGCAGAAATCGAAGCAACCGCTGGATTGTTCTCAAGCGATGCCATCTACCTAACGTCGCCCTGCTCTGTGGATAAGCTTCCACACTTTGCTGAGGGGCATGTCTCGGTTCAGGATGAAGCGGCACAATTGGCTGCAAAACTGCTGGGTGTAAAAGCGGGCGAACGCATACTCGATGCCTGTACCGCTCCCGGTGGAAAACTCTGCCACCTTCTTGAACTGGAAGATGATATTGAGATCGATGCGCTGGAGTTAGAGCCTCGACGAGTCGCGCGCATCGAAGAGAATTTAGAACGACTAGAGCAGAGTGCGGGTGTCATTGTCGGTGATGCCGCTCAACGGGATTGGTGGAGCGGTGACGCTTACGATCGCATTCTGGTGGATGCGCCCTGTAGTGCTACCGGTGTCATTCGTCGTAATCCTGACATCAAAGTACTGCGTCGTAACGAAGATCTCCTGGGTCTTGCAACCACTCAACTTGAGATCCTTAATAACCTATGGGATATGCTCAAGCCTGGTGGTACATTGCTGTATGCAACCTGCTCAGTGTTCACACAAGAGAACGAGCGTGTTGTCGAACGATTTTTGAAAGAGCACTCGGATGCTAAAGAGTGCAAAATAGTCGCAGAATGGGGCATAGAGAGACCTGCCGGTCGGCAGCTGTTTCCACAAAATGGAGGCCATGATGGCTTCTACTACGCCCGCATCAAGCGAATAGAAGAGGCTTAAGCTCTACATGAACGTTGTTATTCTGGGTGCAGGACAGGTGGGTGGCTCTCTAGCAGAGCATCTCGCCAGTGAATCCAACGATATTACTGTCATTGATGTCGATGGCCCAAGACTCAGAGAACTTGCAGACCGCCTAGATATTCGTACGGTTGAAGGTCAAGCTTCGCTGCCAACTATTCTGCATAGCGCTGGCGTAGAAGATGCCGACATGTTGATCGCAGTGACTAACTCAGATGAGATCAACATGGTTGCCTGCCAGGTCGCTTGGTCGCATTTTCGCGTACCAAAGTTGATTGCCCGAGTTCGTGACCAAGCTTACAACTATTCAGAAGGTAAGCTCTTCAATACGCAGAAAGAGAACAACGTTGCCGGCATCCCAATAGATGTTTTGATCAGCCCTGAGCACTTGGTGACACAACACATTGCTAGGATGATCCATCACCCAGGTGCCCTTCAGGTTCTCGATTTTGCCGATGGCGCAGCGCAATTGGTTGCCGTGAAAGCCTATTACGGTGGCCCGCTGGTGGGTCGTGAGATCGCACTGCTTAGAGCGCACATGCCCAATGTCGACACCCGTGTGGCAGCCATTTTCAGACAGGATCGCCCTATTATTCCAACCGGTGACACGGTCATTGAGGCGGACGATGAGGTCTTCTTTATTGCCGCTGCCGGCGATATACGTTCGGTTATGGGCGAACTGCGCCGATTAGATAACCCTTACAAACGCATCATGATTGCCGGAGGTGGCAACATCGGATTCCGACTAGCTGAATCGATTGAGGATGACTTCCAGGTCAAACTGATTGAACGAAGCCTAGATCGATGCAACCACTTGGCACGCGATCTAAATCGCACCATTGTTCTGCATGGCAGCGCTTCTGATTCGGAACTGCTTCTCGAAGAGAACATTGATGATGTCGATGTCTTCTGTGCCCTAACCAACGACGACGAAGCTAACATCATGGCATCGATGCTGGCCAAACGTTTAGGCGCCAGAAAGGTGATGACGCTGATCAACAACCCGGCCTATGTTGACCTTGTCCAGGGTGGCGTTATCGACATTGCCATATCACCACAACAGACCACCATTGGCGCCCTACTGGCCCACGTTCGTCGCGGCGATGTGGCAGCGGTTCACTCACTGCGCCGTGGTGCTGCAGAGGCGATTGAAGCGATCGCCCACGGTGACCCGTCAAGCTCTAAAGTAGTTGGGCGCGCCATTGAGGATATTGCGCTACCCGCGGGTGCGACCATCGGTGCCATTGTGAGAGACAACCAGGTATTGATTGCCCACGATGACGTCGTGGTTGAAGATGGCGACCACGTCATTCTGTTCCTTATCGATAACCGTCAAATTGGCGAGGTAGAGAAGCTCTTTACCGTCGGCCTAACCTTCTTCTGAGGCTCCCATGCACTTCAAAGTGATTCTCAGAATACTTGGCCTGCTGTTGATGATATTCAGCATCACTCAGCTTCCGCCAGCCCTCGTCTCGATGATCTACGACGATGGCAATATTCAAGCATTTGTTGGGGCTTTCTTCGTCACTCTGTGTACCGGTTTCTTAATCTGGCTCCCCTTCATGCGAGTCCACCAAGACCTTAGAACACGCGACGGATTCTTAATTACCGTTCTATTCTGGACGGTACTGGGCTTCTTCGGTTCGTTACCTATCTACTTTTCGGCCGAAACAAACCTTACCTTTACCGACGCTCTGTTTGAGGCCGTCTCTGGTCTGACGACAACAGGAGCGACCGTCATCACTGGACTGGATACGCTTCCCAAGTCCCTGCTCTACTATCGACAGCAGCTGCAGTGGTTGGGTGGTATGGGTATCATCGTACTAGCCGTCGCGATACTGCCAATGCTGGGCATCGGTGGGATGCAGCTCTACCGCGCTGAAACACCTGGCCCGGTTAAAGATTCAAAGCTGACACCTAGAATCACCGAAACTGCCAAAGCGCTTTGGAACATCTACCTGACGCTGACGATTGCCTGCGCACTGGGCTACTGGGCGGCAGGAATGGAGCTGTTCGATGCGATTGGCCACAGTTTCTCTACTGTTGCCATTGGCGGGTTCTCAACACACGATGCCAGTATTGGATTCTATGACAGCGCACTGATCGAGATGATTTGTGTACTCTTTATGGTGCTTTCGGGGATCAACTTCGGCCTTCACTTTGCCGCTTGGCGACAGCATAGTGTCGCCCACTACTTCTCAGATCCAGAGTTCAAGTTCTACCTCTTCTCTCTGATCAGCCTGTCGCTGTTTACGCTGTTTGTACTCGACTTTACCGGCACCTACGAATCGATTGAGGCGCTTCGCAAAGCGGTCTTTATGGTTGTCTCCATTGCAACGACGACCGGCTTTGCCGTCGCGGACTTTGCACACTGGCCCGCCATGCTGCCCTTCTTACTCTTCTTGGCAGCCTTTGCCGGAGGCTGTGCAGGATCGACGGGTGGCGGTATGAAACAGATACGTCTACTGCTGATTCTAAAACAGGGTTACCGTGAGATTGTGCGCCTAATTCACCCGAACGCGATCATGCCTGTGAAGCTGGGAAGACGCCCAATTTCGAACAAGGTGCTTGAAGCGGTTTGGGGATTTTTCTCGGTCTACTTGATCGTCTTTGTGGTGATGCTAGTTGCACTGCTAGCCACTGGACTGGATCAGGTAACCGCCTGGTCGGCAGTGGGCGCTACGCTCAACAACCTTGGTCCAGGCCTTGGTGATGTTGCGGCACACTATGGTGACATACCGACTACCGCCAAATGGATTTTGGTCTTTGCGATGTTGCTAGGACGTCTTGAGGTGTTTACCTTATTAGTCCTACTAACACCGGCTTTCTGGCGCCGATAACCCTATTAAATGGATAGGGTTACGCCCCTCTTAAATTCTTAAGGAATGCTGTATAATTCTCGGCTAATTTTTTGCAAAAAATCCTAGCCGAGGACTTCTGTCGTGACCGACACTGTCAAACCTGATGTAAGCACCTTCCAAGGTCTTATCTTTGCCCTACAACAGTATTGGGCCGAGCAAGGCTGTGTAATTGTTCAGCCACTGGATATGGAAGTGGGTGCTGGTACTTTCCACCCTTCTACCACTCTGCGTGCTATCGGCCCAGAGAGCTGGAACTCAGCTTACGTTCAACCAAGCCGACGCCCAACCGATGGCCGTTACGGTGAGAACCCAAACCGTCTTCAACACTACTACCAATTTCAGGTTGTGATGAAGCCTCACCCAGACAATTTCCAAGAGCTCTACCTTGGTTCGCTTGAGCGTCTTGGCTTTGATCTTTTGACACACGATGTACGCTTTGTAGAAGACAACTGGGAATCACCTACATTGGGTGCTTGGGGTCTTGGTTGGGAAGTCTGGCTGAATGGCATGGAAGTCACTCAGTTCACTTACTTCCAACAGGTTGGCGGTCTTGAGTGTTACCCGGTCACTGGCGAAATCACCTACGGTCTAGAGCGTCTAGCAATGTACGTTCAAGAGGTAGACAGTGTGTACGATCTGATTTGGTCTAAGGCACCGGACGGTACCGTTGTAACCTACGGCGATGTATTCCACCAAAATGAAGTCGAGCAGTCGACTTACAACTTTGAATACGCCGATGTGCCACACCTATTCAGCAACTTTGAGCACTACGAAAAAGAGTGTCAAAAACTGCTGGATGTCGGCTTACCGCTACCGGCTTATGAACAGGTCATGAAGGCATCGCATACCTTCAACTTACTGGATGCGCGTCACGCGATCTCTGCGACTGAGCGTCAACGTTACATTCTTCGTGTTCGTACCTTAGCTCGCGGTGTTGCCGAAGCTTACTACAACAAGCGTAAAGAGCTTGGTTTCCCAATGGCAGAAGAGTCTATTCGCCAAGAAGTCCTAGCATCACTGGAGGGAGCCGAGTAATGAGTAATCAAGATTTCCTATTTGAACTGGGTACTGAAGAGCTACCACCAGGTGCACTTCTCTCTCTGTCAGACGCACTGGGTAAAAGCCTCACGGCTCAACTGAACGATGCTCAGCTTAACTTTTCATCTTTAGAGCTATTTGCTGCTCCACGTCGCTTGGCCGTATTGGTTAAAGAGCTAGACAGCCAACAGCCTGATCGTAACATTGAAAAACGCGGACCCTCTGCAAAAGCACCTGAACAAGCCGCTAAAGGTTTTGCTGGCAGCTGCGGTGTCTCTCTTGAAGACCTTGTCATTGAGAATACTGACAAGGGTGACTACTACGTCTACCGCGGTACTGAGGTTGGTAAACCTGCTGCAGAACTTCTACCAGGAATGCTTGAGACCGCTTTGAGCGGGCTGCCGATTCCTAAGCGTATGCGTTGGGCGGCTAGCCGTACTGAGTTTGTCCGCCCTGTTAAATGGATCGTTGCGCTGCTGGGTGATGAGGTTCTACCTTGTACTCTACTTGAGGTTACTTCAGGCCGTAAATCACGTGGCCACCGCTTCCACTACCCACACGACATTGAACTGATGACTGCAGGTGAATACGCTGCCACGCTTCGTAACACCGGTAAAGTTGTGGCTAGCTTCGCTGAGCGTCGCGAAATGATTCGTGAACAAGTGCTAGCTGAAGCAGCTCGTATTGGCGGAACTGCTGATATCGATGAAGATCTTCTGGACGAAGTCTGTGCACTGAACGAATGGCCTGTTGCATTGGCTGGACGTTTTGAAGAGCGCTTCCTTGAGGTACCTGAGCAAGTCCTAATCCTTTCAATGAAAGAGAACCAGAAGTACTTCCACCTTGTCGATAGCAACAACAAGTTGATGCCGTACTTCATTACGATCTCAAACATTGAGTCTAAAGATCCTCAGCAAGTGATTGCAGGCAACGAGAAGGTGATTCGCCCTCGCCTAGCTGATGCTGCTTTCTTCTTTGAGACGGACAAGAAGGCGCCTCTTATTGATCGCCTAGAGAAGCTAAAGAGTGTCGTATTCCAAAACGAGCTTGGTACAGTCGCCGACAAGGCTGCTCGCATTGAAGCAACGGCCACTGCCATTGCCAAGCTGATTGGTGGTAATGAAGCGTTTGCCGCTCGTGCTTCACAGCTTGCTAAGTGTGACTTGCTAACAGATACCGTTTATGAGTTCACAGAGCTTCAGGGCCTTATGGGTTACCACTTCGCACTGCACGATGGTGAAGAGCAAGAAGTTGCACAGGCGATCTACGAGCAGTACATGCCAAAGTTTGCCGGTGACGATCTACCTGCCTCTAAAACGGGCATTGCTGTAGCCTTGGCAGATCGCTTGGACACACTAGTCGGTCTGTTTGCGATCAACCAGCCGCCTACAGGTTCTAAAGATCCATTTGCACTGCGTCGTGCAGCATTGGGCGTGCTTCGTATTATCGTTGAACATGAGTTAGATCTTGATCTTAAAGAGCTTCTTCAGACTGCAGCATCAAACTACCAAGCACTCCCTGCTTTGGACAGTGCTGCTGATAATGTCTTTGAATTCATGCTGGAACGCTTCCGTTTCTGGTTTGAAGAAGAGGGCATTAGCGCTGAGATCTACCTGTCGATCCACGGTCTTCGCCCAAGCAAACCATTAGACTTTGTGCGTCGTGCTCATGCTGTTGCGGCCTTTACACAACTTGAAGCGGCCTCAGCACTGATTGCTGGCAACAAGCGTGTTGGTAATATCCTTGCGAAACTAGATTCTACACCGTCTACCGCTATCAACGATGCACTGCTATCTGATGAGGCTGAAAAAGAGCTTGCTCAAGCACTCAAGGGTTTAAGCAGTTCAGTTGCATCAATGACAGGTGAAGGCGATTACCAGGGCGCTCTTCAAGCTCTAGCTGATCTTCGTCAGCCAATCGACCGCTTCTTCGAAGAGGTTCGTGTCATGGCAGATGACGCTGACGTTAAGCAAAACCGTCTTGCGATGCTGCAACAACTTAAAGAGCTATTTGGTGGAATCGCCGATATCTCCGAATTGGCTGGCTAAACTTAATTGGCCATCAAAAAACCCGAGCACTGCTCGGGTTTTTTATTTGTAAATATCTGCTTTTCTACTACTTTGCATAGTGTTGAATCAAACCACTGACTGCAAGGATGCAAGATGCAAAAAGTTAATCCCAAACTCACCGCCATCGCCTATTTCATTATTGGCCTTTTAGTGTTTTACACACTTTTCCTAGATAAACCCATAACCAATGAGGATGATCGAATTATCATTTTTAACCAGCACCCGAATGGTGAAGAGATCAAATATGCACTTGGTTTGAACAGTTATATTGGGTTCGAAATGATTCCATTTAATATGCTTAACAAGCCTCTCTCTGCGACACATCTCCACCGAAGCATTAATGAATTTGATAAATATGCGGTGTATTTTGGTGATGACACGGATGGAGCTCTAACAACCGGCTTCATTCTCAGCGTCAGTGATTGCCTTAGCAGCCCTTCTATTTATCACTCACTCGTCAATCAGATACCTATCTCTTTTACTGCCAGTTGTGACGATAAGCGGGCCGATCTTCAATTTGTCACACCGACCATCCCAAATGACAACCAGCTACTTTTAAACATGTTTGAAAGCCATACGTTCATCGACTATCAACCGAAGTCTAGTTCTGATTTTACTATTAGATTTTCAATGGACGGATTCACTCAAGCGATGCACAGTGAATTTAGCGACGATTGATTCAAATGTTTCACGTGAAACTTTTTATCAAATAAGATTGAAACTTAGAAATAGAAACAAGGAGTTTGTTTCACGTGAAACAAATTAAAAAGGCGCCTATAGGCGCCCTTTCTCTAAAATACTAAACATTAAACATCTAGGTTAGAGACATTCAGTGCGTTGGACTCGATAAAGTCACGACGAGGCTCAACCTCATCACCCATCAACGTGGTAAACAACTGATCAGCAGAGATAGCATCTTCGATCGTCACTTTAAGCATGCGGCGCGCATCAGGATCCATGGTTGTTTCCCAAAGCTGATCAGGGTTCATCTCGCCCAATCCTTTGTAGCGTTGAATGTTACTGCCGCGACGCGCAAGACCCATCAACCATTCAATGCCTTCGCCCAACTCTGTCACATCCATACGACGTTCGCCACGCTGAAGGTAAGCACCATCCGCTAACAGACCAGAAAGCTCTGCCCCAAGATCAACGATCAAGTCGTAATCTTTAGAGCGGAAGAAGTCAGCCTCAAAACGGAACGCATTCGTAATACCGTGAAGCAATACATTAACCACCGGCACATAAGAGCTGTGCTCTTGGTCGTACTCAACATCCACTGTGTAGACTTCTGAACCCGACGTAACAATAGAATCTAGCTTAGCTTGTAGCTCTTTAGCCCAACCCTCTACCGTCGCTTTATCACCCAGCGAATCGGCCGCCAAACGCGGGACATAGAGTGACTGCATCAAAGCCTGGCTTGGGTAGATTCGCGAGAGACGGTTGATCATTGCCATCACCTTACGGTAGCGACCAAATAGCGTCTCAAGCGCTGCACCAGTGATAGCAGGCGCATCTTCAGCAGGATAGAGTGAAGTACCTTCCAAAGCACCTTGAAGCAGGTACATATCCATCGCTTCATCATCTTTTAGGTACTGCTCTTGCTTGCCCTTCTTCACTTTGTACAGAGGCGGCTGAGCAATGTAGATGTAGCCACGTTCAATCAACTCTGGCATTTGACGGAAGAAGAAGGTCAATAGAAGGGTACGAATGTGAGATCCATCGACGTCCGCATCGGTCATGATAATGATGCTGTGGTAACGAAGTTTTTCAACGTTGAACTCATCTCGGCCGATACCACACCCTAGTGCAGTAATCAGAGTACCGACTTCAGCTGAAGTCAGCATCTTGTCAAAACGTGCTTTCTCGACGTTAAGAATCTTACCTTTAAGCGGAAGGATGGCTTGAGTTCGACGATCACGGCCCTGCTTAGCAGAACCACCCGCCGAGTCACCCTCCACCAAGTAGAGTTCAGAGAGTGCCGGATCTTTCTCTTGGCAGTCTGCCAATTTACCCGGTAGACCAGCGATATCCAACACACCTTTACGACGCGTCATCTCACGCGCTTTACGCGCGGCTTCACGGGCACGCGCCGCATCCATCATCTTCTGCACAACCGCTTTCGCTTCAGATGGGTTCTCTAGCAAGTAGTTATTGAAGTGCTCTGCCATCAACTGCTCGACTGCTGTCTTAACTTCAGACGAAACCAGCTTATCTTTGGTCTGTGAAGAGAATTTAGGATCTGGCACTTTAACAGAGATGATCGCCGTTAGACCTTCACGACTGTCATCACCACTGGTGCTGACATTGCCTTTTTTGTTTAACGACTCAGAATCTATGTAGCTGTTCAAACCACGCGTCAAGGAGGCGCGGAAGCCCGATAAGTGGGTACCACCATCACGCTGTGGGATGTTGTTGGCAAAACAGTGAATCGACTCTTGGAATGAGTCATTCCACTGTAGAGAGACCTCAACGCCAACACCATTTTCATGCATCGCATTGAAGTGGAAGATACTGTTAATAGGCGATTTGTTCTGGTTAAGGAAATCAACAAAGGCTGCTAGACCACCTTCGTATTCAAAGACTTCTTCACGGCCAGAGCGCTCATCTTTAAGACGAATACGAACGCCTGAGTTAAGGAATGAGAGTTCACGAAGGCGTTTAGCAAGAATGTCGTACTGGAACTCGATGTTGGTGAAGGTTTCAGGGCTAGGCCAGAAGCGCACGATCGTACCACTGGTATCCGTCTCACCGATCACTTTTAGAGGCTCTGCCGGTACACCGTGGTTGTAAACCTGCTCGTGAACCTGACCAGCACGACGAATGGTCAAACGCAACTCAGTCGACAGGGCGTTTACCACCGACACACCAACACCGTGAAGACCACCTGAGACTTTATAGGTGTTGTCATCGAACTTACCACCGGCGTGGAGGACCGTCATGATAACCTCGGCCGCAGAGACACCCTCCTCTTCGTGGATATCCGTCGGAATGCCGCGACCATTATCGCTGACGGTAATACTCTCGTCAGCATGGATGGTTACGCCCACCTCACTACAGAAACCTGCGAGTGCCTCATCAATGCCGTTGTCGACCAGCTCGAACACCATGTGATGCAAACCACTACCGTCGTCGGTATCACCGATATACATCCCTGGGCGCTTGCGCACGGCATCAAGGCCTTTAAGAACCTTAATACTGGACGAATCGTAATCTTGGTTTGATTCACTCATAGATCTCTCCAAATGTCTGCTTTGCAGTTAACTGACCTGAATCGACGTTCAATAGGGCACCGTCAGTAGTTGCGCCCCATACCTCTAGCATTGAGCTTGGCTCAACACAGGTTACAAAACTTTGGCTGTTGCTCTGTTTCAAGAACGAGCAAAACGTTGCCAGGTGCTCTTTATCTAACTCAGCAGGGAGGTCATCGATCAAGTAGATACAGGAGTGACCTCGGGTAGCCTCGTAGAGCTGACCCTGCGCAAGTTTAAGTGCACTAACGACCAATTTCTTCTGGCCTCGTGATAAGTGCTCAGCGGCACTGCGACTTCCAACCTTGAATTTAAGGTCAGCACGCTGTGGCCCAAGGGAGGTAAATCCCTGACGCATATCACGTTCAAAACTCTCATTTAACAGAGTCTGTAGATCCTGATCTCTGTCCCAACCCGGGCTAAAACGTAGATCCGTAACGACCTCTCGAACCAACTGCTCAGCAATGCCTGTAAAGTGCGGTAAAAGGGCATCAACATAAGCGCTTCGAAGCTCTGTAAGTCGTTCTGCGTGAAGGATAAATTCTCTATCCCAAACCTCGCGTAACGACCGATCAATATTACCACGTTTTAGCAGTGAATTCCTTTGTTTTAACGCTCTTTGAAAGCCTCTCCAGACGGAAATAAACCCCGTAGAATGGTGAAATCCACCCCAATCGATAAATTGTCGTCTAACAGACGGTGAACCGTCTAAAAGTGTGAAACTTTCAGAGTCGATCACCTGCATCGGGACTAAGCCAGCAAGGGCCGTTAAGTCGATCTCTTCACCTCTGAAACGGGCACGCACATCGCCCTGCTGGGTTCGTTCAACACCTAGACCACCGGAATCAGATTCACCCTCAATCTTCGCAAAACAGGTCAGTTGTTGTTGGCCCTCAGAGATGACATATCGGCTCTGGTGCGTTCTGAATGAGCGGGCCACAGACAAGAAGTGAAGACCTTCCAGAATACTGGTTTTGCCGCTGCCGTTTTGACCGTGAATGATGTTGATATCCGCTGACGCATCAAAGGCCAGGGATTGAATGGATCGAAGATTAGAGAGTTGTAGTCGCTTGATGCGCATAAACAGAAAAGGCCGCCCTAGGGACGGCCTCTATTGAAGCGTTAATTACATGCGCATTGGCATGATGACGTAGGTTGAGTTTGGATCATCGAAGCCTTGAATCAGCGCACTGCTGTTTGCATCAGCTAAGGTGAAACGAACCACATCGGAACCAAGAATAGAGAGTACATCGAGCAGATAGTTAACGTTGAAACCGATATCGATCGAAGGACCTTCGTACTCAACAGCTACAGTCTCTTCTGCCTCTTCCTGCTCTGGGTTATTTGCCGTCACTTTAAGGTAGCCATCGCTGAGCGTCAGACGCACACCTCGATATTTCTCGTTCGATAGAATCGCAATACGCTGGAATACCTGACGCAGCTCTTGGCGATCACCAAGAACGACCTTGTCACCGTTTTTAGGGATCACTCGTTGGTAGTCAGGGAACTTGCCATCAACCAGCTTCGACGTGAAGGTGTAGTCACCGACATTGGCACGAATGTGTGATGCACCAATAACCAGTGTAACCGGTGAGTCACCACCTTGGAGTAATCGAGCTAGCTCAAGAATACCTTTACGAGGCACGATGATCTGATGCGCACCACCCGCTGGCACATCCGCTGCAGAAGCCGAAGTAGCCAGACGGTGACCATCGGTCGCAACCGAACGAAGTGAGTCTTCACTTACTTCCAGTAGCATGCCATTTAGGTAATAACGGACATCCTGTTGCGCCATAGAGAAGCCTGTCTTTTCGATCAACTGACGCAGTTCTGACTGTGGCAAGCTTAACTCGAAGGCTTGTGGGCTATCTTCAACATTCGGGAATTCAGACGCCGCCAAGGTTGTTAGTGAGAACTTAGAACGACCCGACTTGATGATCATCTTCTGACCGCTCAACTCCATCTCGATACGAGCGTCATCAGAGAGCGATTTACAGATATCCATCAGCTTGCGTGCTGGAACGGTCACTGAACCTGGTTGTGCCGGCTCTTGAAGCTGCACGCGCCCTACCAACTCGACTTCGAGATCGGTACCGGTTAGTGAAAGTTGATCACCCTCAGCCACCATCAGAATGTTCGAGAGCACAGGCAGTGTCTGTCTGCGTTCAACCACGCCGGCAACAAGCTGTAGTGGTTTAATCAAAGCCTCACGAGTGATGACGAATCTCATGCGTATTCCTATCTCAGTCTGTCAGTTAGGTCGTCAAATGACGAAGCAGGTTTTTGTAATCTTCTGCGATCTCAGCATTGCTGTCACGCAACTCTTTAATTTTTCGTGTCGCGTGCAAGACCGTGGTGTGATCTCGACCGCCAAATGCGTTGCCTATCTCTGGTAGGCTGTGGTTAGTAAGCTCCTTAGACAAAGACATAGCAACTTGTCTTGGACGAGCGACTGAGCGACTGCGGCGTTTTGAGTGAAGATCGGCTACACGGATCTTATAGTACTCAGACACCACTCGCTGAATGTTATCAATACTAACCTGTTTGTCCTGTAATGCCAGTAGATCCTTCAGCGACTCTTTGACAAAGGTCGTGGTGATCGGACTACCAGTGAAGTGAGCGTTCGCTATAACTCGCTTCAAAGCACCTTCTAACTCTCGGACATTACTACGAATCTTCTGTGCAAGGAAGAAGGCGGCATCATCTGGAAGCTTAATTCGCGCTTCGTGCGCCTTTTTCATAAGAATAGCGACGCGCGTCTCAAGTTCTGGCGGCTCAATAGCCACGGTTAGACCCCAACCAAAACGAGACTTCAAGCGCTCTTCCATGCCACCGATCTCTTTAGGATAGCGATCACTGGTCAAGATCATCTGCTGGCCACCTTCAAGTAGCGCATTAAAGGTGTGGAAGAACTCCTCTTGCGAGCGATCCTTGTTGGCAAAGAACTGAATGTCATCGATCAACAGTGCATCGACCGAGCGGTAGTAGCGCTTAAAGTCATTAATCGCATTCAGCTGAAGTGCTTTAACCATATCGGCTACGAAGCGCTCTGAGTGCAGGTAGACAATCTTAGCGTTGGGATTACGCTTAAGCATTTCTGCACCCACAGCATGCATCAAGTGAGTTTTACCTAAGCCGACACCACCATAAATAAAGAGTGGGTTGTAACCACCACCCGGGTTATCGGCCACCTGTTGAGCCGCAGCAGAGGCTAGCTGGTTTGATTTACCTTGAACAAAGGATTCGAACGTAAAGCTGGGGTTTAAACTGGTCTGATGGCGCAAACCACCCTCGACCTGCACCGTTCGCTCCATCACCTCTGGCTGAACCTCAAGCTCAGGCTGAATAATATCAGTAGAGGGGGCAACAATAGAGGTCGACGTGAATTCAGCTTGGGACTCTTGAGCCTCAACACGCATTGGCTTTGCTCGAGCCACTTCTGGTCGAGTACGAGTGACGGGTGAGGCAACGGACCCTGCTATGCTTATTTCGATAAGTGGCGCAGATTCACCACTCAAGCGTTCAACGACATCTTGAAAGCGGGTAACGAACTTATCCGCGACCCAATCCTTTACGAAACGGTTTGGGGCCAGTAGAACAATGTGCGACTCGGTCTCTAGATCCAAACGCAATGGGCGAACCCAAGTGTTGTACTGCTGTGACGGCAGTTCATCTTTTAGCGTTTCTAGGCATTGTTGCCATAGATCTTGAAACATTTGTTGAGTCCCAGTGGGTTTTTAGAAGTATGGTTGAATCTTATCCCCAATGGGTGCAATTATCCACAGAATTTTCAGATAAATAGCTGCAAGGTTTTTAAATCAATAGGTTACAAGCCCTCACAACCTTTGACCTATATCCGACTTTTTCCAGAACTTAACAACTAAATGACAGCTTTTTCATAAGTTATAAACAGACTTATTCACAAAAAACTGACAATCAACGTAAAAACAGGCACAAAAAAGGCTGCCGAAGCAGCCTTTTCAACGTAGATAGTATTACTCAGCCCATGGGTCCGACGCGTCAGCGCCCCATGGGTCGTCACCACCACCCATACCATCGATAGTGATCTCTATCGTATCCAGATCAACATCCAAAGGTGCATCAAGATTGTAGGTCACTATCTCTGGGAAGATGATGATCAACGCCAGTGATGTCAGCATAATCAGGATGAATGGAATAGCCCCTCGGTAGATCTCCATGGTCTTCATGCCATGTACCAAACGACCGGTAATCTCATCCTTGTAATCGCTCTTTGGAGCCACACTTCGCAGGTAGAAGAGTGCAAAGCCAAAGGGAGGTGTTAAGAACGACATCGACATGTTCAATCCAACCACGACGAGGAACCACACCATGTTGATGTCCATGTTTGCCGCAACCGGGCCAATTAGTGGCATCAAGATGAATGCTATCTCGAAGAAGTCGATAAAGAAGCCGAGTACGAATACCAATAAGCTGACAAATAGAACAAAGCCAAGCTCACCACCAGGGATAAAGCTAAACAGGTGCTCAATCCATAGGTCACCGTTTACTGCTCGGAAGGATAGAGCAAAGATAGATGAACCAACCAAAATAAACATGACGAAGGTCGACAGTTTGGCCGTTGAGTCCAGAGCCCCTTTGATAACCTCCAGCGTCAGACGACGACGGATGATCGAGAGCAATAGAGCCCCCACAGCACCCATTGCCCCACCCTCGGTCGGTGTTGCCCAACCAACGAAGATGGTTCCCAATACCAAGAAGATCAAAATGATCGGTGGCAGCATCGCGGTCAGAACCGACACCATCAGCTTGGTGCCCTGAAGAGTACGCGCCTCTGCTGGCAGTGGTGGAACCATCGCCGGTTTGAAGATCGACAATGCGAACATGTATAGAAGTAAGAAGCTCACAACCATTGCCGCCGGTAGCATAGCACCCATGTAAGCATCTTTAACTGACAGTGAAAGCACATCGGCCAGTACGATCAACACCAGTGAAGGTGGGATGATCTGTGCCAGCGAGCCGGCACTGGTCAGAAGACCCGCCGCTGTCGGGTAGTGATAACGGTATCGCATCATAACCGGCAAGGAGATAAGGCCCATTGAAATCACCGATGCTGCCACAACACCCGTCGTTGCCGCGAGGAGCGCACCGACAAGAATGACAGCATAACCAAGACCACCCGGTACTCGCCCAAACAACTGCCCTGCCGATTCAAGCAAGTCCTCTGCCATGCCTGAGCGTTGCAGGATAATCCCCATGAAGGTGAAGAACGGAATCGCCAGCAAAGTGTCGTTCTGCATAATGCCGTAGATACGTTCAGGTATTGCCTGAAGCAGCACCCAATCCAATAGACCAAGCTCATGACCAATGATCGCAAACAGAATGCCGTTAGCTGCCAAACTAAACGCAACTGGGAAGCCCGATAGAAGGAAGATGATCAGAGTGCCGAACATAATCGGCGCGATGTTATCCGCTAGAAATTCCATTTACGCCGTCTCCTGCTCGTCGTCCATGTTTACGTGACCACCTTTACTCAGCGGATCTTCGATATAGCCTTTTAGAAAAGCCCAGCGCTTAATCAATTCGCTGAATGCTTGGATGAATAACAAACCAAAACCGAGAGGAATCATTGCACGCACTGGCCAACGCAGCAGGCCACCCGCATTTTGACTCACCTCTTGGTTAGCATAGGTCTCTAAAAGATTGGGAATGGATTGTAGGCAGATGTAGAGGCTGACCGGCATCACACAGAAGAGCAGACCAATAACGTCAATCCAGTTGCGGGCTCTTGGTGAGATGCGCTGACTCACCACATCGATGCGTACGTGCTCATTTAGTTTAAGCACATAGCCCGCTGCCGCCGTAAACACAGCAGCGTACAGGTACCACTGCAACTCCAGCATTGCATTAGACGCGATACTGAACAGATAACGAGTTGTTGCGTTACCTGCACTGACCAATACCGCTGCAAGAATTAACCATTTAATGTAGTTGCCAACCCAGCCATTGATTGCATCAATGCCCGCTGAGAATTTCAGTAAAGCTTTCATTCCTTAAACACGCTCTCTGATCTATTTGTTCTAGCCTCGCAGTGTGACCGGTTTTCAAGTGTGGTACAAGAAGAGGTTGCAACTGGTCATACCAGAACAAACGATAGATATAGACTTAAGTCTTAATTTCAGATCGAAAAGCCTATTAAATGGCCATGTTTGAACCATCAAAGAGAAATTTAAGGGTTAACTGGTCCTACCAGATCACCTGATTAGTTAGACCAAAGTAGCAGGTTGATTCAGGCAAATAATTAATACTCTTGCATGGTGGCTGGTTATAGCTAGTATTAGCTGTGTCCTAACTAACAATAAACGCCGAAAAGGCAAACACAAGGAAATATCATGAAACGTAGAGATCTGTTTAAAGGTGCTGTACTAGCAGCAGCCGTTTCAGCAGCAACTGCAGCTTCAGCTGCTGAGCTTCCAGAACTTAACTGGCGCCTACAGTCGGCTGTACCTCCAGGTATCGGCTTCTACATGGGCGGTGTCTACTTCGCTGAAGAAGTAGAGAAGATGACCAACGGTAAATTCAAGATTCGTGTATTCCCTGCGGGCGAAATCGTAGGCACTATGCAGATCTTTGACGCAGTATCAGACGGTACGATCGAAGCAGGTCACACAGCGTCATACTACTACTTCGGTAAAAACCCAGCATTCGCTCTAGATACAACCGTTCCTTTCGGCCTTAACTACCGTCAGTTCCAAGCTTGGTACAACTTCGGTGGTGGCGGCGAAATGATCAAAGAGCTTTTCGCTAAATCGAACATCGTTCCATTCCCATCAGGTAACACGGGTGTACAGATGGGTGGTTGGTACAACAAAGAAGTTAAATCACTAGACGATCTTCAGGGTCTGAAGATGCGTATCGGTGGTATGGGCGGTAAGATCATCGAGAAGCTAGGCGTTGTGCCTCAGTCTATCCCGGGTGGCGATATCTTCCCATCACTAGAGAAAGGCACTATCGATGCAGCTGAATGGGTTGGTCCATTCGATGACATGAAGATGGGCTTCAACAAGGTTGCTAAGTACTACTACACTCCAGGTTGGTGGGAAGCGGCTCCAAACCTTTCTGTCTACATCAACAAAGAGAAGTTCGACGCTCTACCAGTTGAGTACCAGAACATTGTTGCAGCAGCAGCTGAGCGTGCAAACGTTAAGACAACTGCCTTCTACGATGCGAAGAACCCAGAATCACTTAAGACTATCCTAGCGGGTGGTACTAAGATGAAGGTCTTCCCGAAAGACGTAATGGATGCTGCTTGGGAAGCTGCACAGGAAACTTACAAAGAGCTTTCTGCTGAACACCCAGACTTCAAACGCATCTACGACAGCATGGCTGCGTTCCAGAAAGACCAGAACCAGTGGATGTCTGTTTCAGAAGGTCCTCTAGACGGCTACATGCAGCGTAAAATGCGCTAATAGCTCGTTTAGCTGATAAAAAACCAGCTCTCGGGCTGGTTTTTTTATGGATAGCAAACAAAAGGTTTGCAACTGCTTAGCGATTTCTATAGAATTTTGCGTCTCGATTTTTAGGCAGATGTCCATACAACATCTGTGACGTATAAATGACTTGTAATAGGACAAGGCAATGAAAAGAACATTTCAACCAAGCGTACTAAAGCGTAAGCGCAACCACGGTTTCCGTGCTCGTATGGCTACTAAAAACGGTCGTAAAGTGCTTGCTCGTCGTCGTTCACGCGGCCGCGCTAGCTTGTCTGCATAATTAAGCGGACTTGCTGAATGCCAAATGGCTGAGTTCGAATACCCTCGCCAGTTAAGACTTTTAACTGGCGGTGATTTCAAAAGGGTATTCGACAAAGCCGATTTTAAGGTCAGTGATACTCATCTACTGATTCTTGCCCGCCACTCCCAATCTGATCATCCCCGCATCGGATTCGTTTTTTCCAAAAAAAATATTCGCAGAGCCGTGAATCGAAACCGCGTTCGTCGTATCATTCGCGAGTCTTTTCGTTTTAACCAGCATCAGCTCCCTAATGTCGACATTGTTGTTTTATCTCGACGTGGTATTGATGAGCTGGAAAACGAGCAATTACATGCGCTCATAGCGAAAAGTTGGAAACGTTTAAACAAGCAGGCTTTAAAAGCCCAAACCTCAAATAAAGGTAATGGTTAATTCGCCATGGATATACAGCGAGTCATTCTACTCGGCGCACTCGGTCTAATCTCATACATGCTGGTTCTCCAGTGGAATGCTGATTACAACACTCCCGTCGCAGCACAACAAACTCAAACTGAATCAGTTTCAGCGTACCAGCCAGCCGCAGGTAACGACCTGCCAAGCGCAGCGCCAGCAGCTGAAGCTGATCTACCCACCGCAGGTGCAGCAACGTCCACACTGGCTGCAGCAACAGGTGATCTGGTCAGTGTAACCACTGATAAGTTCGGCATTCTGATCGATCCACGCGGTGGTGACATCATTGAAGTCAAACTGCTTGATCATAAAGCGACGTTGGAAGGCGAAGATCCATTGGTTCTGCTTGAGCAGAACGCTAACCGTACCTACGTAGCCCAATCAGGCTTAGTTGGCCCTAATGGCCCAGATGCGTCTAAAGAGGGTCGTCCACTCTACTCAGTTGCTGAAGCTAGTTACGACATGGGCAGTGCCGATACACTGGCTGTAGATCTGAACCTAGTCGATAACGGCGTAGCCATTACTAAGCGATTCACCTTCACACGCGGTAGCAACGCCATTGCGATGGACTACCTGATTGCCAACAACAGTGACTCAAACTGGCAAGCGACTCTGTTCGGTCAACTTAAGCGTGATCGCAGTGCTGATCCTTCAGAAACAACCGATATGGGTATGCAGTCTTACCTAGGCCCTGTGTTCTCAACTCAAGAGAACAACTACAACAAAGTCAGCTTCGATGATATCGACGACGGCCGTTACAGCGAGAAGAGCCAAGACGGTTGGGTTGCAATGATTCAGCACTACTTCATGAGTGCTTGGATCCCTAATCCAGGTCAGGAGTACACCTACCAGGCCCGTCAGCTTAACGGTAACTACATTGCTGGATTCTTAGCACCCTCTGCTGTTGTTGCTCCAGGTCAGACAGGCCAGATCTCGGCAACGCTGTATGCGGGTCCTAAAGATACTGATCAGCTGGAGAAGATCGCTCCGAACCTAGATCTTACGATTGACTTCGGTATTCTCTTCTTCATCGCTTCACCGATCTACATGGTTCTTAAGTGGCTCTACTCGATCGTTGGTAACTACGGTCTTGCCATCATCTGTGTCACGATTTTGGTGAAAGCTGCCCTATTCCACTTGAATGCTAAAGCGTTCAAATCGATGGCAAAAATGCGCAAGTTCGGTCCAGAGATGGCTCGTCTTAAAGAGCTCTACGGTGATGATCGTCAGAAGATGTCTCAGGAGATGATGAAGCTCTACTCGAAAGAGAAGATCAACCCTCTCGGTGGCTGTCTTCCTATCGTTGCTCAGATGCCGATCTTCATCGCACTTTACTGGGTATTGATGGAAGCGGTTGAAATCCGTCACGCGCCGTTCATTGGTTACATCCAAGACCTGTCGCAGATGGACCCTTACTTCATCATGCCTATCTTGATGGGTGCGACCATGTTCATTCAGCAGCTGCTGAACCCAACGCCTCCAGATCCAATGCAGGCGAAGATCATGAAGATGCTTCCAATCGTCTTCACCTTCTTCTTCCTATGGTTCCCAGCGGGTCTGGTTCTATACTGGTTGGTGAACAACGTCCTATCGATTGCACAGCAGTATGTAATCAACAAACAGATCGAAGCGGGTGATTCTAAATAAGCAACTTGCAGCTTAAATCCCCACGCGACACACTAGGGCTCTTCGGAGCCCTTTTTATTGATTGGAGAAAGACTTCAGATGATCAGCAGCAGTAAAGATACGATCGTTGCAAAAGCAACCGCCACTGGCCAAGGGGGCGTCGGGATTGTTCGTCTTTCAGGGCCTAAGTCTGCTGAAATTTTAGAGGCATTTATCGGGTTTAAAGCCAAACCCCGTTACGCTCACTACACCCCTTTTCATGAAACTGATCAACAGATCGACGAAGGCATCGCCCTGCTTTTTCCTGGACCCAATAGCTTCACCGGTGAAGATGTTGCCGAACTTCAATGTCATGGTGGTCCCGTTGTCATCGATCTCATCATTCGCCGCGCCATTGAGCTAGGTGCTCGCATGGCTAGACCAGGTGAATTCTCAGAACGAGCATTTTTAAACGATAAGCTCGATCTCACTCAAGCTGAAGCCATTGCTGATCTGATTGAAAGCTCTTCAGAACAGGCAGCTCGCTGTGCGTTAAAATCACTGCAAGGCGCTTTTTCGCGTGAAGTTGATCAATTGGTCGATCAGCTAACCAACCTGCGCATCTATGTAGAAGCAGCCATCGACTTCCCTGATGAAGAGATCGACTTTTTAAGCGACGGCAAAGTGCGTGGTGATCTGGTCAACATTATTGAGCAACTCAATCAGGTTCAGAGCCAAGCGCAGCAAGGCAGTTTAATGAGAGAGGGTATGACTGTCGTGATTGCTGGCCGTCCTAATGCCGGAAAATCGAGTCTTCTCAATGCGCTATCGGGGCGTGATTCAGCAATTGTCACCGACATTGAGGGGACAACACGAGATGTCTTGAGAGAGCAGATACACATTGATGGCATGCCACTGCACATTATCGACACCGCTGGCTTACGTGATGCACCTGATCGAGTCGAACAGATCGGTATTGATCGCGCTTGGCAGGAGATCAAAACGGCTGATCGTATCTTAATGCTCGTGGATGCTAGCCACTCAGAGACAACGGATCCACAAACGCTGTGGCCTGAGATGGTCGAAAAACTCAACGGTGATCTGAGCCATGTCACCTTAGTTCGCAATAAAATCGACCTAACAGACGAAAGTACTAGTCTTGAACAACAGGGTGAAAACACACTGATTAGACTCTCAGCCAAAGATGAGCAAGGCATTGATCTGCTTCGGGAGCATCTAAAGTCCATTATGGGCTATCAAGGCAATGCTGAAGGCGCTTTTATGGCGCGTAGACGCCATATGGAGGCTCTAGAACAAGCACAGGAGCTATTAAACACCGGTCTTTGGCAGTTAGATACCCAAGGTGCTGGTGAACTTCTGGCGGAAGATCTGAGGCAGACACAGCAGGTGTTAGGTGAAATAACCGGTAAAGTTTCAGCGGATGACCTGCTTGGAAAGATTTTCGGCTCTTTCTGTATCGGTAAATAGTTTTCCACAATCCAAAAATAGAGTTACTCACAGATAAAAGGCGAATGCTGAGCATCTGTTGTGGATATATTCAATAGTTATCCAAAGAATAGCTCACAAAACGCGGTAATAATTCTTCGATTGTGGAAAAACTGTCAGCCTAACCCCGAGTAATTGGACGATTAAACTGTGAATAAAATAAATTGTGTATAACTAGCCTACTTATACACAACTCACACACAACAAATGTTCAAGCTATTCGCGCTTTATAAGCGGGTTATAATTTCTACAAACTACTGTTTTTATTGATTTTTAATCAGTTAATAACAGAAATCAGCCTACTTAAATAATATTAAAAATAATAAACTCTCTTTATATATTTATTTTATTTTTTATTTATCTACTCTCACTCTACAAACAGCAGGTTGGCTATTTTTTAACCATTTCTTCAATGGCAATCCCTAGGTATAATCCGCGCCATATTTCTGTCTAGGTTTGAAAAGGCAGCTAAGAGGTAGAGAGTGGATTATCCAGATCGTTATGACGTGTTGATTATTGGTGGCGGTCACGCTGGCACTGAAGCGGCATTAGCATCAGCACGTAAAGGGGCTAAAACCCTGCTATTGACTCACAATATTGAGACACTGGGTCAAATGTCATGTAACCCGGCCATCGGTGGTATTGGTAAGAGTCATCTTGTTAAAGAGATTGATGCACTGGATGGTGCGATGGCTCGTGCTACCGATAAGGGCGGTATTCAGTTTAGAACGCTTAATGCACGCAAAGGTCCCGCTGTGCGTGCCACACGTGCACAAGCGGATCGTATTCTTTACAAAGCAGCCATCCGCTCGATTCTTGAAAACCAACCTAACCTCGATATCTTTCAGCAGGCGGTCGATGATCTCATCGTAGAAAATGATGAAGTTCGCGGTGCTGTGACCCAAGCTGGCATTCGTTTCTTTGCAAACAGCGTTGTCTTAACAGCAGGTACCTTCCTTGGCGGTTTGATTCACATTGGTATGCAAAATTATCAGGGTGGTCGTGCCGGTGATCCGCCTTCATTACGACTCGCAGAGCGTTTACGTGAGTATCCTCTTCGCGTTGACCGTCTCAAAACGGGTACACCGCCACGAATTGACGCACGCAGTGTCGATTTCTCAGTGATGCAAGAACAACCTGGTGATACACCAACGCCTATCATGTCGTTTATGGGCCAGGCGAGTGACCAACCAGAACAGATCAGTTGTTACATCACGCATACCAATGAGCGGACACACGAGATTATTCGAAATAACCTTGATCGCTCGCCGATGTACTCTGGGATTATTGAAGGGATAGGACCGCGTTACTGCCCTTCCATTGAAGATAAGATTCACCGCTTTGCGGACAAAGACTCCCACCAGGTTTTCGTTGAGCCGGAAGGGTTAACCACGCACGAGCTCTACCCAAATGGTGTCTCAACCAGTTTGCCATTTGATGTGCAGCTTGAGGTCATCCGTTCAATGCGCGGTTTTGAAAACGCTCATATCACACGTCCGGGTTATGCCATCGAATACGATTATTTCAATCCTCAGGATTTGAAACACACACTTGAGACCAAAGTGATCTCTGGTCTCTACTTTGCCGGTCAAATCAATGGCACAACAGGCTACGAAGAGGCGGGCGCACAAGGGTTGTTGGCCGGTATGAATGCCGCTGCTCGTGCACTGGATCAGGATCAGTGGTATCCGCGTCGTGACGAAGCCTACATCGGTGTCTTGGTTGATGATTTGATTACGCATGGCACATCAGAGCCCTACCGTATGTTCACCTCCCGTGCTGAATACCGTTTGGTGTTGCGAGAAGATAATGCGGATATTCGTTTGACCGAGATCGGCCGCAAACTGGGTGTGGTTGGTGATGATCGCTGGACCGCCTTCTCGACTAAACGCGATCAGATTGATTGTGAAATGGCACGACTCTCATCGACTTGGATTCAACCAAAGTCAGCAGAAGCGGCTGCATTGGAACCCAAGCTGAGTTCACCCTTGGCACGTGAGTACAACCTTGCTGATCTGGTAAAACGTCCTGAACTTAGTTATGCCGATATCAAATCCATTAAACCTTCTGAGGTTGAGATTGAGGCGGCGGCTGAAGAGCAGATTGAGATCTCGATCAAGTACGCCGGTTATATTGATCGTCAGAAGCAAGAGATTGATCAGATGCGTCGTCAAGAGAATACCTCTTTGCCTGAGGACTTCGATTATGATGCCGTTGGTGGTCTCTCAAACGAATTAAAATCTAAGCTAGAGCATGTCCGCCCGGTGACTATTGCTCAGGCTTCAAGGATTCAGGGCATGACGCCAGCGGCTATCTCGCTGTTATTGGTTCATTTGAAGAAACTTCAGCTTCAAGCTAAGGCGGCCAGTTAATGGATTACAATCCAAAAAACGATTTAGAGTCAGGTCTAAGTCGGTTAAACCTGTCTGTATCTGAATTACAGGTTGAGCAGCTGTTGGCCTACTTAGCGTTGTTACAGAAATGGAACAAAACCTACAATCTGACGGCGATACGCGATCCAAAACAGATGCTGATAAAACATATTTTGGACAGTGTCGCGATTGCGCCCTACGTAGAAAAAACCGACCTTATCGACGTCGGTAGTGGTGCTGGGTTACCTGGAATTCCTATGGCCATTCTTAATCCTGATATGCCAGTTGTTACTCTGGACAGCAACGGTAAAAAAACTCGGTTTCAGCATCAGGTAAAAGTTGAGTTGAATCTATCGAATTTAGAGGTGGTTCATGGTCGGGTTGAGGCGTTTGCCGGTCGTACTTTCCAACAAGTTACCTCTAGGGCCTTTGCTTCTATCGAAGATATGGTAACGTTAAGCGCTGAGCTATTAGCCGATCAGGGTCTGTTTCTTGCGATGAAAGGCCGTTATCCTGATCAGGAGTTGGCAGATCTGCCAAATCAGTACCATTTAATCGAGAGTTACCCCCTTCAAGTGCCCGGTCTTGATGAAGAGCGACACCTGTTGAAAATTGGGAGAGTGTAAGTTGGCCAAGATTTTAACGGTCACCAATCAGAAAGGTGGGGTTGGTAAAACCACCACCAGCGTGAACTTAGCGGCATCACTGGCTGCTATGCACAAGCGCGTTCTGCTTATCGATCTAGATCCTCAGGGTAATGCGACCATGGGCTCTGGTGTTGATAAGCATGATCTTACACTCTCGGTCTATGAGCTATTAACCGATCAAGCGAGCGCCAAAGAGTCGATCATCACCAATTTAGAAGTAGGCTACGATGTTTTAGGGGCCAATGGCGACCTAACGGCGGCAGAAGTTGAACTTCTGCAGATGACACGTAGAGAGTTTCGTCTGAAGATGGCGCTCGATGCTGTGGCTGACCAATACGATTTCATTCTGATCGATAACCCACCTTCGCTGAGTTTGCTAACGGTGAATGCACTGGCTAGCTCTGACGGGGTTATTATCCCTATGCAGTGTGAATACTATGCTCTCGAAGGGATCAGTGCACTGGTGGGCACCATCGATAAGATCCATGAACGTCTAAACCCTCGACTGAAGATTGAGGGTATTTTACGCACCATGTTCGATCCACGCATGAGTTTGACCAAAGATGTCTCTGATCACCTCTTAGAGTACTTTGGTGATCAGGTTTACCGTACGGTTATTCCACGTAATGTCCGTTTAGCAGAGGCCCCCAGCCATGGTCTTCCGGCGATCATGTACGATAAAAATTCTCGAGGTGCGATTGCTTACCTAGCACTGGCGGGTGAACTGGTTCGTCGTACCGACAAAGAGCAAGCCCAAGCGGTTTCTTAAGGAGTTGAAATGAGCACAAAACGTCGTGGATTGGGTCGTGGTTTAGACGCCCTACTTTCCGGTTCTGCACCGACTGTCGCGAACGACCAATCGAGTGACTCTACGCAACTCACTGAACTGGCGGTTGAGCGCCTAAGTCGTGGTCGTTACCAACCCCGCCGTGATATGGAGCCTCAAGCGCTTGAAGAGCTAGCCGCTTCGATTAAAGCGCAAGGCATTATGCAGCCGATTGTGGTGCGTCCCATCGGTGGTGATAATTTTGAAATCATCGCGGGTGAGCGTCGCTGGCGTGCAGCCCAGATGGCTGGTTTGGAGCGTGTGCCTGTTGTCATTCGAGATGTTCCTGATGAAGCGGCCATTGCGATGGCACTCATCGAAAACATTCAACGTGAAAACCTAAACCCGATCGAAGAGGCCATAGCCTTGCAGCGCCTTCAGCAGGAGTTTGAACTGTCACAGCAAGAAGTGGCTGATGCCGTTGGTAAATCGCGTACCGCCGTTGCCAACCTTCTGCGTCTTCTTAACCTGACCGACGAAGTCAAACGTATGTTGGAGCATGGAGACCTTGAGATGGGTCATGCTCGTGCGTTACTGCCTCTCACAGAAGCGTTACAGATCGATGCCGGTCGAGAGGTTGTGGCTAAAGGCTTATCGGTTCGTCAAACTGAGTTGTTGGTGCGCACTTTGCAAAATCCAACGGAGCCTAAAGCGAAGCCAGAGCTTACCAGCAAGCATGAGCGTATCGTTGAAGATCTGACTCGACTGCTATCTACCAAAGTGACACTGAGCGAAAACGCAAAGGGTCAGGGTAAGATTGTGATCAGCTACAATGATGCTAAAGAACTCAAAGCGATCGTTAAACAACTTCGCGATTAACCCGAACAAGACCTTAGTCATAGTTAGACTACTCTGTGCTTGATGCTTATTCCCTTTTCACCTACAATTGCGCCCGCATTAGCTGGGATAAACGCACTACTTTTGGGCAAAGATGATGAATCCAAACCTCATTGGTAAGCGTTCTGATAGGGCGAAAGCTCGATATTTCACCGTTTTGAAATATCAGTCAGGCATCCTGTTAGTGCTAAGTGCAGTCGCTGTATTTATTGATTTTGTAGCAGCGTACTCAATGCTTATAGGTGGTTTAATCTACTTGATTCCTAACGCCTATTTCGCAAACAAGCACTTTAACAAGCAGACACAGAGGTCTGCACAAGGGACACTCGCAGAGTTGTATGCGAGTCAAATATGGAAAATGGCATTGATGGCCATCAGTTTTTCACTGGCGTTTGTGCTGGTAAAACCCATCAGTGTTTTTTCCTTATTTGCGATGTTGATTCTGCTTCAGGTCAGTAATCTGATCATGCAGTTCGGCGTTAAAACGGATTCTTAACCTTCGATAAAGAGAGAAACTGAGAATGGCATCTGGAACAGTTACCTCCTCAGAGTATATTGCTCACCACTTAACCAACCTTACCTTTGGTAACCACCCTGTTAACGGTCTTGGCTTTGCGCACAGTGCGCAAGAAGCTGCTGAGATGGGCTTCTGGGCGATCAACGTAGACACAATGTTCTGGTCGATTGCTCTTGGTCTAGCGTTCGTGTGGTTCTTCCGTAAGGTGGCTAAAAGTGCGACAAGTGATGTACCTGGCGGCGCTCAAAACTTTGTAGAAACCATCATCGAGTTCATCGATGACAACGTGAAGAGTATCTTCCACTACAAAAATGCACTCATCGCTCCATTGGCGTTGACCATCTTTGTATGGATCTTCCTAATGAACACCATGGACTTGGTTCCCGTTGACTGGATTCCATTCCTAGCAGCAGAGATGGGTATCAACTTCATGAAAGTGGTTCCAACGACTGACGTAAACGCGACCGCGGGTATGGCGTTGAGCGTCTTTGCACTTATTCTTTACTACAGCATCAAGCAGAAAGGTCTTGGCGGGTTCCTAGCAGAGCTTAGCTTCCAGCCTTTAGGCAAATGGTTGCTGCCATTCAACCTCTTCCTAGAAGTGGTTGGTCTACTGGCTAAGCCAGTATCATTGGCACTACGTCTTTTCGGTAACATGTACGCAGGTGAGATGATCTTCATCCTGATTGCACTGCTGCCGTTCTGGGCTCAATGGATCCTGTCGGTTCCATGGGCAATTTTCCACATTCTAGTTATTACGCTTCAGGCGTTTATCTTCATGGTCCTAACAATCGTCTACTTGGCGATGGCCCACGAAGATCACTAAGCGGAATAACAAGAGTTTACTAACTGTAATAACCTTAAATTAACTAAATCGGAGAAAAACGATGGAAATGGCATTGCTGTACATTGCTGGTGCACTGATGATGGGTCTAGGCGCTGTAGGCGCTGCGGTCGGTATCGGCGTTCTAGGTGGCAAATTCCTTGAAGGTGCTGCTCGTCAGCCAGAACTGATCCCACTACTACGTACTCAGTTCTTCATCGTAATGGGTCTTGTCGACGCTGTTCCTATGATCGGTGTTGGTCTTGGTCTATACGTACTGTTCGCTGTTGCTGGCTAACAAGTAGTTTTTTAACTAGATACCCCATGGGTTTCACTACTTTTAATCAGACAACCGCGAGGATAATGGCGTGAATATCAATCTCACCATCATTGGTCAGGCTATCGCGTTCTTCATCTTCGTCGTATTTTGTATGAAATACGTATGGCCACCACTAACAAGTGCACTGGCTGAACGTAAGAAGAAGATTGCAGATGGTCTTGATGCGGCAGAACGCGCTGAGCGCGATCTGAAGCTAGCTCAAGAGAAAGCGACAGATAATCTGCGCGAATCTAAAGAGCAAGCAGCTGCCATCATTGAACAGGCCAACAAGCGGGCTAACCAGATTGTTGACGAAGCTAAAGAGCAAGCGCGCGAAGAAGCTAATCGCGTTAAAGCTGCTGCTGAAGCGGAAATCGAACAAGAGATCAACCAAGCGAAGGAAGCTCTTCGTGCACAGGTTGCAGCACTAGCACTAGCTGGCGCTGAAAAAATTCTGGAAGCCTCTGTTGACGAGAAAGCACACGCACAGTTAGTTGAAAAACTAGCTGCGGAGCTTTAAGCGAGGTTTACGATGGCTGAACTCAATACAGTCGCTCGGCCCTACACAAAAGCTGCATTTGAATATGCAGCTAGCAAGGGCAGCCTCGATCAGTGGGCTAACATGCTGTCAATCGCTGCCTCTTGTGTAGCGGATGCGACAGTAGCCCAGGTGCTGGCAAACCCAGCCCTAACGTCTGAGCAGAAAGCTGGGACGCTGAATGGCCTTTTAGAAGGCGACATCGACCAAGCGGGCCAAAACTTTATGGCTCTATTGGCAGAAAATCAGCGCTTGGCTCTGTTGCCAGAGATCGCTGCACAGTTCAAAAAGCTGAAGTCAGCTCAGGAAGCTTCAATTGAAGTGGATCTGACAACTGCCTTCGATCTTGCTGATGAACAGCAGCAGAAATTGGCTAAGGCGCTTAGCACCAAGTTGGGTCGTGAAGTAGCAGTCACTGCACAGGTAGACAAGTCTATCCTAGGCGGTGTAATTGTTCGTACAGACGACCTTGTGATCGACGGTTCGGTTCGTGCTCGACTTGCGAAACTGGCCGAAGCGATGAATTCCTGAGAATGAGGAATAGAAATGCAGCAACTGAATCCATCTGAGATCAGCGAGATTCTCAAGAAGCGCATCGAGTCACTTGATGTGTCTTCAGAAGCCCGTAACGAGGGCACAATCGTTAGCGTATCCGATGGTATCATCCTGATCCACGGTCTAGCTGACGTAATGTACGGCGAAATGATCGAGTTCCCTGGTGGCGTCTACGGTATGGCGCTTAACCTTGAGCGTGACTCTGTCGGTGCCGTAGTTCTTGGTGATTACCAAGGTCTTAAAGAAGGCATGACGGCTAAATGTACTGGCCGTATCCTTGAAGTACCAGTAGGTCCTGAGCTACTTGGTCGCGTTGTAGACGCACTAGGTAACCCAATCGACGGTAAAGGTGCTATCGACGCAAAAATCACAGACGCAGTAGAGAAGGTAGCGCCAGGCGTTATCGCTCGTCAGTCTGTTGACCAGCCAGTTCAGACTGGTCTGAAAGCGATCGATGCAATGGTACCAATCGGCCGTGGTCAGCGTGAGTTGATCATCGGTGACCGTCAGATCGGTAAGTCGGCAATTGCGATCGACGCGATCATCAACCAGAAAGGTACTGGTATCAAATGTATCTACGTAGCAGTGGGCCAGAAACAGTCTACTATCGCTAACGTAGTACGTAAGCTTGAAGAGCACGGCGCAATGGATCACACGATCGTTGTAGCAGCAGGTGCAGCAGATCCTGCAGCAATGCAGTTCCTAGCTCCATACGCAGGCTGTGCAATGGGTGAGTACTTCCGTGACCGCGGTGAAGACGCACTGATTATCTACGATGACCTAACTAAACAAGCTTGGGCTTACCGTCAGATTTCACTTCTTCTTCGTCGTCCACCAGGTCGTGAAGCATACCCAGGTGACGTATTCTACCTACACTCACGCCTACTAGAGCGTGCAGCGCGTGTTAACGCTGACTACGTAGAAGAGTTCACTAAAGGTGAAGTTAAAGGACAAACAGGTTCATTGACTGCTCTACCTGTAATCGAGACTCAGGGTGGCGACGTTTCGGCGTTCGTACCAACCAACGTTATCTCGATCACAGACGGTCAGATCTTCCTTGAAACTGGTATGTTTAACTCAGGTATTCGTCCTGCGATCAACGCAGGTCTGTCAGTATCACGTGTAGGTGGTGCGGCTCAGACTAAAGTCATCAAGAAATTGGGTGGCGGTGTACGTCTAGCACTTGCACAGTACCGTGAATTGGCAGCGTTCTCGCAGTTTGCTTCAGACCTTGACGAAGCGACTCGTGCACAACTAGAGCACGGTCAGCGCGTTACAGAACTGATGAAGCAGAAGCAGTACTCTCCAATGTCTGTCGCTGAGATGGGCTTGAGCTTGTACGCTGCGAACGAAGGCTTCCTGAGCGACGTAGAATTGAACAAAATCGGTGCATTCGAAGCTGCATTGGTTGCATACTTCAACTCGGAGCATGCTGACCTGATGGCTAAAGTGAATGAATCAGGCGATTACAATGACGAAATCGCTGCTGGATTCAAAGCTGGCATCGAGAAGTTCAAATCTACCCAGACTTGGTAAGCGCTCGAGTTATGAGCAGAACGGCTGAACAGACTCTGTTCAGCCGATACTAAGTCAAGGAATAGAGGCGGATTTATGGCAGTCGGAAAAGAGATTAAGACGCAGATCGCGAGTATCGGTAGCACACGTAAGATTACCAGCGCCATGGAAATGGTTGCTGCATCTAAGATGCGCCGTGCCCAAGATCGCATGGAGTCTTCTCGTCCATACGCACGCAGTATCCGTGGTGTGATTCAGCACTTAGCGAAAGCTAACCCTGAATACAAACACCTTTACATGCAGAACAACGACCTGAAACGAGTAGGTTTCATTGTTGTCGGTTCTGATCGCGGACTCTGTGGTGGCCTGAACGTTAACTTGTTCAAGGCTGCTATTGGCAAAATGAAGGAGTTCAATTCACAGAATGTCGAGATCGATTTCTGTGCAATTGGTGGTAAAGCAGTTAGCTTCTTCCGTAACTACGGCGGTAACGTTAAGGCAGCAACAAGCGGCCTAGGCGATGCACCAGAGTTGGAAGCGCTAATCGGTTCAGTAAAAGTGATGCTTGATAGCTTCAACGAAGGCAAACTTGACCGTCTATACGTGGTATCGAACGAGTTCGTTAACACCATGACGCAAAAGCCGACTATTGAACAGCTTCTGCCCCTTCAGGCTGAAGAAGACGACGACACTCTCAACCACCACTGGGATTACATCTACGAGCCAGATGCTCGTGATCTACTAACAGGTCTTTTGACTCGTTACGTTGAATCAATGGTGTACCAAGCAGTTGTTGAGAATAACGCCTGTGAACAGGCAGCGCGTATGTTGGCAATGAAGAATGCAACCGACAACGCCGGCAACCTAATCGACGAGCTTCAGTTGATCTACAACAAAGCGCGTCAGGCAGCGATTACACAGGAAATTTCTGAAATCGTAAGTGGTGCTGCTGCTGTTTAAAGCAGTTAACAGGCTAATAAGTTAAGAGGATCCGAACATGAGTAGCGGACGTATTGTTCAGATTATCGGTGCAGTAGTTGACGTGGAATTCCCACGTGAAGATGTACCGAAGGTTTATGACGCACTAAACGTCACTAAAACCAACCTGACACTAGAAGTTCAGCAACAGCTGGGTGACGGTGTCGTACGTACTATCGCAATGGGTCAGACTGAAGGTGCAAGCCGTGGTCTGGACGTTGTAAACACTGGTGCTCCAGTATCTGTACCTGTAGGTACAGCGACCCTAGGTCGTATCATGGACGTACTAGGTAACCCAATCGATGAGTGTGGCCCGATCGGTGAAGAGGAGCGTTACCCAATTCACCGTAAAGCACCTTCTTACGCAGACCAAGCAGCGACTAACGAACTGCTTGAGACAGGCATCAAGGTAATCGACCTTGTTTGTCCTTTCGCTAAGGGTGGTAAGATCGGTCTGTTCGGTGGTGCCGGCGTAGGTAAAACCGTAAACATGATGGAGTTGATCAACAACATCGCAACTCAGCACTCTGGTCTATCTGTATTCGCAGGTGTAGGTGAGCGTACTCGTGAGGGTAACGACTTCTACCACGAAATGCAGGAAGCAGGCGTAGTAAACGTTGAGCAGTTCGACAAGTCGAAAGTAGCGATGGTTTACGGTCAGATGAACGAGCCACCAGGTAACCGTCTACGTGTAGCGTTGACTGGTCTTACAATGGCTGAGAAGTTCCGTGACGAAGGTCGTGACGTACTTCTATTCGTCGACAACATCTACCGTTACACACTTGCGGGTACAGAGGTATCAGCACTGCTAGGTCGTATGCCTTCAGCGGTAGGTTACCAGCCAACTCTTGCAGAAGAGATGGGTGTACTTCAGGAGCGTATCACGTCGACTAAGACTGGTTCGATCACTTCTATCCAGGCGGTATACGTACCAGCGGATGACTTGACTGACCCATCACCAGCGACAACCTTCTCGCACCTTGACGCAACAGTCGTACTGTCTCGTCAGATCGCAGAGCTAGGTATCTACCCAGCGGTAGACCCACTAGACTCTACTTCTCGTCAGCTTGATCCGCTAGTAATCGGTTCTGAGCACTACGAGACTGCACGTGAAGTGCAGGGTGTCCTACAGCGCTACAAAGAGCTTAAAGACATCATCGCGATCCTAGGTATGGACGAACTTTCTGAAGAAGATAAGCAGACGGTAGCACGCGCTCGTAAGATTCAGCGTTTCCTATCTCAGCCATTCTTCGTAGCAGAAGTCTTCACTGGTGCACCAGGTAAATATGTCTCTCTTAAAGACACTATCAGTGGCTTTAAAGGCATCCTGAACGGTGAATACGACTCTCTACCAGAGCAGGCGTTCTACATGGTTGGCGGCATCGACGAAGCAGTCGAAAAAGCCAAAGGCATGTAATCCCTTAAGCGGAACCTGAAGAGGTAATTGAAATGGCTATGACTGTTCATTGTGACATCGTAAGTGCTGAGGAAGAGATCTTCTCTGGCCTTATCGAATTCGTCTCTGTGAGAGGTAGCCTGGGTGAGCTGGGTATCTACCCAGGTCACACTCCGCTTTTGTCGGAAATCAAACCAGGCCCTGTCGAGCTTCGCAAGCAGGGCGGTGAAGAGGATATCTTCTACGTATCTGGTGGCTTCCTAGAGGTTCAACCACACAAGATTACTGTGTTGGCTGATACTGCACTTCGTGCGGGTGACCTTGATGAAGCAACCGCTGTAGAAGCACAGAAGCATGCTGAACAAGCAATGGCTGACAAGCAGGGTGAGTTCGAATACTCACGTGCTGCGACTCAGCTTGCTGAAGCAGCTGCACAGCTTCGTACCCTCGATGCAATTCGCCGCAAACTCGGCAAATAAGATCTACACGATCAAAAAAGGCAGCTTCGGCTGCCTTTTTTTGTGCTTTGAAAAAGCACCGTGTCTGACCTTTAGTCTGACACGACTCAGGAGTTACGCTACAGTCTCTGGTAGACGCTGACAAAGCCGATGACAGGCTGAAAGCCTGTCACGGTCACTCCGTAGCTGGTTTAGTACACAGTGACAGGCATTCAGCCTGTCATCTGCACTCATAAGCTACCTCTCATCTGAACTAAAACACATACGCTGGCGTACACAACGACACCTGCTTTATTTTTCAGAGGTTTAGATGTCACAAAAGCTAGCACACGCCGGCCTGTCAGAAGAGGCGATTTCGCGAGTCATTGAGATGGCTTGGGAAGATCGCACACCCTTTGAAGCGATTGAGGGGTTGTACAGCTTGTCAGAGCCACAAGTGATCAAGTTGATGCAGCGTGAGATGAAGCCCAGTTCGTTTCGTATGTGGCGTGAACGGGTCTCTGGTCGCAACACTAAACATCTTAAAAAGCGTCCAGAAGGGATTGATCGCGGCTACTGCTCTCGCCAGTACAAGATGGTTAGTAAGCCTAAACGTTAAAGCAGGCGCCAGAGTGTATCGAATATGATCTGCTGTGCTGCTGCTACTTCACTTGAATCGATAACCACCGCAGTTGGGTAGTTATCAGACGCTAAAGAGATGATGGCAATTTTTGGTGGATAGATCGCTATATAAGCGGCGTCTACTGGCCCCTCGGTTTTGATCCATTTACGTTCTGACAGATCAGCACTTTCACCCCCATCCCCAATCGCAATAACCCGTACCTTGATCTTTCGAGCAACACGCTGCGCCGTGAAGTTTGGGAAAGGGCGGTAGAGGTGCTTTCGAATCGGTTTTGATGAGAAGACAGAGTAGATCGGTTCAGGGTTTGAGCTAACACTGTTAAGGATATCTCTGAGTACCTGCTCAATCCCCTCGTCACCCTCATACCACTGAACATTGGCTGCGCTAAAATCAGGCGAGAGTTGATGCAGCTCGGGTATGACACGACGCTTTAACTCTTCAACAGCGAGATCTAAGCGTTTACGGCGTTCTTCAGCCAGTTCTACCAACACTTCAGGCTCACGTGCTGTGAAGATGCGGCGCTTACCTTTTGGCAGATAGCTGACCACACCTAACGCCTGCATCTGCTTCAGTGCTTCATAGGTTGTGCCGCGATTGACCCCTGCACGCTCAGCAATGGTACGAATCGAACTGGGGCCAAGCGCTAGCAGGGCCTTGTAGATTGAGACGTCACGGTCGCTAAGACCGATCTCTAAAAACAGCGAATTATCCATATTTGTCAATTTTTTTATGACATTTAACCTTGCAGCAGTGTGCGCTTAGGTTAAAGTATCGTCAAGTGGATAAATTTTGTTTTTGGAAACACCCGTTAATGTCGATAGATGTAGTCATTCTTGCGGCCGGTCAAGGCAGCCGTATGAAATCTAAACTCCCTAAAGTCCTTCACCCTTTGGCAGGAAAATCGCTGGTAAAGCACGTCATTGATCAAGCGAGTCAGTTAAACAACAGCGCGATGCATATTGTGGTTGGCCATGGTGCGGATCAGGTTAAAGAGGCGTTGTCCGATCTATCTTGCCAATTTTATACACAGGCTGAGCAGCTAGGCACGGGCCATGCCGTTGCACAGGCCTCAGCGGGTCTTCGTGCAGGCGGTGTTACGCTAGTGCTTTACGGCGATGTGCCATTAACGCCGGCGAGTGTGCTAGAGCAGATGGTACAGGTCGCTCAAACGGGTAAAGTGTCGCTTCTGACCGTTAACCTAGACGATCCGACGGGATACGGCCGTATTCTTCGAAGTGCGGTTAACGATGTTGTGGGTATAGTGGAACAGAAGGATGCCAATGAAGAGCAATTGGCGATCACTGAAGTGAACACTGGCATTATGGCGATGCCAACCGATCATCTAAACGAATGGTTGCCGCAACTCTCTTCCGATAACGCACAGGGTGAGTACTACCTAACTGATTTGATCGCAATGGCGGCGGAGTCGGGTGTAACGGTTCAGGCACTTCATCCTACATCTGAGTTCGAAGTACAGGGTGTGAATAATCGTCGACAACTCGCTGAATTAGAGCGTTGGTATCAACTTCAGCAGGCCAATGCTGCGATGGATGCTGGTGTTACCTTGGCGGATCCTGCTCGATTCGATGTGCGAGGGCAACTGAGGGTAGGGCAAGATAGCCACATTGACGTTAACTTCGTTGCAGAAGGCGAGGTACGCATTGGCTCAAACGTTGTGATTGGGCCTAATTGCAGCGTTAAAAATTCTATCATTGGCGATGGTGTAGAGATCCTTGCGAACACCCACATTGATGGTGCTGTCATTGCCGAGGCTTGCCAGCTGGGCCCCTTCGCTCGTATCCGTCCTGGCTCACAACTGGCGGCTGGAGTGAAAGTCGGCAATTTTGTTGAGACGAAGAAAGCTTTAGTTGGTAAAGGGTCTAAGTTGAACCACCTCTCTTACATTGGCGATGCACAGATCGGTGAAGAGGTAAATGTTGGTGCCGGAACCATTACCTGTAATTACGATGGTGTGAATAAATCTCTGACCGAGATTGGCGATCGCGCATTTATTGGTTCAAACAGTTCATTGGTTGCACCCGTGAAAGTGGGAGCAGGAGCAACCGTCGGCGCAGGCTCCACTATTACTAGCAAAGTGGAAGAGGATCAGCTCTCCGTTGCACGTGGTAAGCAGAGAAATATTTCGGGCTGGAAACGCCCAGTGAAGAAAGGTTAATTGTTATGTGCGGTATTGTAGGTGCAGTCTCTGAACGCCAGGTCAGCGGTATTCTATTAGAGGGTCTTAGTCGATTAGAGTATCGTGGCTATGACTCAGCGGGCATGGCCATTCATGATGGTCAATCGGTGAATCGTCTACGCCGTATTGGCAAAGTACAGGCTCTTAAGGATGCACAAGAAGCGTCACCGATCACAGGTACACTTGGCATTGCGCATACGCGTTGGGCCACCCATGGTGTGCCTGCAGAGCACAACGCTCACCCGCATATGTCAGGGGACAGTGTTGCAGTTGTTCACAATGGTATCATCGAAAATTTCGAAGAGCTAAAAGCTGAATTGCTTGCTGATGGTTTTCAATTCTCATCTGAGACTGATACAGAAGTAATCGCTCACTTACTTGCCAAGCTCCTTAAAGATGAAGATTCACTTCTAGCAGCCTTGCCAAAAGTCATCGCCCGTCTTGAGGGTGCATTCGCCTTGGGCGTGGTACACAAGGATCTACCAGACCAGCTCTATACCGCACGTAAAGGCAGTCCGCTGGTTGTTGGTGTCGGCATTGGTGAGAACTTTATCGCATCCGATCAGCTTGCACTGCTTCCTGTTACAGACCGTTTCATGTTTCTTGAAGATGGCGACATTGGCTGCCTAACTCGTGATGAGATTCGAATTTGGGATGCGACAGGTCAATCGGTTGAGAGAGCTGTGTCGCGTTACGAGCACTCAGCAAGTGCAGCTGAAAAAGGCGAATTTAAGCACTTTATGATGAAAGAGATCTATGAGCAGCCGACTGTAATGGCGGATGTGCTTGAAGGTCGTTTAACCGGAGATCGTCTTCTTGAGCAGTGCTTTGGTGCAGAGGCTGCAGAACTGTTTGATAACACTAAGCAGGTTTTAATTCTTGCCTGTGGTACTAGCTATCATGCCGGTATGGTGGCGCGTTACTGGATCGAAGAATTAGCTAATTTGCCATGTTCGGTAGAGGTGGCATCTGAGTTTCGTTACCGCAAAGCCGTTGTACCCGAAGGCACTCTATTGCTGACGATTTCTCAATCGGGTGAGACCGCTGACACCTTGGCCGCACTGCGTGATATTCAATCTCGAGTGGCGGGTTCATTAGCTATCTGTAACGTTCCTGGTAGCTCGCTGGTCCGTGAATCACAACTTTCTCTGATGACACAGGCAGGTCCAGAGATTGGCGTAGCGTCTACTAAAGCGTTCACGTCACAGCTTGTTGCTCTGATGCTGACAACGGTCGCGCTGGCCCGCCGACAGGGGCTGACCGATGAGAAAGAGGCCTACATCATCCACTCACTGCGCCAACTACCTGGTTTACTTGAGCAAGTGATTGGCTTGGATGATCAGATTCAGAAGATGTCAGAAGCGTTTGCTGAGAAGCACCACTCGCTCTTCCTAGGTCGAGGCGCGCTCTATCCAGTTGCAATGGAAGGCGCACTTAAGCTCAAAGAGATCTCCTACATTCATGCTGAAGCCTACCCTGCCGGTGAGCTAAAGCATGGTCCACTGGCTCTGGTCGACAAAGAGATGCCGGTCATTGCCGTTGCCCCGCGTAACGACATGCTGGATAAGCTGAAAGCGAATCTTCAAGAAGTTCGAGCGCGTGGCGGTGAGCTATTTGTCTTCGCGGAAGAAGGTACTATCCAAGAGGAAGAGGGTATTCATGTCATTGAACTGCCCGTTGTCGATTTCTGGTTAGAACCGCTGGTTTACACCATTCCTCTTCAGCTACTCTCTTATCATGTAGCTGTTCTAAAAGGCACCGATGTCGACCAACCCCGCAACCTTGCGAAATCAGTAACCGTAGAGTAGCAAACTACCTTGGGGCTAACCGCCCCATGGCAATCAAACCACCCACAACGATGATGGCGCCGCCAAGTAGCGTCATCAGTGTGGGTACCTCGCCCAGTAGAATTAATGCAGCCAGAGTGGCAAAGAGTAGCAGCGTGTAGTTAAACGGCTGCAGGGTGCTCGCATCTGCATAGTCCATCGCTTTAATGTAAAAAAGCTGGGAGCCAATATTCATAATGGCTAATGCGATTAGCAGTGCACTCTGCTCTGTCGATGGCTGAATCCACTGAAACAGGCCAAATGGCAGCGCCAGCACCAAACCTACTAGCCCCATGTAGAGGGTGTGTGTTTTGAATCCATCTCTGCCACTCAGGTATTTGGTTAGAATCGAGAAACTGGCTAATGCAATGGCGCCACTCAGCGGCATCAGTAACTCGATCGAGATACCGGCACTGCTCGGCTGAATGATAATCATCGCACCGGTAAGACCGATCAAAACCGCTATCACCCTTCTTCTCGTCAGTTCCTCTTTCAGGATAAATCGCGCCATAACCAACGTAATCAGGGGAAAAAGCGCGACGATCGCGTGTACCTTTGCCACCAACATCAGCGTGAATGACAGGTTAATAAAGATTATCTCGGTAATCGACAGCGCCGCACGACCCAGCTGCAGCATCGGCTGTGCCGATTTAAGTCCCACAACAGATTGCCGCAACCCTCCGGCAAGCATGACGGCAAACAGGGTAAAAAACAGGTATCGCACCAGTAACAACTGACTTAGGGGCAAACCCCCTACTAGCAGGTGTTTAGTGATGATGTCCTGAATAGCAAACGACAACATGGACGCTAAACAGAACAGAATACCGATGGTTGATGGTTGCATGATGGGCTTTGATACCTAGGGGATAATCTACTGAAGAGTTATAGCAAATCACCCCCTTGCCTGTCTTGAGTTAACGATACTATTAACTCATTAGCAGTGCTGCATTTCCCCCTGAAGCGGTGGTGTCTTCGCAAATATGTTGCTCTTTACGGTGGTAAACCGAGTGCCCTTTAGACTTGAGAAGTGGAATGATCGCCCCCTCCCTTTGACTGAGAGTAATACGAATCTGCTTACATAACGCTTCGTGAGCGCTAACAGATACGCCTGCCAAGTCTGCAAGCTCAGTTAACAGTCCTGGATCCAGATCGCCGGCCAAACAGATAATGGGTAGATCTTTCATGATGTCACTGTCAGGAATCTTTTTGGTTAGCAGTAGCGTTGGGTTGCCGGTTGATGCACTTGCAATGGCTTGCTGCCAAGCTTGCTCGTCGCCAGCGACTAACCAATAACCTCTAGCTGATGTGAATAGCTGATTATCTTCACCCGTAACACTAGGGCATTGTGTTAGAAGTTCACGAGCAAGAGGTTTAAATTGAGATCGCAGAGTCTGCCATGCTGATTGCACCTGTTCTGCTGATAGCAGGTCTAAGGGGTTAGGTTGATACTGACTCTCAATTGTCTCCGGTTGTGTTAGATTGACGAGATAGTTTGGCCCACCCGCTTTAGGTCCGGTCCCTGACATACCTTCCCCGCCAAAAGGCTGAGACTCGACTATAGCCCCAATCTGGTTGCGGTTGATGTAGCAGTTCCCCACGTTGAGTTCAGCACAGAGCCGCTCAGTTCTGTTCTGTATGCGTGAATGCATTGCGAAGGTTAGGCCATATCCACGCGCGTTAATATCGTTGACCACATCATCAAGTTGATCCGCATTGTATGGAGCAATATGTAAAATCGGGCCAAAGCGCTCGAAGTCCAAATCATGGATACCATCAACTTCAAGCAAGGTTGGTGTAACAAAATGACCGTCGAGCTCTTGAGTTTTAGTTTGATACACAATTCTTGAGCGTTGTTCTTCAATATAAGTATTCAACGCTTGCGCAGCTGTAGCATCAATAACAGGACCCACATCGCACTTCAGTTCGCTTGGATCGCCCACCTTTAACAGCGCCATGGCGCCGGTGATCATCTCGAGGATCTGCGGGTAAACCTCTCGCTGGACGTAGAGCATACGCAGCGCTGAACAGCGCTGGCCGGCGCTCTGGAAGGCTGATGCCATAACCGCTTTAACCACTTGTTCTGGTAGCGCAGATGCATCGGCAATCATCGCATTCAGGCCGCCAGTTTCAGCGACCAGCAGAGTATCTGGCGCAGCGTTATGCGCAAGTGCCTTCTCAATACGTTTCGCTGTGGCTGTCGAGCCGGTAAAGATCACTGCGTTCACGTCTGGGTGTGAGACCAGTGCATTACCCTGTTGTGCGCCTGTGCCGAACACAAGTTGTACTAGGTCAGTTGGCATGCCCGCTTCTTTCCAGAGTTCTATCGCTTTGCGAGCGACTAAACTGGTCTGTTCGGCCGGTTTAGCCAACACCGCATTGCCGGCACCAACAGAAGCCGCAATTTGACCGGTAAAGATCGCCAGCGGGAAGTTCCAAGGTGAGATGCAGACAGCCACACCTCGTGCCTCAGTTTGTTGATCAAGTCCGTCGCTCTCATCGGCGTAATAACGCAGAAAGTCGACCGCTTCACGAATTTCATTGATTGCATCAGCAAGAGTCTTTCCTGCTTCTCTGGCCAGTAGAGCGAGTAACTCAGGAGTGTCGCGTTCATAAAGATCTGCGATCTGTCGCAAGAGTTTTCCTTTGAGTGGCTTGTCTGCCCAAGCCGTTTGGGCAACCTTGGCCTGATTGAACAGCTGATCGACTGAGCTCAGATCAGTCGTTTGATAGTGCCCCAATAGCTCTTGCGAGTAAGGCTCTACAACAGGGACGTCACCTGTCTCGCCCCAAATTGTCTGCATAAAGAGTGAGCGGCTTGCTAAAAGCGCATCGACTTCTGCCTGTTCGCCAAGGTCAAAACCGCGAGAGTTACTCCTATCAGTGAATATTGCGCTGCCGGGTGTTACCGCTTGCTCGATGAGTTTCTGATGCACCGGACTCGCAACGACCTGCTGTGGCGGGATAGCCTCGTCAGCAAGCTGGCTAACAAATGAGGAGTTGGCTCCATTTTCAAGCAGACGACGCACGAGGTAGGCGAGTAGATCTTTATGCGTTCCAACGGGCGCATAGATACGACAACCTGTCTGGTGCTTCTCCAAGAGCTCTTGATGCAGCGCCTCTCCCATGCCATGAAGACGTTGCATTTCGAATGCAATGCCGGCCTCTTTGGCCCAGTTGAGTACACAGGCTGCTGTCTGGGCATTGTGAGTAGCAAATTGTGGGTAGATGCGGTCGCCGTAACGCACCAGTTTGCGCGCACAGGCGAGGTAGCTGACATCGGTGTGATGCTTTGCGGTGAACACCGGGAAATGGTCCAGCCCTTGCTCCTGCGCAAGTTTGATTTCGGTATCCCAGTAGGCACCTTTAACCAAACGCACCATCAGTTTGCGATTGCTCTGATCTGCCCAAGCGTAGAGTTGATCCAGTACCGAATAAGCTTTGCGGTTGTAAGCTTGCACAACAATACCCAGACCATCCCAACCGGAAAGCTCAGGCGCTTCAATCAGGTTGCGAATGATATCGAGCGATATCTCAAGGCGTGCGCACTCTTCAGCATCAATATTGAGGCCAATATTGTGCTCCTTAGCAAGTGAGCAGAGTGACAGCATGCGCTCACTTAATTGGGTAACTGCCTCGTCCTCATTGAATAGCTCGTAACGCGGATGCAGCGCCGACAACTTTACTGAGATGCCTGGATTCTTTTCGATCTGGGTTGATTTCGACTGCTCGATCAGTGCTAGCAGGGCGTTGCGGTATGAATTGAAATAGCGATCGGCGTCGGCCTGAGTATAAGCCGCCTCACCCAGCATATCGTAAGAGAAAGTGTAACCTTGGAACTCAAGTTTGCCGGCGCGCTCTTGGGCGCTTTTAATGCTTTCACCTAGGACGAAGGCACGACCCATCAGCCGCATACCTGCACCCACTCCGATTCGCATCGCGGCGAGTATTGCGCTGCGAAGGGGTTTCATCTTGAGGCTAGCGCTGCCCAGTTGCAGTCCCATGCTGGCGCCGCGAACAAGTGCACTGGTCTGCGCCGTTTTAACGGACCAGTCGCGGTTAGCGAGCTTATCAATAATCAGTTCGTTAGCCGTCTGTTTGTCCGGTACGCGTTGGTAGGCCTCAGCCAAAGTCATCAACGATAGTCCCTCTTGCGTGTCTAAAGGATAAGCACGAAGGAATTGCTCAAGGATAGACGGCTTAAAATTGTTACGAATCGCAGTGACTAGGTTGCTCGCCACTGTCTGGAGGTCAGGCGTGACCCACTGCAGAAGTTGCTCTTTCTCGATGAGCTGTTGCAGTTGATCTAATTCTGATTGGTCGCAATAGGGTATCTGGATGTGTGTGTTTTGAGCGTTCATGTTTAGCCCCTCTAAATTGATAATGCAATTATAGATTTAGACTTATAGGGCTTCTGTCTATTTTTATAGGTATATATAGACTTTAAAACTTATTATTTGCTTTAATTTAGATAACTAATAGTTAAATAATTTTATTGGTAGGCGATATGACTAATGTGTCTTTAGATAATTATGATTTGGCGATATTAAAAACCTTAGAGCAAAACGGGCGGATAACGGTCACTGAGTTGGCTGATAGAGTGGGATTATCTAAAACCCCCTGCCAAATTCGAATGAAGCGGCTAGAAAGCAATGGAGTGATACGTGGCTATACCGTAATCATGGATTACGGACTGCTCGATACTAATCATATTGCCTTTGTGCAGGTTAAGCTCAGTGACACCAGGGCTGCTGCTCTTGCTTCATTTAATGATGCAGTTGGCGCTGTGTCTGAAATAGAGGAGTGCCATATGATGGCTGCAGACTTTGATTACATCCTTAAAGTGCGTACACGCGATATCGCGAGCTATCGAGAGGTTCTGGGTGAAACTATTTCAGAGCTACCCTATGTCTCTAGTACCTCTACCTTTGTCTGTATGGAGGCTGTTAAAGAGCATGGCCAAGTCTTTGATGGTTAGCAAATCACCTAAATTTCTCTAATTTCTAGGAAAATTGATTTTTATAATATGAATAAAAAGAATATTTTCCAGTTTCTGTTCAATAAATAGGCAAAATCACCCATCAGGTCTGTTCTATAATTGATTAACCATCAATTGATCAGATGGTCTGACCAATACGTAACTGAAATCTGTTGTCTGAATGGTCAACATTCGATAATGTTAATGCGTTGCCAGTTGAAAAACTGCAGACACTGATCGCTACTACTTAATCGATAAAGTGGTGTGATGTTTCATTATAAGGAGAAGAGAATGAAAAAATTAGCATTGGCTGTAGCTGCAGCTTCAATGATCGCGGGTGCGGCGCAAGCTGGCAGCCACATGCCAAGCGAAGTTCGTCTTGGTGTTGCTCTAGGCTTTACAGGTCCTGCTGAATCACTTGCTGCTGATATGGCTGCAGGTGCAGAGATGGCTATGAAAGAAGTTGCTGATAGCGGCAAGCTTCTTGGTGGTGCTAAGGTTACTCCAGTTCGTGCTGACTCAACCTGTGTTGATGCTTCTGCTGCCGCTGCAGCCGCTGAGCGTCTAATCTCAGCTGAGAAAGTGGATGCGATTGTGGGTGCTCTTTGTTCTGGTGCAACGATCTCAATCCTACAGAACGTAGCGATGCCAAACGGTGTTCTTCTGTTCTCTCCTTCAGCGACTTCACCAGCGCTTTCAACTCTTGAAGATAACGGTTACTTCTTCCGTGCATCACCATCTGATGCTCGTCAGGGTCAAGTAATTGCTGAAATGCTTCAGGAGAAAGGTTACAAGTCGATCGCAATGACTTACACCAACAACGATTACGGTAAAGGCCTAGCGGACAGCATTCAGTCAAACTTCGAAGCGGCTGGCGGTAAAGTGACTATCAACACTCCACACGAAGATGGCAAAGGCGATTACGGTGCGGAAGTGGGTGCTCTTGCTCAGGCAGGTGGTGACATCCTAGTGGTTGCTGGTTACCTTGACCAAGGTGGTAAAGGCATCATTCAGTCATCTCTAGATGCGGGTGCATTTGATCACTTCTTCCTACCTGATGCGATGATCGGTGACAGCCTAACAGCTGCAATCGGTCCGGATCTAAACGGTTCAATCGGTACGGTTCCAGGTACTGACAGCCCTGGATCAGACTCTTACAAAGAGATGTTCACTGCGGCTACCGGTGCGGCACCTGGCCCATACTCTGACTACTCTTACGATGCAGCGGCTATGACGCTTCTAGCGATGCAGGCAGCAGGCACTAAAGATTCTAAAGTCGTTAAAGATCACGTCTTTGAAATCGCAAACGCTCCAGGCGAGAAAATCTACCCAGGTGAGCTAGCGAAAGGTCTTGAGATCCTAGCTAACGGCGGTCAGATTGACTACGTTGGTGCGACTGCGGTTGAGTTGATCGGCGGCGGTGAGTCAGCAGGTAGCTACCGTGAGATTCTGGTTAAAGACCAGCAGAACACAACTGTTCGTTACCGCTAAGCGATAGCGCATAAAACAGGCTCGGGGTTCACTGAATCTCGAGCCGTTTTTACATTTGAGCATTATGATTGTTGTAGAAAATCTCCATAAGCGCTTTGGCGGTGTTCATGCCGTGAATGACGCGTCCCTTCACATTAAGAAGGGCTCAATTACCGGTCTAATCGGTCCAAACGGTGCAGGTAAAACGACGCTGTTTAACGTGATCGCAGGCCACCACTCGCCCACTTCAGGTCGCATCACCCTTGATGGTGAAGACATTACCGGACTTAAGCCACATGAGCTGTTTGGTAAGGGTCTATTGCGCACCTTCCAGTTGGCTCACGAATTCTCTTCATTAACGGTTCGCGAAAACTTGATGATGGTACCACCTAATCAAGCTGGCGAAAGCTTAATGAATACCTGGTTCCGCAAAGATCTAGTGCGTGCTGACGAGCAGCGTGTGCGTGAGAAAGCGGACGAGGTGATCGATTTTCTAGAGATTGGTCACGTTGCAGATGAACTGGCTGGCAACCTGTCAGGTGGCCAGAAGAAGCTTCTGGAACTGGGTCGCACCATGATGGTGGATCCTAAAATTGTCTTCTTGGATGAGGTCGGTGCCGGTGTAAACCGTACGCTGCTCTACAAGATTGGCGATGCGATTAAAAAGCTGAATCAGGAGCGCGGTTACACATTCTGCCTGATTGAGCATGATATGGACTTCATAGCGCGTCTTTGTGACCCGGTTATCTGTATGGCGGAAGGTACTGTTTTAGCCGAGGGTACGGTTGATGAAGTTAAGAACAATGAGCAGGTGATCGAGGCTTACCTCGGTACCGGTTTGAAACATAAGCGGTAAGCGTACATGAGTTTTTTAATAGGTCAGAGTATGACCGGCGGCTACGGTGCTGCGGATATCCTCAAAGAGTGCACCATTGGTGTGGATCGAGGTGAGATCGCGGTTATCGTTGGCCCTAACGGTGCTGGCAAGTCGACGGCAATGAAGGCTACCTTTGGCATGTTGCCGCTGCGAGAAGGCCAGGTGATGTTTGATGGTGAGGACATTACCCACCTTAAACCTGAAGAGCGTGTGGTTAAAGGGATGGGGTTTGTGCCTCAAACCCACAACGTATTCACCTCGATGACGGTTGAAGAGAATCTTGAGATGGGCGCCTTCATACGTGAAGATGATATCTCCGATTCGATTGAACAGGTTTATGAACTCTTCCCCATTTTGAAAGAGAAGCGTCGCCAACCAGCCGGTGAGCTTTCAGGCGGTCAGCGCCAGCAAGTCGCGGTGGGTCGTGCCATGATGACGCAACCTAAGGTTCTGCTTCTGGATGAGCCCACAGCCGGTGTATCACCCATTGTGATGGATGAGCTATTTGATCGCATCATAGAGATTGCTCGCACAGGTGTAGCGATTTTGATGGTTGAGCAGAATGCGAAACAGGCGCTAGAGATTGCCGATAAAGGCTACGTGCTGGTGCAAGGCTCTAACCGATTCACAGATACAGGCGAAGCGTTGTTGGCTAACCCTGATGTTCGTCGCTCGTTCTTGGGGGGTTAATCGATGACTGACTTTATTAATGCCCTAATTGTTCTGGCTAACTTTATTCTTGTTCCTGCACTGACTTACGGCAGTCAGTTGGCGCTCGGTGCACTGGGTGTCACTCTGGTCTACGGTGTGTTGCGTTTCTCCAACTTCGCACACGGTGAAATGATGGCTTTTGGTACCATGATCACCATCTTTGGTACCTGGGGTTTACAGGCGCTGGGTGTCTCTATTGCACCGCTGCCAACAGCCCTGCTGGCGCTACCTTTGGGTATTGCCGGTGCTGTCGCACTCTCGTTGATCCTTGATAAAACCGTTTACAAATATCACCGCCAGCGCAAGGCGAGTCCGGTGATCTTCCTGATTGTCTCAATCGGTTTGATGTTCTTTATCGGTGGTCTGGTGCGATTCATTATCGGTCCTGGCGATCAGATCTTCTTTGACGGAACTCGTTTCATCTTCTCGGCGCGTGATTTCAAACGTGCGACGGGCCTTGATGAAGGGTTGGCTCTTAAGATGACTCAAGCGGTGACCATTATTACTGCGATTATTGTGGTAGCTGCCATGTTCTGGTTCCTGAACAAAACACGTACCGGCAAATCGATGCGTGCTTTTTCAGACAACGAAAATCTAGCACTGCTGTCGGGTATCAACCCAGATCGTGTCGTGATGATTACTTGGATCCTAGTGGGTGCGCTGGCGACCATTGCCGGTACTCTATACGGATTGGATAAGAGCTTTAAACCATTCAGCTTTATGCAGCTGCTCTTACCAATCTTTGCCGCAGCGATTGTCGGTGGGGTTGGTAACCCATTGGGTGCCATTGCGGGTGGTTACGTGATCGCCTTCTCAGAGATTGCCGTCACCTTCGCCTACAAGAAAGTCGTAACCTACTTGGGGCCTGATAGTTTCCAACCTGATTCGTTGGTTCAGCTGTTGGGCACCGATTACAAGATTGCGGTTTCATTCATCATCTTGGTTATCGTACTGATTGTGCGACCTACCGGTATTTTTAGTGGGAAGACCTTGTAATGAATCAGACATTTTTTAATCAATATCGCACTCCGATTCTCTACTCGGTGATGGCGCTTCTGCTTGTCATCGTCGGTGTGGGTCAGGGGTGGTCTGTCGCCTTTACCATTCTTAACCTCTGTTTGATCAGTGCCATCATGTCACTGGGTGTCAACATGCAGTGGGGTTATGCCGGTCTCTTTAACGTTGGTGTGATGGGCTTTGCAGCACTGGGTGGTTTGGCCGCGGTTCTGGTCTCTATGCCACCGGTTGAAGAGGCGCGTGCTGCGGGTGGTCAGGGCATTTTAGTCGGCCTGTTGATTCTAATTGCGACCATTTTCGTGTCGATCCTGGCGTGGAAACAGTTTGGGGCTAAGAGTAAGAAGACTGGCTATTGGATGCTGTTTGTCATCATAGCTGTGGGTTATGCCCTGATGCGTCTATTTTTCCTCCCTTCCGTTGAAGCAATCGAAGCGGTTAACCCCTCAGTGACTGGATATCTTGGTGGCTTAGGTCTGCCAATCATCCTCTCTTGGCCTGTGGGTATGGTGTTTGCGGCCGGTGCGGCTTACGTCATTGGTAAAGTTGCTTTGGGGCTTCGCTCTGACTACCTAGCGATTGCAACGCTGGGTATTTCTGAGATCGTTCTCTACTTCATTAAGAATGAAGAGTGGCTGACACGCGGTGTTAAAAACGTCAACGGTCTACCTCGTCCGGTTCCTTATGAGGTGGATCTACAACAGGCAACTTGGTTCCAGCAATTTGCTGCAGACTGGGGTATGGAAGTGGCAGAGGCCTCGTCTCTATTCGTTAAAGTATGTTACGCAGGGCTGTTTATCGTTGTCATTGCGATCTTGATGTACTTATCTGAGACGGCACTTAAGTCACCTTGGGGTCGTATGATGCGCGCTATTCGTGACAACGAAGTAGCCGCTGCCGCAATGGGTAAGGATGTTGTTAAACGTCACCTGACGATCTTTGTGATTGGCTCAGCGGTTATTGGCCTTGCTGGTGCAATGCTAACGACTCTGGATGGTCAGTTTACACCGGTTGGTTACCAGCCATTGCGTTTCACCTTCCTCATTTGGGTCATGGTGATCATTGGTGGCTCGGGCAATAACTGGGGTGCAGTCTTGGGCGGTTTCTTCATCTGGTTCTTCTGGATCGAAGCGGAGCCGATTGGTCTTTGGTTAGTGGATACCCTAACCTCTTTCATGGAGCCAACTCACTGGCTACGTCTGCACTTGATGGACAGTGCCGCTCACATGCGTCTGATGACGGTCGGTATCGTGCTTCTGATTGCATTACGATATGCCCCAGAGGGATTAATCCCCGAGCGAACGGCTCGTAAGCACTGATTCATAGCACTACTATGAGTGGGGTTGGGCTTCTAGTCCGGCCCCATTTTCATTTTTGTGACCTATCTTTTCTCAACTAGCGTAGACTAGGGTAATAACTTTTATTACTTGTAGGTCAATTGTGCAGCAGAAACCAGAACACTTCGGCTTTTTCCTAATGCCCGGTTTCTCGATCATCTCCTTTGCGGCGACGATTGATCCGCTGCGTCTTGCGAACCAGTTAAGTGGTCAAACTCTTTATGAGTGGCACTTTTATGGTCCAGCCGATCAGACCGTTACCTGCTCGACAGGTATGCGTTTCCAACCGACACGTCGCATGAACGATACAGAATCGATTGATCGTATGTTGGTGGTTGGCGGTATCGGTGCTCAACAAGAGTCCGAAACCTACTTGAACGATTGGCTACAGAATTTGGTTCGCAATGGTATCAGTTTAGGTGCAACCTCGACGGGCTCTCTGTTATTGGCTGAAGCCGGTGTGTTAGAGGGTAAAACCTGTACGGTCCACTGGGAGGAGCGTGATCAGCTGACGGAGCTCTACCCAGATCTTAACGTCAGTGAAGAGCTTTATGAGATTGATGGCAACCTGATGACTTGTTCTGGTGGTTTGTCGGGTTTGGATATGATTCTTCAGCTGATTACGATTCGCCATGGTGAATCTTTAGCCCACCAAGTCGCTGAGCACTGTATTCACCCCAACATCCGTCCTGCTCATGATAAGCAGCGTATGAAGCTGCAGCTTCGCCAACACGGCAGTCACCCTCGCCTGACACAAGCGCTGGAGTTGATGCGTGAGCACATTCAACCGGTTCTAAGTTGTGAGCAGATCTCCGATCGAGTTGGGCTCTCAACCAGACAGTTGGAGCGACTGTTTAGACAGCACCTGAACTCATCACCGACAAACTACTACATGAGTTTGCGTCTTGAGTTTGCACGTCAGCAGTTGAAGGCGACTCGTCTTCCGATTCAAACGGTTGCGAAAAAAGCGGGATTTACATCCACTAGCTATTTTTCACGTTGTTACAAAAAGCAGTTTGGATTGACGCCAAGAGAGGCAAGAACGGGTGTGCACCGCATGATTGAACTGGGTGAAAAAGCGTAAAAGAGAGATCAAATTTCCAATAGGCTCTGCCTCGATCTCTCTTTTTATTGTGAGCGGTTGCGACTATTTTTCGTCGAACCAACTCTCTTCATTGAAATAGGTCGAGAGCTCTTGCTCTTCGCGACGCTGCTCTATGGCTCTGCGAGCATTAAGCAGTCGCTGTGATTGACACTTTTGCTCCTCTTGCGTCTTCTCCTCTTCGAAGCCCACAAGCAGATCAAAAATTTGAGTTTTTACTGGATCTAGTTCTTCTTCACGAATCAGCATAGGTCAACCTCCTAAGCAAACGTCCATGAACGGATCGCTCATGGCTACACTGTTCTAATCTCTTTTTACTGAAAGCGTCTCAGTAATGCAACCGCGACGATTGTCGTAAAAAAGTGTTACGAAAAAGTGAAACGTAAAATGCGTTAGTCAGGTCGGCGCATCATCAGGCGACGATCGTTTTGACGAAGACTTCTAAGACTGCGTTTGATCGTCTTAAGATGCTCGACGGCATTAGGTCCCAACCGCATCGCAACTCCAACAGCTATTACGTCGATGACAACAAGGTGGACCACGCGAGATGACATCAGAGTACTTAGGTCTTTGTCCTCTTCTACGTCGATAAAGATCGGTATGGTTGCCAGTTCAGCTAGTGGGGTGTTGGCTGGGCAGAGCGTGATAACGGTTGCGCCAGTATCTCTAACAAGCTTGACACTGTGTAGAAGGTCCTTGGTGGTACCCGTTTGTGAGATGGCAACCACCACATCCCCTTCGCCAAGTGTGACGGCTGAGATGGTCTGCATGTGAGGATCTGAATAGGCGGCTGCAGAGATCTTAAGGCGGTAGAGTTTGTGTTGTGCATCGGCACAGACCGGCGCAGATGCACCCAGGCCATAGAACTCCACTCGACGCGCTGAAGCGATCGCCTGAATGGCCTCCTCTAGCGCTCGGTCATCTAACTGCTCTCGTGCTTCGACCAGATTACCCATCATTGAGTCAAAGATCTTGTGCTTAAACTCTAGAACGGTGTCGTCATGGTTCATTGAGAACTGTTCGAAGGTTGAGTTACTGGCCAGCGCTTGCGCTAATGTCAGTTTAAAATCTTGGAACCCATCGTATTGAAGCGCTCGACAGAAACGAACCACCGTTGGCTCAGAGACCATCGCTTCTGATGCCAGATCAACAATACGCATATGAATGATGTCATTCGGCTGTGCTAGAACGTAATCAGCCACTTTCTGTTCTGATTTACGCAGCTTGGCTTTGGCATCGCTGATCTGTTTAAGAAGGTTAGCTGAGTTCACGCTAGGATCCATTTCTATAGAGTGTTGCGAGATAGTATATCAAGGCATACAAATCTTGCAGTAGCTTCGGTATCCTAATAACAGATATTAGGATTTGTTGGTTCATGCGATCTATTTTTACCCTATTTTTTGTTCTATTTAGCGCGACGGCTGTTGCAGCCCCTGACCCCGCTAAACTAGACCTTGCCTCTGTCAGTGTTATGATCAAAGACCTAGACACGCAAGAGGTGCTCTATGAGCGCAACGCCGATCGCGTTCAACCGATCGCGTCGTTGACGAAGTTGATGACAGGATTAGTAACTTTAGATGGCCGCCTTCCGATGAAGGAGCGGATCACGATTGAAGTGAATCAGATACCGGAGATGCGCAATGTTCACTCTCGCATTCGTGTTGGAAGTAATCTTCCGCGAGCAGATGTACTACACATCGCTTTGATGTCATCGGAAAACCGCGCAGCGGCCACTTTGGCTCACGCTTACCCTGGCGGTGCTAAGCAGTTCATCGATAATATGAACTGGACGGCACAGGGCTTGAGTATGACCAACACGAGATTCCAGGAGCCTACCGGACTCTCCGAAAAGAACGTCTCTACTGCAAGTGATCTGATGCGTCTGCTGGAGGCGGTGAGTCTCTATCCAACTCTCTCCAAAGTAACGACCTCTTCTAAACGTGATGTGATCTTTAAACGGCCACGCACGGCCATGGCGTTTTTTAATACCAATACCTTGGTTAATAAAAAGAGTTGGTCCATTCAGATCAGTAAAACCGGTTATACCGATGATGCAGGCCGGTGTTTGGTTCTTAAAACACGCATCAAAGGTCGTAATCTAGGCATTGTCCTATTGGACTCCTACGGTAAACGCACCCACCTAGCCGATGCGCAACGCATCAAACGTTGGCTTGAAAAGGGTAGCAGCGGCAAGGTACCAAGAGGTGCTGCGAATTACCGAGATCAGAAATTAAAATCATTGATGACAGCATCGCGCTGATCCCAGAGGTAGCTATGGCTTATCGTGTCATTCCCGTCACCCCTTTTGAACAGAACTGCACTCTCTTCTGGTGTACAGAGACTAAAGAGGCGGCCGTTGTGGACCCAGGTGGTGATCTGCAAAAAATCATGGCTGCAATCGAAGAAGAGGGCGTGACGCTGACGAAGATTCTACTGACTCACGGCCATATTGATCATGCCGGTGCATCGGCCACCCTAGCAAAATCGATGGATGTTAAGATCATTGGCCCCCAGCAAGCTGATCTGTTCTGGATCGAAGGGTTAGAGCAGCAGAGTCAGATGTTTGGTTTTCAGCAGGTGCAGGGCTTTGTGCCGGATCAGTGGCTCAATGATGGTGACACCGTTATGGTTGGTAATATCACACTGGATGTCATTCACTGTCCGGGTCATACCCCAGGGCATGTGGTGTTTGTTGATCGTAAGGCAAAAATTGCTCAGGTGGGTGATGTCCTGTTTAAGGGCTCGATTGGTCGTACCGACTTCCCACAGGGTGATCATGCAACGTTAATCAGCTCTATTAAAGAGAAGCTGTTTCCTCTTGGCGATGATATCCGCTTTATACCGGGGCACGGTCCTGAATCGACCTTTGGTGATGAGCGACTCACCAACCCCTTTGTGGCCGATCGCTGGGGCTAGTGATTCTTAGTGTTGTAGCTCGTTGATGAGGTCCATCACTTCAACGGGCAACCCTTTCTTCTGGGTAATGACGGCTTCTAGGGGTGTGGTGCTCACTGCACCTTTTGTTACCCCCACCATCACATCCGTTTTCCCTTCAAGCAGTGTATGAATGGCGCAGTTACCCAGCGTAGCAGCAAGCAGGCGGTCATGCGCTGTTGGCTTTCCACCACGCTGCAGATGACCTAAAACACAGACTCTAGGGTCTTCACCTAGCTGTCTCATCTCTTCAGAGAGTTGATTAGACCAGCCACTCTTTCCAGCTTCAGCGACGACAATAATGCCACTGGAGCCAATGCCCTCTTTGCGTCGCTGTGCCAGCTGTTGGCTGATATCGGTAATATCAGACTGGTGTTCGGGAACAATGACCATTTCCGCGCCGGCGGCAATGGCAACATGACAGGCAAGCAGGCCGTAGTTACGCCCCATTACCTCAACTAAGAAGTGACGATCATGTGAATAGGCAGTATCACTGATTTTATCGATGCCTTCGACGGCGGTCGTTACAGCGGTATCAAACCCAATACTGTCATCAGTACCATAGATATCATTATCAATGGTGCCTGGTAGACCAATAACGGGAATGGAGAACTCTTGATAGAGTGCATGGGCACCTGAAAGTGAGCCGTCACCCCCAATGACAATTAATGCTTCGATGCCGTGCTTCGAGAGAATATCGAAAGCGCGTTGTCGTGTGGCCGGTTCATGAAACTCAAGACAGCGAGCACTCTTTAGATAGGTTCCCCCTCTATGACAGAGTCCACTGACACTTTTGGAATTAAGTGTTTCGAACTCCTCATTCAGCAATCCTGCATATCCACGATGAATACCGATCACCTCAATACCAAAAGAGGTCGCCGTTCTAACCAATGCCCGAATAGCAGGATTCATTCCAGGTGAATCTCCGCCACTGGTTAAGATGGCAACTTTAGAAAAGGAAGTAATGTGGGAGTACTGAGGTAACTGATACATAAAGAGTCCAAAAGTGCTTATCCCTGAATACTAGCGATAATTTGGGTAAAAAATGAGCAAAAAATAGGGGCTTTTGTACAGTTAATGATCAGTTTTAATCTTTTTTTAAAAAAAGTGAAAAAAAACCAAAATAGGCGTTGACCCTAAGTCTAATATCGGTAAGATACGCACCTCGCTTGAGACGAGTACTCAAGCAGCCACCAAGAGATCGGTGGCACGCTCTTTAACAATTAATCAGGTAATGCGTGTGGGCGCTTGTTGAGGTTGAGCACAAAAGCTTAACAAGACAAGCAACCTATATGTGAATTCATTTAGCGTAATGTTTTTCTTGAGCAAGATTTAGATAGTCATTTATGACTGTCGAACTTTTTAACTGAAGAGTTTGATCATGGCTCAGATTGAACGCTGGCGGCAGGCCTAACACATGCAAGTCGAGCGGTAACAGAGAGAAGCTTGCTTCTTTGCTGACGAGC